>JASHUM010000067.1 GCA_030040015.1 Acidimicrobiales bacterium
CCAGCTCCACCAGCACGACAGGTCCCTCCTTGGTCGCGGACGTGGTCGTCCACAGCCAAGAACCGTCGAAATGGCCGAGGGTGGATGGGGTGTCGCCCACCTACCGGAGCCAGTGTCGCCCACCTACCGGAGCCGCGTCCGGAAAGTGTCAACCAGGAGCCGAAGCCAGTGTGTCGCCCAGGTACCGGAACTTCACACGACAAGGTGATTCGCTTGGAGCGGACGACGGGATTCGAACCCGCGACCCCAACCTTGGCAAGGTTGTGCTCTACCAACTGAGCCACGTCCGCGTGGGAGCACATACTTTAGCGCCGGCCCACACCGGGTGCCCGCCATAGCGGACATGAAGGCCCTGGTCAGGCCCAGTGTTCACCTTGGCGGGCAGCAGCCTTGGACAACTCGCCGAAGGCGTCGGCGAGAAGGTGACCGAGGTGTTCGACCTCGGGGACGAGTTCTCGGCAGCCCACCACCCCGATGTGCAGCGTTCCCGTGTAGCTCACCACCGTCACGTTCAGCCCCACGCCCTCGAGGATGGGGCCCACCGGGTAGAGGGCGTCGAGACGGGCCCCGGCCCACCACAGCGGGAGCTCGGGCCCGGGGATGTTCGAGACCACCACGTTGAACAGGGGCGGCAGGTGGTCGAAGAGGCGCAAGTTGCCGCTCAGCCGAGCGAGCCGAGCGGACAACGCCGGAGAGGCCAGTTGCGCCCATCCACGGATGAGGTCCTCCGACAGCACGCCCGCCTGCTCCTTTGCCAGGCGCGTGCCCTCTGCCACCAGCCGGAGCCGCTCCACCGGGTCGGCGACCGTGGACGCCAGGGAGACGAGCATTGCGGAGAGCTTGTTGCCCTGCGTGCCTCGATCGGCTTCGGTCCGCACCGAGATGGGGACCATGGCCACCAGGGACTGCTCGGGGGTCTCCCCCCGCTCGGCAAGGAGCCGGCGAAGGGCACCGGACACCGCAGCCAGGACGACGTCGTTCACCGTACCGCCGAAGACGCGGCGAACCGCTTGGACGTCTCCGAGCGGGATCTCTGCGAAGGCCACCCGGCGCTGAGCCGAGATGGCGCCGTTGAGCGACGTCCGAGGCGCCCGGAACGGCGCAGGTGGTGGCGTGAGCTCTTCCTCCTCGCGAAGGCGCCGGTTGCGCTCCGACAGGTCGCGCAGGGCGCCGTAGGTCCGCCGTAATGCGCCCCAGGCCCGCTCGGGCTGGTGGGCCAGTGACGACAGGGAGTAGCCCAGCACCTCGACGTTGCTCGGGAGCGGGTCGGGCTTGAACCGGCGCGCCGGGCGGGAGACGGCACGACCCTCGGAACCGACGTCGAGGAACGCCGCCAGTGTCTCCGCCCCGGAGACGCCGTCGATGACGGCGTGGTGCAGTTTCGGCACCACGGCCACATGCCCCGAGTCGAGACCCTCCACGAAGTGCATCTCCCACAACGGACGGTCGGGGTCGAGCTGCCGGGACACGACACCCGAGACGAAGGCAGCCAGCTCGGCCGGCCCGCCCGGGGCGGGAAGGCTCGCTCTCTGCAGGTGGTAGTCGAGGTCGAAGTCGGGATCGTCGGCCCAGACCGGGTGGTCGACACCGAAGGGCACACGAATCGCCCTGCGACGAAGCAGCGGCACCAAGTGGAGGCGCTCCTCGACCACGCGTCGCATCCGCCCGACCTGTACGGCGGGCGGCTCGGATCGAGCGTGCTCGGGGGGCTCGAGGACGAGGACGGCCCCCATGTGCATGTGCATCACCGGGGTCTCCAGGGCGAGGAAAGCGGCGTCGAGACCCCGCAGGCGCTCCATCGGGCTCATCGGCCGGTGTGACCGAATCCGCCCGTCCCGCGGCTGCTGGGCGGCAGGTCGCCCTCGGTGAACTTGGCCTCCTCGACCGACTGGATGACCAACTGCGCGATCCGGTCCCCCCGGTGCACGGCGTAGGGCGTCCGGGGGTCGGTGTTGACGAGGAGCACGCGCAACTCGTCGCGATATCCGGCGTCGATCAAGCCGGGGGTGTTGAGGCAGGTGACCCCGTGGCGCAGCGCCAAGCCGCTTCTCGGCTGGACGAAGCCGGCATACCCCTCGGGTATGGCGAGGGCCACCCCGGTGGGCACGAGCGCCCGCCCTCCCCCGGGCTCTAGGGTCACGTCGATGCGGGCGTAGAGGTCGGCTCCGGCGTCGCTCTGGTGCGCGTACGAGGGCACGGGCAGCTCGGGGTCCAGCCGGACGATGGGGACCTCGAGCATCGTGCGACCCTATCTCGGCCCGGCTACGGCCTTCCCGGGTCGATGCCGGCCCTGGGTAGCATCCGAAACGATGTTGGCGTGGATGGACCTCGAGATGACGGGCCTCGACCCCGAGCGCCATACCATCGTCGAGATCGCCTGCCTCGTCACTGACGACGACCTCCGCATCGTGGCCGAAGGCCCGGACCTGGTGGTGCACGCCGAGCCGGCCCAGCTCGAGGCCATGGACGACGTGGTCCGGACCATGCACACGACCTCGGGCCTGCTCGAGCAGATCGAGCGCTCCACGCTCTCGCTCCAGGAAGCAGGTCGCCGCACCCTCGAGTTCCTCCAAGCCCACATCCCCGAGGCGGGAACTGTGCCTCTGTGCGGCAATTCCATCGGCACAGACCGTCGCTTCCTCGCCGCCCAGCTCCCCGACATCGACCGGTTCCTCCACTACCGATGCGTGGACGTCTCCACGGTGAAGGAGCTGGCCCGGCGCTGGTACCCCGAGGCGGCGGCGGGCGCGCCGCCCAAGAAGAGCGCCCATCGCGCCCTCGACGACATCCGGGAATCAGTGGCCGAGCTCGACTACTACCGAACGGCCGTCTTCGCTGCGCCGCAGTCCCCCGCCGCGGCTGCACCGGCTGCACCGGCTGCACCGGCTGCACCGACGGCACCGCCGGCACCGGCGCCCGCACCGACCAACGCTGCCGGAGGTTCCTGACGTGCAACTGCGAACGCTCGGGCGCACCGGCATGCGGGTGTCGCCCTTGTGCCTGGGGGCCATGATGCTCGGCGCCTGGGGCAACGCCGATCACGACGACTGCGTCCGCATCGTCCACACCGCGCTCGATGCCGGGATCAACTTCGTCGACACCGCCGACGTCTACTCGGCGGGCGAGTCCGAAGAGATCGTGAGCAAGGCCTTGGCCGGACGACGGGACTCGGTCGTCCTCGCCACCAAGTTCCACGCCCCCATGGGGGCCGATCCCAACATGGCCGGCAACTCGCGGCGCTGGATCATGCGGGCGGTCGAGGACAGCCTGCGTCGGTTGCGCACGGACTGGATCGACCTGTACCAGGTCCATCGACCCGACCCCACCTGCGCCGTGGACGACACGCTCGGAGCGCTCAGCGATCTGGTCCACCAGGGCAAGGTGAGGGCCATCGGGTCCTCCACGTTCCCGGCCGATCTCGTGGTGGAGGCCCAGTGGACGGCGCAGCGACGGAGCCGGGAGCGGTTCGAGTGCGAGCAACCCCCCTATTCCATCTTGGCCAGGGGTGTGGAGACGGCCGTGCTCCCGGCCTGCGAACGCTACGACATGGGCGTCATCGTGTGGAGCCCGTTGAACGGCGGGTGGCTGACGGGCCGCTACCGCAAGGCCGAGCCCATCCCTACCGAAGGCCGGCCCAGCCGGATCCCGGCGCGCTTCGACCCCGAGCGCCCCGAGGTGGCGGCCAAGCTCGACGCCGTCGAGGCCCTGCTCCCCGTGGCGGAAGAGGCCGGGGTGCCGCTCGCACACCTGGCGCTGGCCTTCGTCCTCACCCATCCCGCCGTGACGTCGGCCATCATCGGGCCCCGCACCATGGACCAGCTGACCACCGTGCTCGGCGCAGCCGACGTCGCGCTCAGCGACGAGGTGCTGGACCGCATCGACGCCGTGGTGGCGCCGGGACGCACCATCGACTCCACGGACCTGGGCTGGACGCCACCGTCGTTGGCCGACGCCTGGCGGCGCCGACGGCCGGTGGCGGTGCGGGGGAAGGGAGAAAGGGCGGAGGCATGACCAGCACCATGTCCCTGGAGGAGGCGACCCGGACGCTCACCGCCGCAGGGCAGATGTTCGAGGTGGAGGAGATCTCCATCCGCGGCGTCCTCACCCGCGTCTGGAAGCACGCTCCTTCGTCGCTGCGCGACGTGCTCGAGCTCTCCCGCGGGCACGGAGACAAGACCTACCTCGTCTACGAGGACGAGCGAACCACCTTCGAGGAGCACTACCGGATGGTGGCCACCCTCGGCCGCCAGCTGGCCGAGCGTTTCGACGTCGCCAAGGGAGACCGGGTGACCATCGCCATGCGCAACCTCCCCGAATGGGCCATGGCGTTCTGGGCCGCGTCCGCCGCAGGCGGCGTGGTCGTGCCGTTGAACGCCTGGTGGACCGGCCCCGAGCTCGAGTACGGGTTGGTGGACTCGGGGACGGCGGTGGCCTTCGTCGACACCGATCGCTACACCCGCCTGCTCCCCCACCTGGGCGACCTCCCCGACCTGCGGGCCGTGGTGGTGGCGAGCGAGGACCGCTCCCCGTTCGAGGCCCCGTCCAACTCGCCGGTCCCGGTTGTCTCCTTCACCGAGCTGGTCGGCGACCCCGCCCCCGACGCCGGCCTTCCCGACGTCAGCCTCGATCCCGAGGACGACTCGACCATCTTCTACACCTCGGGCACCACGGGCAGGCCGAAGGGGGCGGTGGGGACGCAGCGCAACATGTGCACCAACTTGATGAGCCTCTTCTTCATCAACTCCCGCCAGTCTCTGCGAGGCTCGAGCGGCATCGGCGACACCCCGCCGGGAGCGGAGCAAAGCGCCTATCTGCTGTCGGTGCCGCTGTTCCACGCCACGGGCTGTCACTCCATCTTGGTGGCCAACACGGCGGCGGGGAACAAGCTGGTGATGATGCACCACTGGGACCCCGAGCGGGCTCTCGAGCTCATCGAACGGGAGCGCATCAGCACCTTCGGGGGCGTGCCGGCCATGGTCATGCAGGTCATCGACTCGCCCAGCTTCGCCAGGCGCGACACGTCGTCGGTTCGCGCCGTCGCCTACGGCGGCGCTCCGGCACCGCCCGACCTGGTGCGGCGGATCAAGGAGCACTTCCCGGTGAGCGCGCCCTCCAACGGTTACGGGCTGACCGAGACGTCCTCGGTCACCACCATGAACTCGGGCGACGACTACGTGCGCAAGCCCGACAGCGTCGGTCCCCCGGTGCCGGTGTGCGACGTGCGGGTCGTGCCCGAGGACTTCGAGGGCGAGGAACCCACCGACGACCTGCCCAACGGTCCCGACGTCGTAGGTGAGCTGTGGATCAAGGGCTCGAACGTCGTGCGGGGCTACTGGAACAAGCCGGAGGCGACCGCCGCCAGCTTCACCCAGGGCTGGCTCCACTCCGGTGACGTGGCCCGGATCGACGAGGAGGGCTTCGTCTACATCGTCGACCGCGCCAAGGACATGGTCATCCGGGGCGGCGAGAACGTCTACTCGGTCGAGGTGGAGGCCGCCTTGTTCGAGCACCCGGCGGTGGCGGACGTGGCGGTCATCGGGGTGCCCCACGAGGTGCTCGGCGAGGAGGTGGGGGCGGCCGTCGTGCTGCGCCCCGGCGCACGGGTGACCGCCGACGAGCTGGCCCGTCACGTGAGGGACCGCCTGGCTGGGTTCAAGGTGCCCACCCACATCTGGTTCCGTTCCGAGCCCCTGCCCCGGAACCCTCAGGGCAAGGTGCTCAAGCGCGAGCTGCGGGAGGTCCTCGTCGGTCCGGGCCAGAGCGGCGGGCAGGCTCCCGCCGACGAGGTGGGCTGAGCGGTGTCCCTGCTCACGGGGCAGCGAGCCGTGGTGACCGGAGGCGCCTCGGGCATCGGCCGGGCCACCTGCCGGAAGCTGGCAGCCGAGGGCGCGTCGGTGGCCGTGCTCGACGTCGACAAGGACGGAGCCGAAGAGGTGGCCGCCGTCGTCGGGGGCATGGCCCTGGCCGTGGACGTCACCGACGCCGACGCCCTGGCGGAAGCGGTCGAGGAGGCCGTGACCCGGCTGGGCGGGCTCGGCATCCTCGTGAACAACGCCGGGGGCAGCACGATGCAGGGCCTGGCCGACTGGGACCCAGCCGAGTGGGACCGCATCGTGCGCCTCAACCTGACCGGGGTGTGGAACGGCATGCGCGCCGGCGTGCGGCATCTGCAGGCCTCGGGCGGTGGGGCCGTGGTCAACACCGCCTCGATCAGCGGGACGCGTCCTTCGGCCGGGGAGACGCCCTACGCGGCCGCCAAAGCCGGGGTGGTGGCGCTGACGGCGTCGGCGGCCCTGGAGTACGCGCCGACGATCCGTGTGAACGCCGTGGCCCCGGGGATGATCCGCTCCAAGCTCACGTCGGTGCTCCTCGACCTCGACGGGATGGTGGACCACTACGAGTCGATCACCCCGATGGCCAGGATCGGCGCGCCCGAGGACATCGCCGACGTCGTCTGTTTCCTGTGCTCGGACCAGGCGCGATTCATCACCGGCCAGACCCTGGTCGTGGACGGCGGGATGACGCTTCACGGCGCCGGCGTCGACGGCCTCTTCGACCGGTTCTTCCGGTCCGGGTCCCCGCCCGCCTGAGGGGCCACAGCCGGCCCACAGGCTGGCCAGGGTGATTACCGGCCGGCACCTCCAGCCGGTATTTTCGAACCCTTGTGACCGGGGACGGGCCAGAGGGACGCTCCTTGCTGGTCCGCTGGAGCTCCCGGGATCCCCAGGGCGCCAGCTGGGGGCCGGCGGGCAACCGGACCAGCATCCGCCAGACCGCCACCAAGGCCCGGCGGCGCCGCCGGCGGCGCCGGGGGCTCTTGATCGGCGCCGTGGCCATCGTCCTGCTCGTCGCGGCGGCCGCCGGGTACGCCGAGTACCTCAACCAGGAGATCACCCGCCTGCACGTCGGTCACCTGGCCGGGGCGAGCAACAACGGGACTGAGAACGTCCTCATGGTCGGCTCGACGTCGCGTTGCGCCCTGTCCCAGCAGAACCCCGCCTTCGGGCTGTGCGACGAAGGGGTCACCGGGGTGAACAGCGACGTCATCATGATCCTCCACCTCGACTCCGACACCGGCAAGGTCGCCATCCTGTCGTTGCCACGCGACCTCATCATCCCCAACTCCCGCACCACGGGACTGGACAAGATCGACGCCGCCCTCTACCAGGGGCCGACGCAGCTCGTGAACGCCATCGAGGAGGACTTCGGCATCCCCATCCAGCACTACGTGGAGCTGAACTTCGACACCTTCCAGGGGATCGTCAACGCCTTGGGCGGCATCCGCATGTACTTCCCCATGCCCCTCTACGACGCCTACTCGGAGCTGAACATCCCCACCGCCGGGTGCCAGACCTTGGACGGCTTCGAGGCTCTCGCCCTCGTCCGGGCCCGACACCTCCAGTACAAGCCGCCCGGCGTGACCACCGACGACCACGCCTACTGGCCCCAGGACCCCGAGAGCGACTTGAGCCGCATCGTCCGTGACCACGAGTTCATCCGGGTGCTCGCCACCCAGGCGTCCCAGCGGGGACTCGGCAATCCCCTCACCGACCGCTCGCTGGTGGCGGCACTGGCACCCGACCTCGAGGTGGACAGCGGGTTCTCCACCACCGACATGATCAACCTGGTGCTCACGTTCCACGGGGCGAACCCGGCGAGCGCCCCCGAGACGACCTTGCCGGTCGTCGTGCACTCCGGCCTCACCTACTACTACGGGGGCTACAACTACGGCAGCGTCGAGCTCACCAGCGAGCCCCAGGACCTCCAAGCCGTCGACCAGCTCCTCGGGCTCGCCAGCGGACGCAACACGATGACGGGACAGCGCCTGCCCTCCCCGTCGTCGTTCCAGGTCACGGTCGTGAACGGTTCGGGCGTCTACGACCAGGCGGCGCAGACGGCGGCGTCGCTCTCCGCCCTCGGCTTCGATGCCAGCCCGGACGGGAACACCGCCGTGCAAGGGACGCCGTCGGAGACCTACGTCGTGTACAAGGCCGGGAGCACGGCCGCGTTCGCCGACGCCGAGGCGGTGGTCCAGGACCTGTCGGGGGCGGCGATCCTCGAGTCGGGCTCGCCCGTGGGGGGGGCGCCGGTCACCGTGGTGACGGGAAGCGACTTCTCGGTGAGTCCTCCGAGCACGAGCGCGCCGGGGTCGACCGCGACCACGTCCGCGCCGAGCGCCGCTTCGTCGCCCACGACCACGACCCCGTCCGCGGCCAACGAGCTGAGCGCCCCGACCTCGGCCAACCCGCAGCTGGAACCCTTCGACCCCCGCGCCTGTACGGCTTCGGGCGGCGAAGGCTCCTGACCGCAGCCGGCCTCAGCGCGAGACGACCGTGGCCGGCACGACAGGGGTGAGGTCGTCCTCGTAGTCGTGCGTCGGCGCGTCGGCGGGCGACGAGAGCGACGGGTCGTCGGCGACGAGGACCCGCCACCGCCGTGAATCGGCGACGAGGACGGTGGCCGGCTCCAGGGCCACCAGGGTCTCGGGCGAGGGCGGACGGCCGGGCACGCCGGGAGCGACGAGGGGGCCGCCCCACGAAGATCCGGCCGGGAGGAGAGCGACCGGGACCTGGTGGCGGAGGCGCAGGACGGCCCCCTCGACGACGTGGAGCCACTGGCTCACGGGCTCGCCCTGACGCTGGAGGACGGTGCCGACGGGCACCTCGCACAGCTCCACCTGGCGGCCGAGGGCGACGAGCT
>JASHUM010000068.1 GCA_030040015.1 Acidimicrobiales bacterium
CCAGCTCCACCAGCACGACAGGTCCCTCCTTGGTCGCGGACGTGGTCGTCCACAGCCAAGAACCGTCGAAATGGCCGAGGGTGGATGGGGTGTCGCCCACCTACCGGAGCCAGTGTCGCCCACCTACCGGAGCCGCGTCCGGAAAGTGTCAACCAGGAGCCGAAGCCAGTGTGTCGCCCAGGTACCGGAACTTCACAAATCCCGCTACATCACAGCGTGGAGACGATGGGATTCGAACCCACGACCCCCTGCTTGCAAAGCAGGTGCTCTGCCAACTGAGCTACGTCCCCAAGATCAGGAGCGTCGACACTGGACGCTATCAGTCCAGCAAAGCAGCTCAGCGCGACGTCGGGGCGAACCCGGGCGACACTCTGGAGAGCAACGCCTCGAGAGAGACCCGCCCTGGACCCACCAGCGCCACCGCGGCGGCCAGGGCAGCAAGGGCGACGTTGAGCTCGTAGCCCGATCCGGCTGCGCTGGAGATGAAGCCGTTGTGAAAGGTGACGGTGATCATGGCCACCACCATGTCGCCCACCAGCGCCAGGCCGGCCAGCCGCGACAGCACTCCGAGCCCGACGGCGATGCCACCGAAGAATTCGACGATCCCGTTCACGACGGCGAAGAACATGCCGGGATGGAGATGGGCGCTGGTGGCGAAGAACACTGCCGTGCGGTGGAGGCCGAGGCCGTTGAAGGACCCGAAGAGTGTGCCGGAGCCGTGGTAGATGAAGACCCAAGCCAAGCCGAATCGGGCCACCATCAGGCCGACGTCCTTTCCGGGCAGAGAGTCGCGCCAGGCTTTGAACCGCCGGAACTCCCCTCGGAGACGGCGCGTCGTATGCGTCGTGGTCGTGTTCGTCAACTCATGCCTCCAGGGCCGTGACACGGCGGAAGGGCTGAGCCAACTGGTCGAGCAACGTCCGCGGCAGGTGCCCGAGCGTCGCCTCCTGCTCGACGGGGACCGGCCGCCCGCTCAGACCGGTGGTGACCGGGCTCCCAGCGGGAAACACGGCGCGTCGGGCCAATCGGTCCCAGCACACCAGCACGAAGCCGAAATTCACGGCTCGCCCATCGCCGGGGTACGTGTTCCCATGGTGGAGGCGGTGGTAGGCCGGGCTGACGATCACCTTCCCGAGTGGCCCGAAGGTCCAGCGCAGGTTGGCGTGCGGGAGGGTCACCAGACATCCGTAGGCGATGACGGCAGCGGCGGGAACGCCACCGCTCGCACTCAGGACCAGCGCCGGGAAGAGCGAGACGAGATAGACGGAGTGCACCAACGGATGGGTGCGAAACGTGGTGAAGACCCCCATCTCCTCCTGGGAGTGGTGCAGAGCGTGGAGGCGCCAGAGGGTGGCGAAGCGGTGGTTGGCCCGGTGGGCCAGCCAATTCATGGCGTCCACTCCGACGAGGACCGTCCCGGCGATCGCCAGTCGAGGCGCGAATGCCAATCGGTTCAGGACGAGGAACGACGCGTGACGCTGGATCTCAATGGCCACGCCGCTCTGGACCATCGTGAGCGGCGGCACCACAGCTGCAGCGAACAGCGCCAGGTAGCCGGCGTCCACCAGATGCCCGCGGGACAGGAGCGGCCGTGCTTGCGCCGGCCACAGGCGCTCGCATGCCACGACGACCGCCACGACGCAGAACAGCGCTGGACCGGCCATCTCTCCTCGGGCCAGGCTCAGGCTGGGACCGAGGCTCCCCGACGCCACGAGGGTCTTGCATCCGACCACGGCCAGCCATCCCGTGACGACCGTGATGAGGCCCACGCCAGCCCACTGGACGGTCCCAGCTCGCCGCCTTCGCGCCGTTGGCGTCGGAGCCGCAACGAGTGGTTCGGCTACGGCAGGTGCCCCGAGGTCAGTAAGAGACACCGGAGTTGCCGTTGGTGGTGGTCGTGCCCTTCGTCGTGGTGGTCGTGGTCGTCGGCTTTGTCGTGGTGGTGGTCGGCGTCGTGGTGGTGGTCGTTGACGTCGGCGCCGGAGCGTTGGGCGTGCTCGCGGGGGAGCTCGAGCATGCCGACAAGGCGGTCCCGAGACCCACACCGAGCACCGTTGCGGTCAGCAGGCTGGCGAGCCGGCGACGGCTGATTGGTCCATGCGTACGAGACATCTCCACTCCTTCCGGGTCGTGGTCGTCGCGAACCGGTACAGCGTGTCAGAACCGCCCGCATCATTGGTGGCATGTCGGGCCTGCACGCCCCTTAGCTTGACCTTCGTACCCGATGCAAGGGGCCCTCCGGCCCCGGGGCCGCTCAGCTCAGCCGCTCGCGCACGTGGTCAGGGATCTCGCCGAGAGGTGTGAATTCGACCTTGGCGATGAGATCCCCCCGGAAGGTGACCCGCTGCACGGCCGACATGCCAGGGCCGAGCGGTCCGCCGTTTCGCTCGTAGATTTGATGGTAAGCGACCACGATCACGGCCTCGCCCAATTCGAGGATCTCGCTGGGGACTGCAGAGTGCTCTGCGGCCAAGATCTGGTCCTGCCAGTAACGCTCGACGGACTCCCGACCGCGCAGCACCGTGTTGTGGATGACGTCGGGAAACTCGACGTCGGGGTCGAGGAGCTCGAGCAGGCCGGCGATGTCCTCGTTGTTGACCCGGTCGTAAGCGGCGCGCACCAGGGCGACCTTTTGGCTGTCCACCGCAGCACTCTATGGCTGGGCAGGGGGTAAGGGGATGGACGTCAAGGTCCGTTCACACAAACACTGGACCGTCGACCGACTGGGGGTGGGAGACTGGTCCTTCCCGGGAGGGGAGGGGCCGTGGGAGACGAGGTCGAGGTGAGCCGACGTGCCGACCGTGCCTTCGACGTGCGGGTGCGGAGGGGAAGGTCGGCCTCGCTCCACGTGGTCAGGGTTCCGGCGGGGCTCGCCTCCGAGCTTGGCGCTCCCGGCGCGGAGGATGCAGAGCTCGTGCGCCAGTCCTTCTACTTCCTCCTCGAGCGCGAACCCCCGTCGTCGATCCTGAGCAGCTTCTCGCTCGAGGTGATCGAGCGGTACTTCCCCGAATACCGCGCCGACATGACCCGTCGCCTGGCCTGAGCTCGTCCCGCCCTGCCCTAGGGTTCACGGCGTGACCGCCACCACCCCCGACCGCCATGTCGAGCTCGAAGGATGCTGCAACTTCCGCGACCTCGGCGGGTACCCGGCGGCGGACGGGCGCAGGACACGCTGGCGCTTGCTCTTCCGGGCCGACGGGTTGAGCGCCCTGTCGGAGACCGACCTCGACGTCCTGGAAGAGCTCGGCATCCGGAACGTGATCGACCTCCGCACCTCGCTCGAGGTGGAGTCCCGGGGACGGTTCCCCGACCACGAGACCATCAGCTACCACCACCTCCCCCTGACCGACACCCTTCCCGGGGCCGAAGACGTGCCGGACTGGGAGGATGCCGGGTACGTGGCCCGGCGCTATGCCTCCTATCTCGACGGCCACGCCGCCAGTGTGGGAACGGCGCTGCACCTCCTGGCCGATTCGGCCAACCTGCCGGCGGTGTTCCACTGCAGCGTCGGCAAGGACCGCACCGGTGTGCTGTCAGCAGTGGTGCTGGGCTTCCTCGGCGTGCCCGACGAGGTCATCGTGGAGGACTACACCCTGTCGGCCCGAGCCATGGTGCAGGTGCTCGATCGTCTTCGGGCCGAGTACCCCGACTCCCAGGACGTGGTGGCTCGGTTCGCTCCGGTCATCCTCTCGGTGGCTCCCGAATCGATGGCGGGATTCCTGACCGAGGTGCGGGCGCGACATGGTTCGTGGGAGGACATGGCTCGTGCCCATGACCTGGAGCCGGTGGTCGACCAGCTCCGCCACGTCCTCCTCGAGCCGGCCTGACGTCCCTGCCTCGGCGACGATCAGCGGGTCAGCTGGTCGATCCTCGTCATGACGTCGTCGTCGAGACGGTCGACGACGTCCAGGGCCGTCATGTTCTCCCTCACCTGCTCCACCCGGCTGGCTCCGGTGATCACGGTGGAGACATGAGGGTTCTTGGTGCACCAGGCCAGCGCGAGTTGCGCCAGCGTGCAGTCGAGCCCGGCGGCTACCTCGGCCAAGGCCTTCACCTTGGCGTTGGCTTTGGGTTCGGTGAGCATGTCCCTGAGCCACTCGTACCCGGGGAGAGTCGCTCGGCTTCCTTCGGGTACCCCGTCGATGTACTTGCCGGTGAGCAGTCCCGACGACAGCGGGCTCCAGGTCGTGAGCCCCAGTCCGATGTCGTCGTAGAGCCGGGCGAATTCGCGCTCGACCTTCTTGCGAGACAGCAGATTGTACTGGGGCTGTTCCATGACCGGCTTGTGCAGGTGGTGACGCTCGGCGATCTCCCAGGCAGCCCGGATCTCGTCCGCCGCCCACTCCGACGTGCCCCAGTAGAGGGCCTTCCCGGCGCTCACGATGTCCGACATGGCCCACACCGTCTCCTCGACGGGGGTCTCGGGGTCGGCACGGTGGCAGAAGAGCAGGTCGACGAAATCCAGCCCCATGCGCTCGAGCGATCCGTCGATGGCCTGCATGAGGTACTTGCGGTTGAGGGTGTTGCGCATGTTGACGTCGTCGTAGAGACCCCAGAAGACCTTGGTGGAGACGACGTAGCTCTGGCGGGGCCACTTCAGGGAGAGGAACGCCTCTCCCATGATGCGCTCGGATTCCCCGCCCGAGTACGCCTCGGCGTTGTCGAAGAAGTTCACTCCCGCTTCACCGGCGGCGGCGATGCAGTCGGTGGCCAGTCCCGTGTCGAGCTGGGGACCGAAGGTCACCCACGACCCGAACGACAGGACGCTGACCCTGAGGCCACTTCGGCCCAGGCGTCGATACTCCATGTCCACGGTGCCCCCCTCTCTCTCGGAGCTGCTCAGGACCCCCCGCCACCGTAGGGGCACCGAAGAACGCCCTCAAGAGCGGCTCGACAAGCGCTGATGGCAGTGGGGATCGGCCGCCGATCCGGTGGCTCGGCGACTGGCGCGCAGCCACCACAACGCGGCGAAGGCACCGACGGCCACGACGTCGAGAGCGGTGGTGGTGTCGAGATGGAGTGCGAGGGGGACCACCCGTCCGGGCCGTGCCGATGGCACGATCCCGGCCCAGGAGAACATCGCCTGGACGACCAGCCCGGCGACCGCCGCAGCCGCCCACAGGAGGGCGACGAGACGGAGGGTGAGCGACCCTCCGTAGTAGCGCCGGTAGATGAGCACGAGTGGGGCGGCGAGCAGGTCGGCGAACAGGAAGCTCACCACCCCGCCGAAGGCGATTCCGCCGTGCCACAGCGCAGCAGCCAGGGGCACGTTTCCGACCGAGCACACGAAGCTGGCGAACGCGATCACCGGTCCCACGACGGCGTTCTCGGCGTCGGACCACACCCCGGCTCCGTGCACGAAGGCGGCGTGCCAGACGTCGACGGGCACGACCGTGGCGAGCACGCCGGCGATCACGTACCCGACGAGGAGCTCGCGCCCCACGGCGCGCAGGTCGGAGACGGCGTATCCCGCCGCATCGGCCCAGCCGTCTCGGTTGCGCAAGCGGACTCCCCACGACGCGACTGCCGGGTCAGCGGCTCGACCGTCGGGCCCGTCGGGGGACGACCCGTACCCCCTGAGCCGGGAGGCGACAAGGAGGGAGGGCGCGATGAGAACGGTTCCGGCCAGGAGGACGACGGCGATCATGACCGGCGCCGCTGCCACCTCGGCAGCGAGGAAGGTCCACCCGAGGAGGATCACCAGCACCACGCCGAGCTCGATGACCAGGTTGGTCGATGCGATCATGAAGACCATGGCCGACAGGAAGTCGGCCCCTTTGGTGAAGAGCGACCTGGCCGTGGCGCTCGCCGCATAGGAGCACGACGACGAGGCCATCCCGAGCGCGGCGGCCCGGGTCACGGTGAGAGGCCTGTGGTCGCCGAGCAGCTTGTCCATCTCGCCGCGACGCACGAAGGCCTGCACCGCTCCGGAGATGGTGAAACCGAGAACGAGGGCCCACAGCGTCTGCCAGAACATCACGAACGCTTCGCCGAGCGAGCGGCCCGCGTCGAGTAGCGCCAGGGGCATGGCCGAGCTCACGAGAGGCGTCACCGAGCGTCACGTTAGGAGTCCCGGCGCGCCACCGACGACGACGCCGCCGGGCCGGGGGTCAGGGCTGGCCGGCCCCCATGAGGCCGTCGGACCAGATGGCCTGGATCCGCACCGTCTCGCCGGTGCTGGGCGCGTGCACCACTTCGCCGTTGCCGATGTAGATGGCGACGTGGGTGGCTTCGCCGCCCGATCCCCAGAAGACGAGGTCTCCGGGCTCCACGGCCGACATGGGCACGTGGGTCACCGCCTCGTACTGCTCTTCCGCCGTGCGGGGGAGCGACACGCCGGCCTGCCCCCACGACCACTGGGTGAGGCCCGAGCAGTCGAAGCCGTGGCCGGGGTCCTCGGCTCCCCATTCATAGGGGACGCCGATCTGGCTCTCGGCCGCCTGGATGGCCCGGCCGGCGGCGCCGCTCGGAAGGGGCAGGCCGGCCGGGCTCCCACCGGCTTGCTGTTGGTCGACCAGCTGGGCGATCTGCCCGTTGAGCCCGTGCAGCGTCGACTGCTCGGACTCGGCGGTCGACGCCGCGGCGTCCCGGGCCGCGGCGATCTGGTCAACGGTTGCCTGCGCCTGCGCCTCGCTGGCCAGAAGCGCCGCCTCCTGCTGGCCCAGGTCCTCCTGGGCCAGATGCAGGTCGTCGACCGCAGTTGTCATGTCACCGGCGGCAAGGTTCTCGTATTCGGAGGCGGCGGCCGCCTTCTCGGTCCCGCCGGCGAAGAGGCCGGTCAGTCCGGTCTCGGTGGCGCCGGTCTCGTAGGTGGAGAGGGCTTCGGACCGCAGCCCCGACTCGTCAGCGGCGACCTGCGACTGGTCGTCGGCGATCGTGGCGTGGAGCTGGGCGATCTGGCCCTGGAGAGAAGCGAGCTGTTGCTCCGCCTGCTCGTACTGCTGCGACAGCGCATCGAGGCGGGCACCGTCGGTCTGGAGCTGGCCCTCGACCTGGGTGGCTTGGGCGCGCGCCGAGCCCAGCGGGTCGGCGCCGACCGAGCGCGCCGCTGGGAGCAGCAGCGAGGCGGCCACTGTGACGACAGATCCCGCGACGACACCCAGTCGGGTTCTGGGTGTCCGCCTGGACCGTGCCGTCGAGGGAATCTCGACGTCAGTCACAATGGGCGGACTGCTTATCAAGTCCGGCGCGACGGCCGCAAACCTGAACTTGGCCAATGCAACAAAAACAGCGCCCGGCCTGGGGCGCGGCCTTTGTCAGGCGCAGATGGGCGCCGGGCCCGGGACTGCCAGGCCCGTCACGAGAGCACTTCCCCTCCGTTGGCGTCGAGCGCGTGCCCGGTGACAGCGGCAGCGAGGTCGGAGGCGAGGAAGATCACCGCTCCCGCCACCTGGACGTCGGTGGGGACGACGCCGAGGGGGATGTCCTTGGTGATGTCGGCCAAGGCCTCTTCTTCCGAGATGCCGCGGTGCTCGGCCAGGAAGTGCACGTAGCCCTCGACCTGAGGTCCCCACATCCACCCCGGGAGCACGGAGTTGACGCGGATCCCGAACCGTCCCAGCTCGCGGGCGAGTACCCGCGCCGCCACCAGCAACCCGCCCTTGGCCGTGGCGTAGCCGCCCTGCTGGACAGCGGGCTTGCGCACCACCATGGAGTTCACGAAGACGATCGAGCCACCACCCTGCTCGGTCATGTGAGGGACCACCGCCTTCGTCACCTGCAGCGGTCCAAACAAGTTGACTTCGGTCAGCCGGCGCCACTGGTCGAGCTCGACGCGCCGGAACGTCTGGAACACGTCCTCGGTGTAGGCGTTGTTGACCAATGCGTCGACCCGGCCGAACGTCGCCATCGTGCGCTCGACGAGATTGGTGCACTGCTCGTCGTCGGTGATGTCGGTGGGCACGGCGAGCGCACGGCGGCCCATGGCCTCGATCTCCGCCGCCAGCTCGTCGAGCATGGGCTTGCGCCGGGCGGCAACCACCACGTCGGCGCCCTCCCTGGCCGCCAACAGGGCCACCTGGCGGCCCAGCCCGGGACCAGCCCCCGACACGACGCACACCCGACCCTCGAGTAGCACCATCCCTCCCCGGACGGACCACGCCTCGGTGCCGGGCGTGCCTGGCCGGGGAGGCTACAGGGGGTGGTGCCGAGGGACCGATCCGGCCCCAATTCACCTGGCCCGGTCCAAAAGACCCTTGTCAGTCAGGGGCTGGGAGCAGATAGTGAACCTGGAGCCCGGCGCGGTAGGCGCCTGGTCGTGTCTGCTCGCCATACGCCGGGGGCCTGATGACCGTCGATCCGCTGGAACCCTGGGAGCCGGACGCCCAAGCGTCCCCGGGTCTCTCGCCTGTCGCCAAGGAGCTGGCTGCTCACGCCCGGATCCTGGAGCTGGCACGGGAGCTGTCGACGATCGCCAACAAGGGGGACCACGCCCGGCTGAGCAAAGAGGCGTCTGCCCTGCTCGAGGCGTTCGTCCGCCATGCCGAAGAGGAGCGTCCCGCCCTGCTGCGGCTCCCCACCCTCACGGCTCGCCTGGTCCAAAAGGGCCAGCAGCGGGTGGTCGACCGGCTCGTGTCGCTGGTGCTCGAGGCCGACCTGGCCGAGGTGCCCTGTCGATGCTCGGTACTGGCCGAGGAAGTGGCCTCGCTCATCGAGGTCCAGATCGTCTCCGAGGAGTGGGACCAGTCCGACCGCTGAGCTGCAGGTAGACCTCCTCGGCTGTCGGCCCCTCCCGGGGCCCTCGATCTCCGGATTTTCTGCGGGCGGTGGACAACCTTTCTCCTTGCCCAAGGGGTTGAGGAGGACGATGGTCACCGGAGGGGATCGCTGATGCCGCCAATCCCACGTGATCAGAGACGTGCCGCCTTCGACCACTTCGTGGCCGATGCCGCTGACAGCTTGGTGCGCACCGCCTACCTCGTCACCGGCGACGCCGGCCACGCCGAGGACCTGGTCCAAGAGACCCTCTTCAAGGTGGCCCGGCGTTGGTCCCGGGTGGTCTCCATGGAGCATCCCCAGGCCTACGCGCGCAAGGTCCTCGTCAACCTGGCCCTCGACGGCTCCAAGCGACGTTCGCAGCATCGGGCCGAGCTCCAAGGACCGAGCCTCTCTGATCGGCCTCTGTCGTCTCGCTCGGAGTCGGAGATCTCCCGGGGTGCCTTCGACGTCGCCGACGACAGGCTCGAGCTGATACGAGCACTCGGTGAGCTGCCTCCTCGCCAGCGGGCGGTGTTGGTCCTGCGCTACCTGGACGACCTCAGCGAATCAGAGGTGGCGTCGACCCTCGGCTGCTCTGTCGGGACGGTGAAGAGCACAACGTCTCGGGCACTGGGGAAGATGCGCGAACTGGTCCCGGACAAGGACCAGTGGTCAGTGCCCGCCCACGATCTGGTGTTCGTGCAATACGAAAGGATTGAAGGACGATGAACGATCAGCTCGAAGCCGAACTGCGCGAGGCATTCGCTCGTCGCGCCGCTGAGGTCTCTTCCGACGCGGCGGAGCGCCTTCGCAGCGTCGACTACAAGCCACACGCCAGGCGTCGGTGGCCGCTGACCGTCAGCGCTGCCGGGGCGGCCTCCGGGACGGCGGCGATCGTGTCGGTCGTGATGCTCGGTGGGTCCCAGGCTGCCTTCGCAGGGTGGAGTGCGACACCCACCGCCGCCACGGACACGCAGAGTACGACGACGCAGGAGAACTGTCAGGGGTACCTCGCCACGATGCCCGGGGGCTCGGGCAGCTGGACCCAAGTGGCGACCGACGTGCGCGGGCCCTACACCGTTGCGGTCTACGAGAGCGGAGACACCGTGGCGAGCTGCTTCACCGGGCCGTCCTTCACGACGGCGCAGGTCGAATCGCTCACCTCGTCCGGCAAGGAGATGGCGGTGACCGCCAACGGGTCCAGCCCTCCAACCCCAGGTTCGAGCTCCGGGGTCGACCTGTTGTCAGGAGGCGGCGTCGAGCAGCTGATGGTGAGCCATCTCTCGCAGGCCGAGAACGGTGCCTACACGTTGGTCGAAGGGCGCCTCGTGTCGGGAGTCAGCGCCGTCACGTTGGTCCTGGGCGATGGCCAAGACGTCGCGGCCACGACGGGGAGCGGATGGGTCGTCGCATGGTGGCCGGGCAGCCAGGACGTCGCTTCCGCCCAGGTCACCACCGCGAGCGGCACGACGACAGAGACGCTGAGCGCCGCTCCTCCCCCGCAACCTCCGTCCGCGGGCAACGCATCGCCCGGCACCATGACGGCCGTCCCGGCGGGCAGTGGGCCCGACGGTCCATAACCGGTCGCACCCATCGCCGGCTACGGCACACGAGCGGTGACGAGCCAATAGGCACCGTTCAGCACGACCCCCTCGGGGGTGACATACGGCCGTAGTGCCTCGAGGGTGGCCTCGGTGCCGGCCTTCACCGCGTCGGGGTCCTTGCCCTCGACCAGCCGGCGCCCCATCTCGTCGGAGAGCATGAAGGCCACGACATCCTCGGGGTCGCGTCCCATGCGCATGGCGTCCTTGTGCGCCTCGACAGTGACGTCCGACCAGCCGGCGGACTCGAGGATGCTCCTCGTCCGAGCGGCGTCCGCCAGGGCGAAGGGTCCCGGAGCGCCGGGTTGGGGAAGCTCGGGGATCCCCACGTGGGCCACCATCGCCACGGAGGGCACGGCGATCCACTCATTGGCCAACATCTCCTGCCAGCACACGAAGCACATGCGGCCGCCCGGGCGGACCGCTCTCGCCAGGTTGGCGAAGGCCGCCTCCGGGTCGTCGAAGAACATCACGCCGAATCGGCTCAAGACAACGTCGAACGGTTGGGCGAAGGAAGCGACCTGGGCGTCTCCCTGGACGAA
>JASHUM010000069.1 GCA_030040015.1 Acidimicrobiales bacterium
GCCGATGGGTTCGTGTGCTGAGCACGCCCGACCGCGACAGCTGGAAAAGGCAAGCCCTGTGTGCTGGTCACCCAGACCGGGGAGCCTGGTTCTCAGATGACCCCGAGACCACTCGCCGGGCCGTCGCGGTGTGCCGCGCCTGTCCGGTCCGAGTCGAGTGCCTTGGCTTCGCCATCGCCAACCGGGAAGACGAGGGCATCTGGGGCGGTGTTGCTCCAACGGAGCGGCGTCGGATTCGTCGGGCGATGGCGAAGGCGTCTTAGGCGAGCGAAGCTGAGCCGGCGACTGCGAGGTAGGTGGGGACGCCTATCTCCCGCCGCGGCCCCCGCGCCCACTGCCGCTCCCGCCACTGCCGCTCCCACTGCCACTTCCACTTCCGCTGCCACTTCCGCTGCCGCTGCCGCTGCCACTGCCGCTGCCGCTGCCGCTGCCGCGACTACTCACGGTCTCTGAGGTGGTGCCGGAGGCGGTGGTGTAGTTGGAGTCTCCTGAGTAGGAGGCCGTGACGGTGTAGGTGCCGGACGCCTCGCTGATCGAGCAACTCCCGGTGCCCGAGGACAGAGTGATGTCGCAACTGCCACCGTCGCCGTCGGAGACCGTCACCGACCCGGTCGGCGTGATGCCTGAAGCACCGGATACCGTGACGGTGTAGGTCACCGGGTTGGAGGACCTACCGGGGCTCGGCGAACCGCTCACCGTCACCGTCGGAGTGGCCTGATCGACGGTCTCGGTCGTCGACCCGGTCGCCGCGCTGTAGTTCGAATCCCCGGAGTAGGAGGCCGTCACCGTGTGGCTGCCCGCCGCTTCGGTGATCGAGCACTCGCCGGTACCGGTGCTGCTCAGGCTGGCTATCGAGCAGGAGCTGGTCCCGTCGGAGACGGTGACCGATCCCGTCGGGGTGGCGCCCGTCCCCGACACGGTCACCGAGTAGGTGATCGGGCCGGTGGTGCCAGGGCTCGGTGAGGCGCTGACCGATACCGTTGGCGTGGCCGTCCCTGTGGTGGTGGTCGTCGTGGTCGAGCCCCCGTCGTTCACCATGCTGTAATCGGAAGTGGACAGCGTCCCATTGCTCGAGATGGTCATCCCGAAGCTCAGTGCCTGGATCGTCGACGGCACCGAGGGCGCGGTCCACGACGCCAGGGTCCAGCTGGTCTCCGCTGGGAAGTTGGCGCTGTTGGTCCAGTACGACCACAGGCCGGTGGCCGACCGCCCGTACACCGTGAAGTACACCGGGGTCGAGGACTTGTAATAGACGCTCAGCGTCGGGGTATCGCCGGTGGTGACGGTGGGCGCGCACTGACCAAGGTCGAACGTGGTCAAGATGTCAGCCCCGTCGGTGCTGCTGTCGCCGTTGGACCCCGACAGAGAGATCGTCTCCTCCCCCCCTTGGTAGCCGCCGCTGCTACTCCACGTGTAAGTGGGCGTCACAGAGCCATAGCTGTCGTTGGTGAAGCATTCGGGAGTCGCCGGTTCGGCGGCCTGGTAGTTGGGCCAGCTGGACTGCGGTTGGAAGGCCTCGGTGGTCAGGGTCGGGTTCACCACGGCGTTGGTTCCCGCCGGGGACTGGCTGACCGTGGGGTAGCAGTTGGTCGATGTGGAGGTGGCACACGGAGTCGTTGCCGGAGGCTGTTCTGTTCCGCCGATCACCTGCTGCACCGTCTCGACCTTTATGGCGCCTGAGCTCTCCTCGCTCGCCAACCAACTGACGAACGTCTGGAAATAGCTGGGGTTCCAGTAATCGGGATCCGTCGTGTCGCAGGAGGAACATATGTGGTGGAACGAGAACACCAACCAGCCGCCGCCGTTGTCGATGGCATTGGTCACGTCGCCTTCAAGCTGGGAGACGGTTGAGTTGTCCTCGGTGTCGTCAGGGGTGTTGATGGCGTAGGGGTCGAGGGCCGTCCCCGACTGGTCGCCGCCAGGAAGGCTCTCGGCGTAGGGGCAGTCACCGGCGCTGCAGCCGCCGGGCTGCTCGTCGGCGATGTTGCCCACGCCCCGTCCGGAGTTGAACCCGCAGTTCTCGACGATGGCCTCGTCGTTGGTGGACGACCCGCTGGCGATCTCGGAGGTGGGAACCGAGCCATTCGGGCCCGTGAAGTCGGCGAACGCGTAGGCGAAGTCGGTGATGTCGTTCCCGAAGCCGGGCACCAGGCTGTCCATCTCGCTGATGAGGTTGGCGCGGCCCTCGCAAACCTCGCGCTCCGCCTCAGCGGCCGTGACATACGTGAGATCGGCGTTGTCGACGGTCTTCCCACCGATCTCGTCTCCGTCGGCGACCATCGTCTGGAGGTCGGACGTGGTGAGGAACCCCGACTGACCGATCCAGGAAGTGGGCACGTAGAAGGTTCCCGCCAGCTTCGGGCTGGTAGCGGCCATGTCGGCCACGGCAGTCATCTGGTCGGCCCAGGCGTTGTCGAAGGTCAGGGTGACGACCGTCGGTGTGGCGGCACCCGAGGTGCTGGCCAAGGCAACGCTCGCTGCAAGTGCGCCACCGGCCATGACCACTCCGGCTGCCAGTCGGAGCAACCGCGCCGGCCTCCGAGGCCGCATCCTCTTGACCCTCCGCATCGCACCCTCCGAGGCGCAAAAGCCCAGGGCGGACGTGTCGCTACGCGCCCGCCTGGACGTGCTTCGTGGTCAACCTAGTGCCGGCCTGCGGACCGGGTGTACCCGCGAATATCCGCACGTCCCGCGCGATGTTGTTCTTTCGGGACGGCAACGATCCCAAAGAGCTGCCGCTCATCGTGATGAAATCGCTTCACCCAGTCGGCGAGGTTGCCCTTTCAGGCACAGTTGCGACCCAAGAATCCCAAGCCGGTCCACCGGGACTCAGGGAAGTCGCGGAACCAGACTTTTCTCGCTGATCGTCCGGGAAGTTCAGCTCACGAGAGACGTGCTCTGATGCGGCTCCCCCGAGTCGTCGGTCGTCCGCCGCTTGGAGAGGGGGAGATCGTCCTGGAGGTGGCGGGGCTCACGGCGACCCAGACAGGTGTCGCAGAGATAGAGGCCGTCGCGGAAGCGGGTCCGGACGCGGAGGTTGCAATCGGCGCAGTGATGGTCGAGGTAGACGAGCTGGTCGGGCGCGAACGACGGTGGCGAGGACAGGGCGAGCTGGTCCAGACGACGCTGGACGTCGTCGGACAACCGCCAAATGGCGCGCTTGGCCGTCTGGCTCTTGACCACGAGGTTGTAGGCGACGAGGTCTCTGAGCAGCGGGTCGAATCGCTCGATGGGGTAGTCGCTTGCGCCCATGGCTCCACCTCCGCGCCCGCTCTGGGGCTCGACACAAGTGTGCATCCTCCAGAACCGATATGGGGAGTCGGCCTCCCGTTGAGCCGGCGGCGGGCGGCGGGCCCTCACCGGGGCGACTCCGCCAGGAACTGCCGCCACGTCTGTACCCCCTGGTGATGCTGGGGACACGTGTTGCGGCCCTCCCGGAACCCCCGGGCCACACGCCCGGGCAATGGGACCGGCAGGTACCGCCTCGGGCGCTGGTGCCGGTCCTGCCACTGCCGGGCCAGCTCCGCCAGCTCGAGCACCTCCGGACCACCGAAGTCCGGTGCCCGGGTCGCCGGCCTTTGCTCCATCACCGCGGCGACGGCCCCGGCCACCTCGCGGGCCGCCACGGGCTGGAAGCGGAACCCGGCCGGGAGCGGCGCCACCGGCAACCTCGAAACGGCGCCAAGTCCCATGGCGAGGAGCTCGTGGAACTGGGTCGCCCGTAGGACGGTGGAGGGCGTCGAGGACGCCGAGACGATCTCCTCGCACCGGAGCTTGTTCCGGTAGTACCGGAACGGGATGGCGTCGATCCCCACGATCGAGACATACACGAGGTGCTCGACGTCGTTGCCGCATGCGTCGAGAAGGTGCTGTGTCTGGACCACGTCGGCGGAGCCGAAGCGGTGGGTGTCCGAAGCGGCGTGCACGACCCACGATGCGCCGCGTCGCGCCTCAGCGACACCCTCCCCACTGGACAGGTCGCCGTGGTGGGTGCCAACCCCGGGCCGGCGCGAGAGCACACGGACGTCGTGTCCCCGCTCCCGGAGGATGGCGACCACATGACTACCGAGCGTCCCCGAGCCGCCGGTCACGAGCACGGTGGCCATCGGCGCGCACTCTAGGCTCCTTGGACGCGAGGGAAACCACCGGAATCGGCTTGGCGAAGCCCTTGATCTCGAGCTTCATCCGTTCTTGCACGACCGATCCCGGCGGCGTGCGCAAGCCCTCGGAGCTCGCCAGCACCTGGTCGGGGCCTGCCTCGTCTGACAGCCGAGCCGCCAAGTTCACCGGGCGCCCCAGGTAGGAGTCCCCGTCGAGGAGGAGGACGTCGCCGCTGGCGATCCCGGCCCGCAAGGGCAAGAGGCCGCTGTCTCTGTGGACGTCGCTGATGGCCAGGATCGAGGCCACCAACGGCTCGCCCTCGACCCCGATGAGCATGGCCCCGTCTCCCAACCACTTGTCCACACGTACGCTCAGGGCAGCGGCGATGCGGCGCACCGTCGACCGGAGGACACCGAGCTCGCCCGCAGCCACTTCGTCCCCGTGGGCGTCGGCAAGGTCACAGAAACCACACAGGTCGATGAAGGCGAAGGAACGCCGTACGCGCCGAGGCGGGGCAAGTGCAGTTGCATGAGCCGAGTCCACGAGATGACCTCACCCACGATCGAGAACCGCTGTGCCGTCGACACTAGGAACGGCAGATGATCCCGACGTCGCCGGCGCGTGA
>JASHUM010000070.1 GCA_030040015.1 Acidimicrobiales bacterium
TGGCGTCTACTCTCAGCGACCCTTCCTCCATCCGGCCGTCGGAGGCACCGACGGCCACGAGGATCCCCCGCAGCTCCTCGACGTAATGACGAGCCTCGTTGGCAGAGCGCATGTCGGGAGCAGAGACGATCTCCACCAGTGGCACGCCAGCCCTGTTGTAGTCCACCAACAGGTGGTCGGCGTCGTGGATGCGCCCACCCCCTCCGACGTGTGACGTCTTGCCCGTGTCCTCCTCCATGTGCGCCCGCACGATTCCTATCCGGTGCCCTCCGGCGCTGGCGGGCAGCTCGAGCCATCCGTCCACGTTGATCGGCTCGTCGTATTGGCTGATCTGATAGTCCTTCGGCATGTCCGGATAGAAGTAGTTCTTCCGGTGGAAGATCGACGGACGAACCTCGCAGTGCAGGGCGTGGCCGATGCGCATGGCCAGCTCGACCGCACCGGCATTGAGCACGGGCAGTGAGCCGGGCAGACCGAGGCAGACCGGGCACACGTTGGTATTGGGTTCGTCGCCGAAGGCGTTGCGGCATCCGCAGAAGAGCTTGGTGTTGGTGCGAAGCTCGCAGTGCACCTCGAGACCGATCACCGGTTCGTACGCCGGCACACCTCCCCCGTCCCCGGGATGCTGTTCAGCGCGTCGCTCGCCGGTGGCCGTCACGACCGGGCCCCCGAACCATTCCCAGGATTGCCGATCGCCGGTGCCGACAGCGAAGGTGCGGCCGACTCGACCACCGCTGCCATCCGAACGAGGACTGCCTCGCCCAGGGCCGGAGCCAGAAGCTGGACGCCGATGGGCAAACCAGACTCGTCTGCGCCGAACGGCAGGCTCATGGCCGGATCACCGGACAAGTTGGAGGGAACCGAGAAGACGTCGGACAGATACATCGCCCACGGGTCCTCCACCCGGTCTCCCAGCGCGAATGCCGTCGTCGGAGTTGTGGCTCCCAGGAGCGCGTCGGCGCTCTCGTAGGCTCGTTGAAAGCCCCGAACGATGAGCGTCCTGACCCGTTGCGCCTGTCCGTAGTAGGCGTCGTAGTACCCAGCAGACAGGGCGTAGGTGCCCAACATGATGCGGCGCTTCACCTCGGGCCCGAAACCGGCGGCTCGGGTGGCGGCGTTCATGGACTCCGCGTCGTCTGCATCGACGCGCAGGCCGTACCGAACGCCGTCGTACCGAGCAAGATTCGACGAAGCTTCCGCCGGGGCAAGCAGGTAGTAGGCGGGAAGGGCGTGGCGGACCTCGGGCACCGAGCATTCCTCGACGGTGGCGCCAGCGGCAGCGAGGGCGTCGGCGGCAGCCAGCACGGCAGAGCGCACGGGGACGTCGGCGTCTTCGTACAGTTCTCGGACCAGGCCGACCCGACATCCCTGCACGCCGTCGTCGATCGCCGTCACCGAGCGAGGTGCTGGCCTGTCCAGGGACGTGGAGTCCATGGGGTCGTGCCCCCCGATGGCGTCGAAGAGCGCAGCTGCGTCGAGCACGGTCTTGGCGAATGGGCCCACCTGGTCGAGCGAGCTGGCGAACGCCACCAGTCCGTAGCGCGACACCGTCCCGTAGGTCGGCTTCATACCGACGACCCCGCACAGTGCGGCTGGCTGGCGTATGGACCCACCCGTGTCGGACCCAAGGCCCAACGGTGCCAGGCCGGCGGCGACAGCTGCGGCTGAGCCGCCGGACGATCCCCCAGGGACGCGGCCCGTGTCGTACGGGTTGCGCGTCGGACCGAAGGCCGAGTTCTCCGTGGACGACCCCATGGCGAACTCGTCGAGATTGGTCTTGCCCACCATCACGGCTCCCGCAGTCGCCAGCCGTTGGACAACCGTGGCGTCGTAGGGCGGACGCCAATGCTCGAGCATCCGCGAGGAGCACGTGGTGGGGACGCCCAGTGTGCACAGATTGTCCTTCACCGCCACCGGGACTCCAGCCAGAGGCCCGGGGTCTTCACCAGCGGCGACGCGCCTGTCGATCTCGGCGGCGGTGGCAAGCGCCTGACCGTGCAACACGGTGACGAAGGCATTCAGCTCCGGATCGAGGCGATCGATAGCACTCAGATGCCGGGACACGACCTCGGTGGCTGAGATCTCCCCGGCGCGTACCTGACCGGCAATTCCGAGTGCGGTGCCGGGAGGCACACCCGGCATTCCCGCTGCGCCCGTCACACACGGCTCCTGACCCTGCTGCCCTCCGTCACGGGGACTCCCCCAGGATGCGAGGAACGCGAAATCGACCGTTCTCAGCCGCCGGAGCAGATTCGAGTACGACTCGACGGTCAAGGCAGGGGCGTGGCTCGTCAGGCCGAAGCACGTTGCGCAGCGGCAGAGGATGGGCAGTGGGTGGGACGCCGTCGGTATCGAGCGCAGAGACCGCCGCCGCGTGCCGAAGGACGTCAGCCAGCTGTTTGGCGTAGAGGTCGAGCTCGGCGTCCGACAGGGCGATTCGAGCAAGCCGTGCGACGTACTCGGCGTCTTGACGGGTGAGCGGCACCGGCTCGGCCATCAATTCCCTTCCGTGCCGGCCGCCGTGAGTGAGCCAGTGCCGGAGCCACCAGTGGTTGAAGGGCGGCCGAGCACATCGGTCAGGAATGCGAGGGTCCGCGCTTCGATGTCCGGCGCGTCGTAGTCGAGTGTGGCGACGTGGTAACTCCGCTCCAACCAGATCCGCTCGACTGGCCCGCTCACACCGGCGACGAGGGCATCCCCCGAGGAACTGGGGACCACGTGGTCCTGGCGGCTCGAGAGGAGCAGCACCGGGCATCGAACCTCACCGAGCGCGGCGTTGACCTCGTCCACGCCCTCGAAGAGCGACAACGCCGCCGCCAGTGGCGTGCCGGGATAGGCCAGTTCGACCACGCCCTCCCTGGCGATGTCCGATCCGACTCCCGGTGCCACCTCGGTGCCACTGTCGATCAAGCCGCGCAGCACATCCCTGAAACTCTGAGCGGGGGGATCCACCATGGGGTTGACGAGCACCAGGCCCCGGATCTCGGGATGCCGCTCGGCGAGCCAAAGCGCCAGGGTGCCGCCCATGGAGAGCGCCACCAGCGCCACGGATTCGCATCGGCTGGCCAGGCCGGTCAAGGCGGACTCGGCGGCGCCGGTCCAATCCGAGAAGCGCTTGGGGATCAGGTCGTCGACGACCGTCCCGTGCCCGGGCAGCAGGGGAAGCTCGACGGTGAACCCCGCTGACGCCAGGACCTCGCCCAGAGGCCGCATCGACTGCGGGTTGCCGGTGAACCCATGGAGGACGAGCACCCCTTGGGGCCCGCCCTGACGGGACATCGGCTCGGCGCCGGGAAGCACGGAGCTGGCCATCTGTCGCATGCTACCGGCACCCAGCAGCCCCACCTCTGCCGGGGCGCGCCTGTAGGCGTCTCGGCACGGCCGACGGGTATCGTGGCGGCGCCCTCGGGCGGAGAATGTGGTCCGGTCCCTTCGGTTCCACGTCTTGCTGGCCGCGCGGGCGAACCAGGCAGCGGGACGATGAAGGAGAGCCCAACATGGCCAGCTACCCCTTTCTGAGCGACGAGTGGATCAGCGAAGCGCGCAAGATCCGCGAGGAGTTCGATGGCAAGGGCGGGACCGTCCCGCACCAGATCCGGATGAACCTTGTGATCACCGAGGTGCCCTTCTCGGAGGAGAGCATCGATGCCCACGTGGACTCGAGTGACGGTCAACTGCGTCTTGATCTCGGCCACATCGACCCCGTCGACCTCAAGGTGACGCTCGACTACGGCACAGCCAAGGCCATCTTGGTGGAAGGGAATCCTCAGGTGGGCATGCAGGCGTTCATGGCTGGCAAAATCCGTGTCGAAGGCGACATGGCCAAGCTCATGGCCATGCAGGCGACGCCACCCGATGCCACGGCCCAGGAGGTGGCCTCCAGGCTGCGCGGGATCACCGCCTAGGACGCCGGCTCGACTCCGAACGCCCCGAGCTCGGGAACGCCTCCGACCTCGGGAACGCTTCCGATCTCGGCGACCGCCTCATCCCCGAGATCGGCCACGACCTCGACCCCGGCCGCTTCGACGGCCAAGTGGGGAAGACGGGAGCGCTCCGTTGACCTGGTCATGGCGGCGGAGAGCACGCCCGCGAGCGCCACCACCCCGCCGACCACATAGGCGAGATGGAACGAGGACAAGAGCGCCGCAGACCCGCTTCTCCCGCGGTCAGCCGCGGCCTGTACCGTCTCCATGACCTGGATCCCGGCCACGCTCCCGAGCTGGCCCATGAGCTGTTGCGCGGCGCTTGCCGCCCCCAGGTCCTGGGGCAGGAACTCGTTGGCGGCCGAAGCTGCCAACGCAGGCTGGCCCACCCCGAGCCCGATGCCGGAGAGGACGAAGGCCACCTCGACGAGCGCCAGCCCGGTCGAGCGCTCGGTGAGAGCGAACACCGCCATGGAAGCGACCACGGCGCTGGTGCCGACGACCGCTGAGGTCCTTTCCCCGATTCGCATCGTGACGTACCCGGCGACGGGCGCCACCAAGGAGAACGTGATGGGCCGGGGAAGAGAGAGGAACCCGACAGTCGACTGGGAATGGCCGTAGCCGAATACCTCCTCCAAGAGCAGAGGCGCCAGGAAGAATGCGCCGAGGTAGGCGAAGTTGGCCAGCATCTGGGCGACGACTGGAAAGCAGAAGTTGCTCCTCCGCAAGTAGTGCAACGGGAAGACTGGGTCAGCCGCCCGCCGCTCGCTGGACACGAAGGCGACGGCGGCCGCGACCGAGACGAAGAACGCTGCCAGGACCCCCGGGCTGGTCCACCCCCACGACGGGCCCCGGTTGAGCCCGAGCAAGAAGGCGGCGACGGCGATGGCGATGAAGGCGGCGCCCCTGACGTCGAGCTTGAGTTCGGCGACCGAAAGACGACGGCGCCCGGCGGCACGCTCGGGCAGGACCGAGGAAGCGAGCAGCGCCGATACCAGCAACAGCGGCATTTCGATGACGAACATGAAGCGCCAACCGAAGTGCTGGATCACGACCCCGCCGACGGCGATGCCGAGTACGGGCCCGCCGGCACCGACGAGCGACCAGAAGCCGAGGGCCTTCACGCGCTCCCCTTTGTCGAATACCGAGAGCACGAGCGCCATCGAGGACGCACCGATCGAGGCCCCGACCAAGCCGGCGAGGGCTCGGGCCAGGATCAGCACCCCGACGTTGGGTGCCGTCGCCGACATGGCCGCCACCACCGTCTCGAGGACCACGCCACCCAAGAAGACCCGTCGATGCCCGAACAGGTCGCCGGCTTTGCCCATGAGCGGTGCGGCGATACCAAAGGTCAGCATGGGAGCGGTGACCACCCAGGTGACCGTGGCGACGCTGGTGTCGAGCCCGCGCGCCACCTGGGGCAGCGCCACCACGAAGACAGTGAAGAGGAGATTGGTGGCAAGCAGGCCGGACAGGGCCACCCACAGCACCCACCACCGGTACCTGGGACTGCGGCGGGCCCGATCACCGAGGGCCCGCACGGCGGTCACTCTATCCGCCCGGCCCGGAGCCTCCTCCGGCCTCATCGGCCTCGTCG
>JASHUM010000071.1 GCA_030040015.1 Acidimicrobiales bacterium
GTCCAAAGGGAGCCCGTGGTTCGTGTGGGAGCGTGTCCAGAACGGGGACTTCACCTACGGATACGTGTCTCCGGCCGCGCCGTCGAACGAGGCGATCACGCTGTCGTGGTGGTCGTCTGCCGACGAGGCGGTGTTCTACGTCGGCGGAAGCCCCATCGCCGAAGTCCCGATGACACTTATGCCCCGGCTGTACTTCAGCGTCGAGGGGGACGCCAAGGAGAACGGGGACTCGGTGAACGACACATTCATCAACGCTGAGGTCAACGCCGGCAACGACTGCCCGACCTACTGTGGCCTGAACGGTTCGTGGAACACGTCGTCGTTCAACTCGTACGGCCTGACCGCCACGGACACAAATGGCAAAACTCAGAACGGAGCGAACTTCACCGTGACCGGGACCGCCTCGGGCGTGCCCAATGGCGAGGACTGGAACGACACGGTCATCGCCGGGATCGCCATGATCGCTCAGTACTGGGACGGCCAGTAGCGGTTCACGGGTTCAACCGGCCCAGCGAGAGCAGTCCTCAGGCGGGCGCCAAGGCTCACACTGTCCGGTCAGGCTGACGGAGACTCTCCAAGAGCTGTGCCTGGGAGTGCACACCAAACCTTTGAAAGATCGTTGCAAGATGGTTTCGGACCGTGCTCTGGCTGATGAACAGCTCTTTGGCCATCGTCGACACCCGTTGACCGCGCAGCAGCCTGCCGACGATGTCTATCTGGCGTGCTGAGAGTCCATCCAACTGGGGATGATGAGTACCTGAAGGTGCACATGAAGGAGGTGTCCCACCCGAGAAGGAGCCGTGGCCTCGGACTGACTGACCTGGGCGGTGCTCCCGGCCAGGCTGATACCTTCCCGGAATCTCGCGGGAACGTAGGTCCTCACTAGGCTTCGGCTCGTGAACCTTGGCTCCGTTGGTGTCTGGTGGAGCGCCACGTGGCGGCGTGCCGACGACGGCTCGGTCGACATCGCCGCCGAACTGGAAGGTCTTGGCTACAGCGCCCTTTGGTCCTCGGGGGGGTTTCGAGCCGGGACTGCCGAAGCGCTACGAGCACCTGCTCTCGGCCACCGCTCGTCTGACCGTCGCGAGCGGCATCGTAAGCATCTGGGCAGCCTTGCCCGACGAAATCGCCCGGGCTGTCGCCGACCTTGATGCTCGGCACCCGGGGCGCTTCGTGCTCGGCCTTGGGGCGAGCCACTCCGCCATCGTCGAGAACTACACGCGGCCTTATGCCCACATGGTCAAGTACCTCGACGTGCTCGATGCTGCTGGTCCCGCAGTCGCGAGCGAGCGCCGGGTACTCGCCGCACTTGGCCCCAAGATGCTGGAGCTGGCTCGGGACCGAGCAGCCGGAGCGCATCCGTACTTCGTCCCCGTCGAGCACACCGCTCGTGCCCGCGGAATCCTCGGGGAAGGCCCAATTCTGGCTCCCGAGGTCACGGTGGTCCTGGACCAAGACCCCACCACGGCGCGCGAGTTGGCGAGAACCTTCACCGCCGGATATCTGAGCCTCCCGAACTATGCCAACAACCTGCGATCCCTCGGCTTCGACGAGGACGACCTTGCCGCTGGGGGCAGTGACCGTCTCGTCGACGCTGTCGTGGCCTGGGGGGACACCGATGCCGTGGCCACCCGCATCCGGGAGCACCATGCCGCCGGGGCCGACCATGTCTGCCTCCAGGTGCTCTCACGCCTCGACTCGTTCCCACTCACGGCATATCGCGACTTGGCAGGGGCCCTTCTGAATACCTGATGGCACTCCTCAGGCCGACGTGTCGGCGGAGGATGTGGCGAAGAGGTGGCATCCAGCCCGTACAAGCGGCCCGCCACGGTGGCCACCCAAAGCTTGGCCGGTGGGGCCTGTCTTCAACTGCGTCGTGACCAACGGCCTGCTGCCTCAGTCACTTGCCGGGGCATCAAGTTTTGAAAGAGACTGCCCGAGACGCCGAGGAAAGCTCGTCCTCGGACCACCGAAGTCCGCTACCAGGACCTTCCCTGACATAGAGTCTTCCGGAATGGACAGCGAACGGGTTTCCCTCGTCCGAGCCGCATACTCGCAGTTCAACGCCGAAGAGATTTCCGGGGTAGTGGACCTTCTGGACCCGGAGGTCGAGATGCCCGACGTGATCCACGGCACGGTCCTTCACGGCAAGGATGCCGTCGAACGCTTCTGGCGCCGGGAACTTGACCTGGCCGAGCACCTCGTCATTCCCATGGAAGTGCTGGAGGTAGGAGACGAGGTTCTCGTCGTTGCCTATCACCAACGCTACGAACGAGACGGCGCGGTGCTTGGACAAGGGGTGGGTACTGTGCACCGCCTGACCTTCCGTGGAGACCGCATCGTCAGGGTCGATGTCAGCCTGCTCGACCCAATCCCCGTGCCTATTCGGGAGAGGCTGGGCTAGCGCCGGCCGTCAGTTGGGGGGCTCAGTCCCAGTGACGGTGACCCCACTGGGGGGCCAAGAGGAAGGGCAACCGTCCTTCCAGGGTTCCGTGGCATGGGCAGGCACAGAGCACGGCCCGGCTGGCCTCGCACTCATCGTGACGGTCCACCCGGCACAACGTTGCCACGTAGTCGTATTCGGTTGGCTCCATGGTCTCCCCTTGCACAGCCCCACCATGCATTGAGGCATAGAGCATGCACTAGGGACTTAAGTCCTAATCGGTGCCCCGCGCGTAGCCGTTGTGTAAATAGTGGCAAAGGGACAATCTGCTTTATGCAAAAGGGGGGGCAGAGCATGTCGCTGACCACTGCTGGACGAGCCGAGATGAAGGCTCAGACCATGTGCAAAGCGTGCCCAAGTTGGAGTGGAGACGCGTCGGGCGGACGCTTCCTCGAGCTCCGGGCGGAACGAAGAACTCGAGCTGAATGTTGTCGGGATCGCGAAAGACGAGAATGGCGCATAGGGCGTGTCAACGATCGGTGATTGGGTGACCGCCCGGTCGGCGACGGCTTCCCGCCTCACCCCGAGCTCCTCGAGGCGCTCCTGCCAGTCGAGAAGGGTGGGGCGGGCGCACCAAGGTGTGGCTCCCGGCGCTGCAACGGGCGGGCCTCGACCGTGTCGGGTTCCATGACCTCCGGCGGGCCTGTGCCACCGCCCTCGTAGCCCGTGGCGTGGACCTCAAGACCGCCCAGAACCGGCTCCGTCACGCCGATGCCCGCATGACCATCGGCCTTTACGCCGCTGCTGAGGTGCAGGCCGACCGGGACGCCGCCGACCTCTTGGGGGTGGAGTTCTTGGTCAGGCCAAAGCAGATGGCCAAGGACGCCAAGGGCAAAGAGGCCAAGTAGCTGAACCATCTGCCCGGCCCCGTCGCCGAGAACTCCCACGAAGCAGGCAATGGCCCTTGCGTTGATGAAACGTTGACATTCTGGTGGACTGGTCGCTACGTTCTGGGCCAGGCAAGGCGAGGGTGCCGTCTGTCAAGGGTGCGTAGTCGGGGGGCGCGGGCGACTTCTCTGGCCGTTTAGGCAGCGGAGGTTGGTTCGATGGCTCGCCCTTCTCGTCGAGGCGTTACGACTGGTCGCTACACCCCGCCCAAGCGCAAGCGCACACGTGTCGCCGCGGTGGCAGTCGGTACCGCAGGGTTGGTGGGTTCGTTGGCTGGGACAGGGATCGCCTTCGGCGGTTCGGACCCCGCGACCTACAGCGCCTGTCTCGGCACAGACGGCGGGCTGTTCAACCCTCCCGGCCAGCTCTACAACGTCACCGTCAACGGCACCCCGAAGTGCTACGCCCACGACCAGACGATTACCTGGAATCAGACCGGACCCACGGGGCCGACGGGTCCTACTGGAACGATGGGCGCAAAGGGGGCCACGGGAGCATCTGGAGCGACTGGACCGACAGGGGCCACCGGGACCACCGGGACCAACGGCACCAACGGCGCAACGGGAGCAACTGGTGCGACCGGGACCAACGGCACCAACGGCGCAACCGGACCCACTGGCGCAACAGGAGCGACGGGTGCGACCGGTACAACCGGTCAAAATGGGGCGACCGGGGCCACCGGGCCGACGGGTGCGAATGGTCAGAACGGCGCTACCGGAGGTACGGGACCAACAGGTGCCACGGGGGCCACGGGTGGTACTGGTCCCACCGGTGCAACTGGAACCAACGGGACCGACGGAGCAACAGGTCCCACTGGCGCAACGGGACCGACAGGGGCCACCGGTAGCAACGGAACGGACGGTGCGACGGGAGCAACTGGTGCGACGGGCGACACTGGGCCAACGGGTGCCACGGGAGCGAACGGTCAGAACGGCGCTACCGGAGCGACGGGTGACACGGGAGCGACGGGGCCTACCGGCCCCATTGGGCCTACCGGCCCCACGGGAGCTACGGGAGCCACCGGTGCACCAGGGGCAAGTGTCCTGACCAGTTCTGGCGCGCCGACTGGTACTTGCTATTTTGATGGCGACACTGACATCGACCTTACGAATGGCGAGGTCTACACGTGCTCTGCCTACCCGTCCAACGGGTGGACGGACACTGGCTCCAGCATTGAGGGCCCACTAGGGCCAACTGGCCCGATTGGGCCGACCGGACCGACGGGAGCCACCGGACCGACGGGAGCCACCGGACTCCTTGGGCCGACCGGCCCCATGGGACCGACGGGTGCGACGGGACCGACGGGTGCGACGGGCACGGCGGGCACGGCGGGCACGGCGGGAGCCACTGGCGCGACGGGAGCCACTGGCGCGACGGGGCCAACGGGGGCGAGCGGGTCCTCCAGCTATAGCCTGACAGAGGGAACAATGGAGACCATCGGGCCGGATAGTTCTTGGTCTGGGATCGTCGCTTGTCCTTCTGGAACGGCCGTATCCGGTGGCTGGGACGCCAGCTCTAACCTTGACATATACGAGTCATTGGGTGGGGGTGGGGCCGACTGGGAATACGGCGTCGCCAACAACACCGCTGACACATACCAGTTCTATCCCTATGTCATATGCGCTTCGTAGGCACGGCGCAGTCGGCCGTCGCAGTATTGAAGTTCATCGAGTCGCGATCTGACGAGTGATGGCGCAGAGCGACGAGACCTCGTGGTCGTCATAGCCGGGGCCTAAGCCGAGTCGTCACCACCACATGGAAGGCCTCCCGGACTGCACGACTGATAATTGCCAGACCTGGTCGCCCCCGGCCATCCCCGTTGCGCCGGGGAATCGCCCCATTGCTTGGCCATACAGTCTGGCCAAAGCGAAACCCGCCATGCGACAGGTTTGCGACAGCGCCCCGTGGCAGCGGTGCCCACCTCCTCCTCAGACAGGCCTGGTGTTGCCCCGGTTCCACGGACACCCAATAGTGGGTGCAAGCCCGCAGAAGGGAGTCCCGGATGGGTCGCCAATCGAAGTACCCCTTCGAGTTCCGGCGTGAGGCCGTTCGTCTGGTCCTGACGACCGACAAGCCGATGCTCCAGGTAGCCAGAGACCTGGGCATCAGCGAGAAGACGCTGGGCAACTGGGTGCGGGCCGAGCGGGCGAATCAGACCCGCGACGCAGCCCCTG
>JASHUM010000072.1 GCA_030040015.1 Acidimicrobiales bacterium
GTGAAGCCGACAGCCCACCAGAATGCTTGATCGAACGCGTTCGCTACCGAACTCGAAGTCATGCCGAGCTTGCCGAGGGCGTCATCGAGAATGACGGCGAGAATTGCGACACCGAATGACCCACCGACCTGCTGCGCCACGCGCGTGATCATGCCGGCGTGCGGTATCTCGTCACGAGGAAGGTCAACGAACGCCGCCGCCGATAACGGAATCGTCACTGCGGCGAGGCCAAAGCCGCGGACAAGTAGCGTCCCGACTAACACCCATTCGTTGGTTGTCGCCGAGGCGATGGCGAAGGGTACGGTGGCGAGGCCGACGATGGTGAAGCCAGCACACGCAACCCACCGCGGCCCCATTCGGTCGCTGAGCCCGCCGGCAAGGGGACGGCTCAACAGCGCACCGACCCCTTGGGGAGCGAGCAGCAGGCCGGCATGGAGCACACTCGCTCCTCGCACCTCCTGCCAATAGAGAGGCAGGAGCACCATGCCGCCGTACAGTCCCGCTCCCGATAGAAACGTCAGAGCGGACGCGGACCAGAGCGGTCGGTGGACGAACAATCTGACGTCGACCAACGCGTTGCCACCGCGACCGATGGAATAGAGAGTGAACGCCACGAGCAGTACCGCGCCGACAACGAGCGGGCAGAACGCGTCGGCGCGGCCGAAGCCGCCTGGCTGCGACGAGTCGGACAGGCCGAGCAGAACCGACACCAGGCTCGGCGACAACAAGAGCCAGCCGACGATGTCAACGCCCGGCCGCGTCTTTGGGGTGTCGGTCTCGACCATCTTCCAGGCCAGGATGAGGCCCGCAATGCAGAATGGGACGTTCACCCAGAAGAGCCATCTCCAGCTGAGTCCGCTGAGGATCACGCCGCCGATCACGGGACCGACAATCGGTCCTAGGACGAAGGGAAGCGTCACGACGGACATCGTGCGCCCCAATGCCCTGCCCTCCGCGGCTTGCATGATCATCGTCGAGAAAAGCGGAAGCATGAGTCCGCCTCCGAGCCCCTCGACGATTCGGAACACGATCAGACTTTCAGCGCTCCACGCCAAGCTGCACAGCACCGAGCCGACAAGGAAGATGCTCAAGGCGAACATCCACACCCGCTTGGCACCGAAGCGCGCCTGCGACCAACCGGCAAGGGGGATCGAGACGCCAAGCGCGAGCAAGTAACCGGTACTCACCCACTGAATCGTGGCGATCGACGCGTGCAGTCGCACCGACAGGGTGTGGAGCGCCACGCTGATGATCGTCGTGTCGAAGGACACGGCGAGAGAGCCCACGATGAGGGCAATGGCGATCCTGATGACCTTCGGGTCGATGCGGTCTTCGAGAGGGGTCGAGGCCACGCCAGTTCCTTGAGTGGACGAACGGAGTTCGTCACGAACAACGTACTAGACGAATGGTGTTCGTGTCAAGTAGCATGGGGATCGCCATGTCGATTCCTGACCACGCTGCACAACCGCTGAAGCCCTCGGCTCGGCGCCGCTCGACTCGAGATCGCCCAGCAAAGGCGCCGCTCAGCGAGGACGTTGTGGTCGAGGCGGCATTGGCGATCCTGAAGTCGGAAGGTCTGGAGGCAGTCACGATGCGCCGGGTCGCAGCCGCCTTGGATACGGGTGCTGCCTCGCTGTACGTCTACGTGTCTGGCCGCGAGGGCCTGCTCCAGGCGATGTTGGGCCGTGTCATTTCCACGATCGAGCTGGAGAACCCGGACCCTTCACGTTGGCGTGCCCAGCTGCACTCATTACTCCAGCGCGTGCACCAGGCGTTGGTCGCGCACCCGGGGATCGCTGCGATCACCCTGGGCGACTCACCGACGACCGAGTCGGTCCTGTGCCTGGTCGAAAACCTGCTGGGAATCTTGTTCGCCGGCCAGCTGGGGCCCCAACAAGCCGCCTGGGCTTGCGACATCTTCGTGATGCTGGTGATGGCCACCGCCCGTGAGGACGATGTGCGGCGCCCTCGTGGTCGAGACGATAGCGAGCGCCAAGAGCAGGTCGACACTCTGTTGAGCACGTTTGCCGGATTATCGACTGATCGCTTTCCTCTGATCGTCGCCTACGCCCCACAGATGGTCGCCGGCCATGGCGACGAGCGATTTCGCTTCGCCATCGACGTTGTGATCGACGGCATTGTCGCCAGATCTGCCCAGGCGGCGAGCCAGGCAGAGAGGGCGCCGAAATGAGGTGCTGGCGCCGATGACGAGAGCAAGCGGTTTTTGCCCGACGAACCTGGGTCCGCAAGATGGTCGAGAAACCTCGAGGGCGATGTCGAACGACCTGATACCCGTTCGACGTACGCGGGAGAAAGCACCTCTGAGGAACCACAAGGAGTGATCGATATGCCGCGTTTCATGGGATTCGTACGGATGGAAGAAGGTGTTGGGAAGCCACCGCAGGCGCTGTTCGACGCGATGGACGAGTACATCAGCGAGCGGGCTGCCAAAGGTGTGTTCCTCGACGGGGGCGGTCTGTACGGGACTGAGGACGCCGTGAACTACGTCGTCCGCCAGGGCGAGGTCACCCGGGTCGACGGGCCGTACGCCGAGGCCAAAGAGGTCGTCGGCGGCTGGGCCATCCTGGAGTACGCCAGCCTCGAGGAGGCGGCGGCGGACCAGCAGTCGTTCGCCGAGCTCCACGCGAAGTACTGGCCCGAGATCACCGTGATCTCCACCCTGCGCCAGATCTCGACCGGCCCCGAGGCGCCTGGGGAGTGACCCTGGAACCGGGCTCACTACGCTGGCGTGGTGCCGGCAGAGACCCGTCCCGATGATCTGAACGAGGCCATCTACGCCGCGTGGCGGGCCGAGTCGGCCCGCCTCGTCGGTGCTCTCACCCGCATGACCCGCGATGTGAGCCTGGCCGAGGACTTTGCGCAGGACGCCCTCGTCGCCGCGCTCGAGCAGTGGCCTGCTAGAGGCGTCCCGGACAACCCGATCGCTTGGCTGATGACCACCGCGAAGCGGCGCGCCATCGATCACTTCCGGCGCGCCGACCGCCTCCGCCACAAGGTCGCAGAACTCGAACGTGCCCGAGGAAGAGAGGAGGAGACGATCCCCGACGTCGAGAGCCAGGTCGACTACATCGAGGACGACGTGCTCCGGCTCATCTTCCTGTCCTGCCACCCCAGTCTGACGCCCGAGTCCCGGGCCGCACTCACGCTGCGACTGGTCGGCGGGCTCACCACCGCCGAGATCGCCCGGGGATTCCTGGCCACCGAGTGCACGATGGGCCAACGGATCTCGCGAGCGAAGAAGACCTTGTCCGAGGCGCACGCCGAGTTCGAGCTTCCAGCGGGGCCGGAGTGGACCAAACGGCTCGACGACGTCATGGCGGTGATCTACCTGATCTTCAACGAGGGCTATACCGCCACCGCCGGCGAAGAGTGGATGCGCCCCGACCTGGCGAACGAGGCGATCCGGTTGGCGCGCATGCTGGCCGCTCTCGCTCCCGACGAACCCGAGGTGCTCGGCCTGCAGGCACTGCTCGAGATCCAAGGTTCGCGGATGCCGGCCAGGCTCGACGAGGACAGAGCTCCGGTCCTGTTGGAGGCGCAGGACCGGAGCCTGTGGGATCAGCTGTTGATCCGCCGTGGCATGGTCGCTCTGGAAAGGGCGGAGCAGCTGGCTGCCGGCGGGACTCCGGTCGGGAGGTACTTCCTTCAGGCCTCGATCGCTGCCCAGCACGCTCGTGCGATACGCGCCGAGGATACGGACTGGCGCCGCATCGCCGGGTTGTATGACGTCCTCGCCCGCGCCGCGCCCGGCCCGGTCGTCGAGGTGAACCGGGCGGTCGCGCACGGGCGGGCCTACGGCCCCGGCGCCGGGCTCGCCGTACTGGAGACTGTGGACGCCGATTCACTGGGCGACTCACCACTGGTTCCGAGCGTGCGTGGGGACCTGCTCGAGCAAGCCGGGCTTCACACGCAGGCGTGCGAGGCGTTCACCGAGGCAGCCTCACGTACCGCGAACGGCGGTGAACGTACCGTCATGCAGCGCCGGGCCGACCGGAACCGGTCGCGCCGGTTGGACCCGGGATGAGCCGTCCTCGTTGACCGTCGAGAGCCACGTCGTGCGAGCGTTGTGGGCGTCTGGGGCAGGCGACGACCCTGCGTCGAGCTTTTCGACGACGTTCGCCCAGTCCACCGGGGGCAGCCAGTCCGTCGCGCCCAAGTTGATGATTTCCATTGCCTCTCCGTTCTGATACCTCGGCGACATTGCTCAGGATGGTGCAGTGCCCTCCATGAGACGTTTACCGCTTGGGAGAGTCATCACGTACAAGCACGGTGCATCCCCGTTAGTCGTCGCGGATCGATTCAAGCAGGAGCACCTGCAAGCACGAGAATCAGACCGACCGCTCCGGCGATGAGGAGCCCACTGACCACTCCTTTCCTCAGCGCGAAGAGCCAGAGGAGCCCGCCTGCCAGGACTGCGATCTGCCACAGATGGCCGAAGGCAAGGCCGAGCGGGATGGCCGAGCCTGCGATGGCACCGATGACAGCCGGCCCGGCTCCGGTTAGGAAAGCAACGACGGTGCCGTTCGCCCGGATCTGATCGAAGTGTCGACCGCCGACGAGGACGAAGGCGACCGACGGGGTGAAGGCGATCAGTGCGGCCAACAGTCCTCCACCGATTCCCCCGGCCGCGTAGCCGATCACGGCCACGGTCTGGACAACCGGACCAGGGGTGACCTGCCCTAGCGCGACGGCATTGAGGAACTGTGCGCCGGTCATCCAGTGGTAGGTCGTAACAGCGTCGTGCTGCATGAGAGGGACGATGACGAACCCGCCGCCGTAGGAGAGGGCACCGACCTTGAAGGCGACCCAGACCAGTGCTCCCAGTCCGCCGGCAACGGCCCCGTGCAGGACGATTGCCGGGAAGAATGCTCGCATCGATCTCGGCGCTCTGGGTCGGCCAGCACGGCGAACCAGGATCTCCGTCCCGCCGCAAGCCAAGAGGACGAGCACCAGGTATGGCCCGACGGTGGCCGCAGCTGCCGCGCCGACG
>JASHUM010000006.1 GCA_030040015.1 Acidimicrobiales bacterium
CGACCCGGGCACCAGGCCCACCGTGTTGCTCACGTTGGCGAGCACGGCCGGGTAGCCGAAGGCGAGGAGTGTCGGGAAGGTGATGAGCGAACCCGAGCCCACCACCGTGTTCACCGTCCCCGCCGCCAGCCCGGCGGCGGCGATCGCCAGGGCCTCGAGGGGGGACATGGCGAGGGTCTAGTGGACGGTCGCGTCCCCCCTCAACAGCGGAGCCCACCTCCTGTTGTCGGAGTGTTGGCCGCCACCACCAGGGACGGGCCGGGGACGGGCCAGGATCGGGGTGGCGTGGGTGACGGTCGCTGTGCGATTGGGCATGATGGACGCGGTGCGTCGCGGCGGGCGCCGTCCTGGCGGTGACCTTGCCTCGCGTCCGATTCGTGAATGCTCCAATCGAGAAGAGGGTGCGCATGACGACGGATGTCAACTTCGACGTCAGTGAGATCGACCGCGGCGGTACACCGGTCCTGGAGGTACGCGGCGAGGTGGACGTCTCGACGGCGCCCGAGCTGCGAGAGCGCCTCCTGGCTCTCGCCGAGCAAGGCCGGACCCTGGCCGTCGTCGACCTGAGCGACGTGTCCTTCGTGGACTCGACCGCCCTGGGCGTGCTGGTGAGCGGGGTGAAACGGCTGCGCAGCGCCGGAGGGGACCTGCGGCTGGTGGTGACCCAGCCCAGGATCTCCAAGGTGTTCGAGATCACCGGGCTGACCGACGTCTTCCACATCTACAAGAGCGCGGCGGAGGCGGTCAAGGCATGAGCGATGCGTCGTGGGTGGTGCCGGGCGACCAGGTCCTCCACGAGCGCGACCGTGTCGAGCTGTCGCTGCCGGCGCGTCCGGAGCTGCTGTTCTTGTTGCGCATGACGGCGGCGGCGGTCGCCTCACGTGCCGACTTCGGTTACGACCAGATCGAGGACCTTCGCCTTGCCATCGACGAGCTGGCCCTCACCGTCTGCGGCGACGAGGCCAGCGCCGGCCGGTTGCAGCTGCTGTTCAAGTGGACCGACGACGCCATCGAAGTGGTCGGGATCTACGAACCCGAGGACAGCGGCGGATCGCGACCTGATCTCAGCATCGCCCAGCCGGTGAACGAACTGTCGGCCCGCATCCTCGACGCACTGGTCGACGAGCACGGTGCGGATGTCGTGAGCGGGTGCCCGCGCGCCTGGCTGCGGATGCGTCGCCGCAAAGGCGGCCACCGGTGACCGTGGAGGTACGCGACCGCGCCGGGTTGCGGGCCATGTTCGTGGAGTTCGCCCACGACCGCGCCCCGGACCTGCGTGACCGCCTCATCGAGGCCCACATCGGGCTGGCCGAGCACCTGGCCCGGCGCTTCACCCACCGGGGTGAGCCGTACGACGACTTGGCGCAGGTGAGCTCCCTGGGGCTGATCAAAGCCGTCGACCGGTTCGACCCCGGACGAGGCGTGGAGTTCACCACCTACGCCACAAAGACCATCCTGGGCGAGCTCAAGCGCCACTTCCGGGACAAGGGTTGGGCCGTGCGGGCCCCGCGCCGGATCCAGGAGCTGTACCTCCACCTCGGCCAGGCCATCGGGCAGCTCTCCCAGGAGCTGGGTCGCTCCCCCACCATCCGCGAGCTCGCCGCACACACCGGCGCCTCCGAGGACGACGTCATCGAGGCGCTCGAAGCGGGCCAGGCGTACCGCTCCGCCTCTCTCGACAGCGCCGGGCCCGACGAGGAAGGGCTCGGCGCACGACTCGGGGTCGACGACGAGCGGTTCGGGGACGCCGAGTGGCGAGCGCTGCTCCTCCCCCATCTCGAGAAGCTGGCCGAGCGCGACCGGGAGATCCTCCGGCTGCGCTTCTCGGAGGGGCTGACCCAGTCCGAGATCGCGTCGCGCATCGGCATCAGCCAGATGCACGTCTCGCGCCTGCTGTCGCGCAGCTTGAACACCCTGCGCCAGGTGTGTGCCCCGGCCATCGGGGACACAGCGCTGGCCCCGGGCGAGGACACGGAAACGTCGGACTGAGACCCGGTCCGGCGGCCGGCCCACCGAGCCCGCCATTGTCGCGATGTTGTCCCTGCCAGCGCGTTTGGGGGGTTCCCCGAGGGGTAGACACAGATCGGGCACGAATCGCGCACCCTCCGCCCGCGTGCCTATGAGGTGACGGTCCAGCCCGGGGGACCCCGGTGGCAGCGAGGAATCGCTGTGGAGCCCACCGGGGCCCGGGCGGACCCGCCTCCGGTTCTCCGCTTCCAACCCCTTCGGTGTGCAGCGCCGCGGCGGAGTAGGAAGTGCAGCGGAGGAGCCCGTGCCCGAGCTCGACACCTATCGGTCCAAGCGCCACGCCGGGCGCACACCCGAGCCCACCGGGTCACGACGTCGCGCGCGGCGGGAGGCGGGCGAGAACCGCTTCGTCGTCCAGGAGCACCACGCCCGGGCGCTGCACTGGGACTTCCGCCTCGAGCACGACGGGGTGCTCGTCTCCTGGGCCGTGCCCAAGGGACTGCCCATGGACAGGCGCACCAACCGCCTGGCCAAGCAGACCGAGGACCATCCCCTGGAGTACCTCGACTTCGAAGGGGACATCCCGGCCGGCGAGTACGGCGGAGGCAAGGTGATCCTCTGGGACACGGGCCGTTACGACCTCGAGAAGTGGAGCGACGACGAGGTGAAGGTCGTCCTCCACGGCCAACGTGTGGACGGTCGCTACGTCCTGTTCCGCACCAAGGACGACCAGTGGATGGTGCACCGCATGGACGAGCCCGCCGATGGTCCGTTCGAACCCGTCCCCGACCTGGTCCGGCCCATGCTCGCCACCGCCGGCGACACCCTCCCCGGCCCCGACGACCAATGGGGGTACGAGTTCAAGTGGGACGGCGTACGCGCCGTGGCCTACGTGGACGGAGGCCGCCTGCGCCTCGTCAGCCGCAACGACCGCGACGTGACCGTGAGCTATCCGGAACTGCGGGCCATGGGTGAGGCGCTCGGGTCCAGGCCTGCCGTCCTCGACGGGGAGATCGTCGCCTTCGACGACGCCAACCGTCCCAGCTTCGGCGCGCTCCAGGAACGCATGCACGTCGTGGACGCCGGCCGGGCGCGCCGGCTGTCGCAGAAGACGCCCGTGGCCTACCTGGCCTTCGACGTCCTCCATCTCGACGGACGGCCCACCCTGTCTCTTCCCTACCAGGAGCGGCGCGCCCTGCTCGAGTCGTTGTCGCTGGCCGGCGACCACTGGCAGACTCCGCCGTGGTTCCGGGGCGGCGGGTCCGGCGTGCTCGAGGCGGCGGCGCGCACCGGGCTCGAAGGGGTGATGGCCAAGCGGTTGGGCTCGACCTACCAGCCGGGCCGGCGCAGCGGTGACTGGGTGAAGGTCAAGCACCTGCGCACCCAGGAAGCGGTCGTCGTGGGGTGGACCCCGGGGCAGGGAAGACGCCAGGGACACCTCGGGGCGTTGCTCCTGGCCGTCCCCGACACCGACGGGCTGCGCTACGTGGGCAAGGTGGGGACCGGGTTCTCCGACGCCGTGCTCGAGGATCTCGCCACGCGTCTCGCCCCGCTCGTGCGAGCGGACCCGGCGGTGCCCGGGTCGCTCCCCCAGACCCAGGTCTCGGGCGCCACCTGGGTCGAGCCGGTCCTGGTGGGCGAAGTGGCCTTCGGCGAATGGACCCGTGACGGGCGCCTGCGCCATCCCCGGTGGCGGGGCCTGCGTCCCGACAAGACGCCGGACGAGGTCGCCGTCGAAGGCTGACCCGTTTGGGCGCGGGGTTCCGGGTATAGCTTGCGCCGATCCCCGGTGCACCGACAGACGACCGAGCACCGCGCCCGGGGCGCCGGGTTCGTCTTCCGAGGACCCGCCAACCCGCCCCGCTCATCTCCTGGCGTCTTGCGTCGGGGCGAGGCGCCACCGAGCAACCCAATGCGGCCGGCGACGTCGTCCCCCTCACGCCTCGGTTCTGGTTGGCGGTCGTCGCCACCGGCGTCGTGACCGGTCTCGTCGGCGCCTTTCTGATGTTCGTGCTCTTCAGCGTCGAGCACCTCACCTTCGGCCACAGCCACACCGGCTTCGAGTACGCCGTGGTGCACACGGCCCGGTCGCGGCGCGTGATCGCCTTGGTGGTAGCCGGAGCGGTCGCCGGCGTGGCGTGGTACCTGCTGCGCCGTTTCACCCAGGGGGAACGCTCCGACGTCGACGACGCCGTGTGGAACGGCACCGGCGAGATGTCGCTGCGTCGAAGCTTGGGGACGTCGCTCATCTCCGAGGTGGTGGTGGGCATGGGGGCCTCCATGGGCCGGGAGAACGGCCCCAAGCTCATGGGTGGCGCCTCGGCCAGCGTCCTGTCCGGGTGGTTCCGTCTCTCCCCGGCCCAGCGGCGGTTGCTGGTGGCGTGCGGGGCCGGCGCCGGTCTGGCCTGCGTCTACAACGTGCCGCTGGGCGGATCACTGTTCACCGCAGAGGTGTTGGTGGGAGCGGTCACGTTGCCGGTGATCCTCCCCGCCTTGGTGTGCTCGGGGACCGCCACCGCCACCGCCTGGGTCTATCTCTCCCGACAGCCCACCTACCTGTCCGTGCCCGCCTTCCGCTTCAGCCTCACCCTGATGGTGTTCTCGGTGTTGGCGGGGCCGGTGGTGGGGATCATCTCGGTGGGATGGGTACGACTCATCGGCTTCCTCTCCCACCACCGCCCCAAGGGCGCGGCGGCGGTGGTGGTCCCCGTGGCGGCGTTCGCCGTGGTGGGGTGCATGGGCATCGCCTACCCCCAGCTGTTCGGGAACGGAAAGGACATGGTGCACGACGCCCTCGTGGGCGCCGGCAGCGCCGGGCTCTTCGCCGTGCTCTTCTTCCTGAAGCCGATCGCCACCGGCCTGTGCATCGGCAGTGGCGCCAACGGCGGGCTGTTCACCCCCACGCTCAGCACCGGGGCTGTGCTCGGCGCCTCGCTCGGGCTGGCCTGGTCGCTGGTGTGGAGCGGCTCGCCGGTGGGCGCCTTCGCCATGGTGGGAGCAGCCGCCATGATCGGCGCCTCCATGCAGGCGCCCCTTGCCGGACTGGCGATCGTGCTCGAGCTCACCCACAGCGGGTTCTCCGTCGTGATCCCCATGCTGGCCGCCACGGCCGGGGCGACGGCGGTGGCCCGCTACGTCGACGGCTACTCCATCTACTCGGCCCGGCTCCCCGCCGAGCCCTCGTACTGACATGACCCGCCGACGTGAGCAGCGCCGGGCCCGGTCCCGGCACCCGGCCTCGGACGACGCCTGGGACGGTCAGCGTCCGCCGGCGGTGGTCGATGCCGGACTCGTGACCCTGCACCGGCTACGCAACAGCGACGTCGCCGACCTCGTCACCGCCGTCAACACGAGCCTCGAGCACCTGCGGCCGTGGATGCCGTGGGCGCAGGAGCCGGCTACGGCCGAGACCATGGGCGCCTTCGTGTTCACCTCACAGCGACACTGGGAGCACGGCGACGACTTCGGCTACACCATGCGCGACGGGGACGGCGCCGTCGTCGGTGGATGCGGCCTGCACACCCGCGTCGGTCAAGGGGGGTTGGCCATCGGCTACTGGGTCCACGTCGACCACGTCGGGAAGGGTGTGGCCACGGCGGCGGCACGGGCACTCACCCACGCCGCCCTGGCCCTCCCCGGCCTCGACCGGGTCCAGATCCACACCGACCGGGCCAACGCGCGCAGCGCGGCGATCCCACCCCGTCTGGGCTATGTGATGGTCAGGGTCGACCATCGGCCTCCCGCCGCCCCGGGAGAGACGGGCGACCTGCTCATCTGGGAGCGGGAGAACCCCGCCTGAGCTCAGCGGGGCGCAGGGCCGTCCACGTTCCAGTGGCGTCCCGTCTGGGCGTACCAACCGTCTTCGGACGCGGGCAGCACGATGAACCGGCTGATGGTGCGCTGGCCGCCTTGCTGGTTCCCGTAGAGCAGGTCGATCCGGAACGGCTCACGCTCGGCGATCAGCTTCCCGAACTCGGCGTGCACCGGGTCATCGGGGTCGCGCAGCGCCGACTCCCAGTACCCGGTCCCGCCGGCCGGGACGTAGAGGTCGATGGTCAGCCGGCGGAACTGGTCGACCGGGGGCGGAGGACCGTTTCCGAAGATCTCGTCCGGCCATGGGTGCCAGCCGTGGAGCAGGGCGATGCCCGAGCCGGCGTTGCGCAACCCGATGGCGAGGTAGATCACGTCGCCGTCCTGTTCGGCGATGGCCCGCCCACCGTCGATCCTCGCCACGTGGCGATCGCTCCACAGCACCTTGTGAGGAGGGTCGACGGCCAAGGACGGGGTGAGGAGGGGCCGGAGCCCGGTGAGCAGCGTCTCCTCCGCCACGCGAGCCGAGCGGTTGGACGAGCGGACCGCCGAGAAGGTGGCGACGGCGAGCACCAACGTGCCCCCGGCCGTGGCGAGCGACGAGACGGTCTGCCAGTCGACCACGCCCGCACGCTAGTGACCGAGCGGCGGGGTCCCTCCCACCGGCCGACCGAGCTCCGCCGTCGCCGCCTCGAGGTGGCGTCCGGCCGCCAGCAGGTGCTCCTCGCTGCCCCAGGAGCCGATCAGCTGGAGGCTGGCGGCCACGGGACCCGACGACGGCACGGGCAGCGCCAGGGCGGGGACCCCGGCGAGATTGACGGGCAGCGTGCAGCGAGCCATGAGCAGCTCCTCTCCGTGCCCGAGCGGCGGCGGGAAGATGGCCAAGGTCGAGGTGGCGAGGAAGTCGACCTGGGCGAACAGCTCCTCGAGACGAGCCGTCCAGCGCTTGCGGCTGTCGGCGGCCGATGCCAGGGCGGCCTGGTCGACGGCGCGGCCGAGTCGGAGCCGGGCCACGACGTCGCTCCCGATGCGCCCCGGCGCCCGCTCCGTCAGGGGGCCATGGGTGGCCCACGCCTCGGCCACGAGCAACAGGGCGGCGGCCCCGGTCGCCTCCCCCCACTCGGGCACCTCGGGCTCGCACAGCTCCCAACCGGTTCGGGCCAGAGCGGCGTCGACGGCGGCGTCGAGGCGCGCATCGACCTCGGGACGCAACCGGGCCACCCGCCACGGCCGGCCGCCCGGCGCAGCGCAGAAGCCGGGCTCGAGCAGCGCCATGCCGGTCTCCAGGCCGGCCACGTCCCGAGCCATCGGTCCCACGGTGTCGAAGCTCGGCGCCAGCGGGAAGACACCGTCGAGCGGGACACGCCCGTGCGTGGTCTTGAGCCCGGCCGTCCCGCAGCACGCCGAGGGGATCCGCACCGATCCCCCGGTGTCGGTGCCGAGAGCGACGTCGGCCTCGCCGCTGCCGACGGCCACGGCCGAGCCGCTCGAGGACCCGCCGGGGACGAGGCGAGGGTCGAGTGGGTTGACCGGCGTGCCGAACCAGGGGTTCTCCCCCGTCACCCCGAGGGCGAGCTCGTGCAGGTTGGCCTTGCCGACGATGCGTGCCCCGGCGGCGCGCGCACCGGCGAGGCAGGCCGCGTCGGCCCGAGCGGGCCGCGCCTCGTCGGCCACGGCCCGGCACCCGGCCGTGGTGGGCACGCCGGCCACGTCGATCACGTCCTTGACCGCAATGCGCACGCCGTCGCCGGAGGTCTCGAATCGGGTGATGAACGTCGTCACTCGTGGCACGCCCCGTCCGCCGCCGGCAACCGCTGTGAGGCTCTCACGCTAACCACGCCCCGGGGTGCCTTGCTCCCGACGCTTGGTGATGCTCAGCTTTCCGGGTGCGACGTTCGGCCGTGGTGGCACTGGCCGGCGTGCTCGTCCTGGCCGGTGCCATCGCCGTGTCGGTGGCGGCCGTCCGGGGCTCCTCGTCACCGAAGCGCCACGTCGTCTCCACCACCACGGCGCCGACGACCACCACCACGGCGCCGGGGCCGACCTGGCGGGTGGCCTGGGGATCGGCCATGGCCTGGGGGTACGGCACGGCCCAGGACACGACGGTGCGTGACCTGGCCACCGTCGCCGTCGGCGGGAGCGAGATCCGGATCCGCCTCTCCAACCTCTTCGGCAACGCCCCGTTGGAGGTGGGCGCGGTCACGGTGGCCCCATCGGACGGTGGGCCGAACCTCGACGCCGCCGCTCTGCAGACCGTGACGTTCTCGGGGGCGCCCGGCGTGACCATCCCCGTCGGTCAGGTGGTGACGAGCGACCCGGTGGCACTGCCGGTCACCGACGAGGAGACGTTGGCCATCAGCGTGTACGCGAGCTCCAAGGACCTGGTCACCTTGCACTACTGCTGCGCGGCGGTGCGCGCCTATTCCGCCGCCAACAACGCCGGCAACCTGACCGACTCGCCCACCGGCAAGGGGTTCGTCATCGCCGACGGGTACGAGCGCTGGGTCGACGCCGTCGACGTCCTCGAGAGCACGGGCGAGGGAAGCATCGTCGTGCTGGGCGACTCCATCACCGACGGGTTCAATTCCACCACCAACTGGGTGAACGTCCTCCAGCAGCGCATCGACACGCTCCCCGCCTCGGAGCAGCGCGCCGTGGTGAACGAGGGCATCACCGCCAACGCCCTGACCTCTGTCGTGCACACCGACTCGGCTGTCGGAGGCGGACCTTCCGGGCTGTCGCGCCTCGACATGGACGTGTTCGACCAACCGGGCGTCAGCGAGATGGTCATGTTCCTCGGGACCAACGACCTGTGGTTCGGGGCCTCCGCCAACGAGGTGATCGAGGGTTACGAACAAGCCATCGCCGCCGCCCACGCCGCTGGCATCCGCATCGTGGCGGTGACGCTCCTGCCCCGGGCCTCCAATCCGCGCGAGCCGTGGACAGGCGCGGACCAGGCCCAACTCGAGCAGGTGGACAACTGGATCAGGACGTCGGGAGCCTTCGACGGCGTCATCGACCTCGCCCCCGTGGTTGCCGACGTCTACAACGGTGCCTGCTCTCCCAACATCCTGTTCCCGCCCTATGACTCGGGCGACCACCTCCACCCCAACCCGGCCGGGGACACGGCCATGGGCAACGCCATCGAGGGAGCCGTCCTCGAGCTTCCGGCCCTGCCCATCGTCCCGCCCCTGGTGCAGGTGACGCCGACGGCAACCTGTGCGGCGGCGGCCGGGGCGCCCGCCCCTGCTCCTCCTTCCACCACCACGACGTCCACCCCCACCACCACGTCGACCTCCTCCACCACCTCGACGACGTCCTGAAGTGGCGGGACCCGGTCTCAGACGCCAGGGGCGCGACCGGTCAGGCCGGGGCGCCGGGGCAGCTCCCGGGCGGCCACGGGCCGACGCCGCCGGTGCCGAAATCGCTCATGTCCGTCACGTTGCCGTCGGCCGCCATGGCGGCGATGCCGGCCGGCCGCCCGCTCAGCTCGGCCTCGAAGAAGGCGGTGGTCACCTCGGCCACCACCTGCTGGTCGGTGCCGGGATCGAGATAGGGCGGGAGATGGCCGGCGCCGAGCAGGCTCAGCCAATACTTGGTGAACGGGTCTTCGCCGAAGAACTGGGCGCTGCACGTCGGGGGGTTGACGGTGTCAGCCGTGCCCTGGACGGCGAGGACGGGAACGGTCGTACCGGGGAACCATGTCCCTCCCATCCCCGCCCACTCGGCGCCGGAGAGGATCGCCGCCGCCTTGACCCGCGGGTCGAGGCAACACGAATTGGCGACCGTGGCGAGCGAGACGTCTCCCCCGTCGGACTGACCCACGACGCCGATGGCCGAGGACCGGATCAGTCCCGACAACGCGGAACCGCCACTTGCGGAGTCGTCGAGGAGGGTGGTGATGACGAAGCGGAGGTCGGCCGGGTGGTTCACGATGTCGTCCTCGTCGAGGGTGGCCGGGCTCGACGGATCGGTGTGGGGATAGGTGGGCGCCGCCACCACGAAACCGGCCGAGGCCCAGTCGTGGATGAGCCCTTGGTAGGAGGCGACCGAGACGTCGTAGCCCTGGGAGAAGACGAGCAACGGGTAGGGCGCAGCCGCCGTGCTGGTCGGGTACCACACGGTGGTGGGGAGCGACCGGCCGGGGGCGCCGGCAGCCCCGGGCTCGACGATCTCCAGCGACAGGCTGGAGACGTCGTAGGTCCCGATGGCGGTGAGGGGGGCGGTGGTGGTCGTGGTGGACGCCGGCAGGATGGTCGACGACGCACCGGTGCGCTTCCCCGAGCCCGTGCCCGTCGAGCCCAGCGCCGCCCAGGCGATCAGCGCCCCGAGCACGGCCAGGGCGGCGACGGTCACGGAGAGGGTGCGAAACAGGCGCCGGCGTCGAGAGCGCCGTGGACGGTGCACGCGGTGACGGGGCGCCGGCACCGGCCGGATGGTACTGGCCGGCCCCGTGCGATCAGCGGCATGGTCGCGCCCACATGGTGACCGTGCGGGCCCTCGTGCCCTCCGACGCCCCGGCCAGCAGCGCCATCCACCTCGACGTGCTCGACATGGAGTTCCTGGCCCGCTGCGGTCCGGGATTCCTGCGCGCCTACCACCGGGCCTGGATGGACAGTCCTGCCGGGTTGGCCTTGGCCGCCGTGGACGAGGACGGGACGCTGGCCGGTGTCCTGTTGGGGGCGCTCGACCCGGCGGTGCACTTCAAGGCGATGGTGCGCCGCCACGGCCCGGGGCTGGCCGGTTGGCTCCTGATCGGCGCCGCCACGCGGCCGTCGTTGGCGTGGGAGCTCCTCACCACCCGGCTCCTTAGGTACCTGCGGGGCGTCGCCCGGATGGCACGGGGCGCGTTGCCCCGCCGCCGGCGCCCGACGGGGCCGTCACCGGCGCCGCCATCGCCACCAGGTGCCGACCGGGCCCTCGGGACCGACCCCGCACGGGCGGTGGGCGAGGTGACTCACGTCATGGTCAGGCCCGACTCCCAGGGCTCCGGCGCCGGGCGGGCGCTTCTCGAGGCCGCCCGCGAGGCCGGCGCTCGGGCCGGACTGGACGAGCTGGTGCTCGTCACGCCCCCGGACATGACGGCGGGCGACTTCTACGAGCATCTGGGCTGGCGTCAGGACGGGTCGCTCACCAGCAGGAGCGGGGAATCCTTCGTCCGGTACCGCCTCCCGCTGTAGCTTCACCTGGTGGCCGGGGGTAGTGATGGAAGGTGCGGACGATGAGCCCAGCTCCAGCCAAGCTCCAGCGCCGGGTGTGGGACCGCCGGGCGGGCACGTGGGAGCACCACGGCGCCGTCGGGCTCGAACGGGTCATCGACGCCGTGCTCGACGCCGCCGGCGGACACCCGGGGATGGTGGCCGTCGACCTCGGGTGCGGGTCGGGCCAGCTCGCCATCCCGCTGGCCGCCCGGGGTGCCCAGGTGACCGCCGTCGACGTGAGCCCCCAGATGGTCCAGCGCCTGCAGGAACGGATCGGCGCCATGGAGCTCGAGGGCACGGTGAACGCCGACGTCTCGTCCATCGAGCAGCTGACGTTCGCCCCCGGGAGCGTCGACCTGGTGGTGTCGAACTATGCCCTGCACCACCTGCGCGACGGCGACAAGGAAGCCGTGGTGCGCGCCGCGGCGAGCTGGCTGCGCCCGGGCGGGAGGCTGGTGATCGGCGACATGATGTTCGGGCGGGGCACCACGCCTCGTGACCGGGCCATCATCGGCTCGAAGGTGATGGCGCTGGCCAAGCGGGGCCCGGGCGGGTGGTGGCGGGTGGCGAAGAACGCCTGGCGCTTCCTGCTGCGTGTCCAGGAGCGTCCCTGCTCCATCGAGACGTGGCGTCGCTACTTCGAGGGTGCCGGATTCGTCTCGGTGACCCAGCGCGAAGTGGTCGCCGAGGCGGCGGTGATGGTGGGGGTGCGGCCCTGAGCCAACCCGGTCGTCTCCGGGCGCGTCCCCCGCTACGGTGAGCCACGTGGAAGACGACGACGTCATCACCCGCATCGACGAGCTGGTGGCCGAGGAGCACCGCTTGCACTCGAAGCACACCGAGGGCGACGGCCTGAGTCAAGACGAGCGCCACAGGCTGGAGGCCATCGAGGTGCGCCTCGACCAGTGCTGGGACCTGCTGCGCCAACGCCGGGCCCGGCGCTCCGCCGGCCAGGACCCCGAAGAGGCGGCTTCCCGGCCCGCCGGCGTGGTGGAGAACTACCAGCAGTAGGCCGCTACGGCCGGCCGCAGCACTCGGCTAGCCCGCCCGTTCGGCCAGCCCCCGCACGTAGCCAGCCTGGCCCACGTGCTGAAGGTCGTCCTCGACGACGCTGACGAGCCTCGCCCCCAGAGTGACGGGCGGGTCCCAGCGCGTGTCCACCACCCGGTCGAGTTCGCCGTCGTGCAGGGTGCCGACGAAGTCCAGCGTGGCCTGGTGCACGGCGTCGAAGTAGGCGACGAGCAGCTCGGCATCGACGGAGACTGCGGCGACATCCTCGGCGTTGTGCCCGTAGCCCGTCGCCGACGGCTCGAAGGGCAGGCCGAAGCGCTCCGACCACCCACCTGACGTCCAGCGCTGCTCGGTGCCTGCGACGTGGGAGACGTGGTCGTCCTGGACCCGAGTGAGGTGCCACACCAACCAGCACACGGTGTTGGCCTGGTCGTCGGGACGGAAGGTGAGTGCCACGGGCCGGATCCCGTCGAGCACCCCGTGCACCCCGTGGTGCACCCGGTCGAAGGCGTCGGTCAGCAGTGCAGATGCGTCCATGGAGCCACCCTAGGGGGCTTCACAGCCCGGGCAGCCCGTGGGAGAATTCACCCCGGAGCGACCAGGAGCACACACCATGGGCTTCAACGTCTTCGACCCGAGCCAGTGGGCGGACAGCACCGGGTTCTTCGTGGTGGCGGCCATGGGCGTGCTCACCCTGGTGGGCGCCCTGGCCAAGCTCGCCGCCAGTGGGAAGTGGGCCGATTGGCTGGACGAGACCCGCGGCAGAGGATCGATCTCCGACCCGTGGGAGCAACCGGAGACTTCCTGAGACCAAGCCCCTCCATACCCCTCCAAGGCGCCCGGTGGGGTACGCGGCCTGAAACAGGAAGGAGGCCTGGCACCGGGCGCGTTGAGTAGCGTTGCCGCTCAGCGGGAGACGGTCGGCGATCTGGGAGGGCGGCGCAATGGGCGGAACGACACCTCTGCGGCGCGCCGCCGGACGGGTCGGGCGTGCGGCAGGCGCCCTGCTGTGCACCGGAGTGCTCGTCGGACTGACGACGACCACGAGCGCCTCGGCCTCCAGTCCGACGTGGAGCGCCCATGGGAGCGCCGAGCAGGTTTACGTCCTGGGCCTGCCGGCCGGGGCACCGGCGCAGCTGCTCGACTCGAACGGCCAGGTCGTCGCCACCCAGAACCCGGGCGGGCAGACCGTCACCACCCAGAACGCCGACGCTCAGGGCGGCCTGCTGTTTCGCGACGTGCCGCCCGGCACCGGCTACCAGGTGGTCTCGGGCGGCCAGGAGTCCGGGCCGGTCACCGTGCACAGCGACCAGGCGGCGCCGTGGGACCCGAGCATCTACGACCAGAGAATTCCCGATCGGGGCTACTCGTACCTGACCACCCGTGACGGCACGAAGCTCGCCATCTACGTGCACCCGCCCACCAGCCCCGCCGGCGTGACCGAGACGCTGCCCACCGGGCAGAGCGTGCAGGTGGGCCTGCCCAACGGCACCTTCGTCCCACCGGGGCCCGATTACGCGCCGCCGTACCCGACACTGATCGAGTACTCGGGGTACGGGTACGCCGATCCGGCCGGGCCCGAGAGCGGGATCGCCGCCTTGGCCAACCTGATGGGCTTCGCCGTCGTCGACGTGAACATGCGCGGCACCGGGTGCTCGGGCGGCGCCTTCAACTTCTTCGAGCCTCTGCAGAGCCTCGACGGCTATGACGTCGTCGAGACCATCGCCCACCAGCCCTGGGTGCTCGGCCACAAGGTCGGGATGCTGGGGATCTCGTACGGGGCCATCAGCCAGCTCTTCGTCGCCGCCACCGATCCGCCCGCGCTCGAGGCCATCGCCCCTCTGTCGACGATCGACGCCACGGCTACGACGCTGTACCCGGGCGGCATCTTGAACACCGGGTTCGCCGTGGCCTGGGCCGAGCAACGCCAGTCCGACGCCGAGCCCGCCGGGCCGAACAGCGGGCAGCCGTGGGCGTGGCAGCAGATCGAGGACGGCGACACCACCTGCGCCGCCGATCAAGCGCTCCATGGCGAAGCCGCCAACTTGATGGGCGAGATCGAGTCCAACAACTACTACAACCCGTCTTTCGCCGATCCGCTCGATCCCATCACCTTCGTCGACAAGATCAAGGTACCGGTGTTCATGGCCTGTCAGTGGGAGGACGAGCAGACCGGCGGGCATTGCGCCGACCTGGTGCAGCACTTCACCGGCACCAAGCTCAAGTGGTTCACGTTCACCAATGGCGCCCACATCGACTCACTCGATCCGTACACCTATGACGATTGGTACGACTTCCTCGAGCTCTTCGTCGCCCATCGAGCACCGATCGTGAACCAGGCCCTGGTGCGACTGGGGGCGCCCCTCATCTACCAGGAGGCCATGGGCGT
>JASHUM010000007.1 GCA_030040015.1 Acidimicrobiales bacterium
CGTCGACAGGAAGCAGCACGGGCAGCAGCACCGGCTCGTCGACAGGAAGCAGCACGGGCAGCAGCACCGGCTCGTCGACAGGCAGCAGCACGGGCAGCAGCACCGGGTCGTCGACGGGCAGCAGCACGGGCAGCAGCACCGGTAGCAGCACCGGCTCGTCGACGGGCAGCAGCGGGTCCTCAACAGGGAGTAGCACCGGCAGCAGCACCGGGTCCTCGACCGGCAGCAGCGGGTCCTCCAGCAGCCTCGGTGGCTCGTGGTGGTGGTGGGGAGGCTGGTGGTGGGGCGGGAGCGCGAACGGATGGTCAGGGGATCCAACGGGCACCACGTCGTCCTCGGATACGAGCGATGGGTCCACTGCGTCGAACGAGAGCGTGACTGATCCCGCCGCCTACCCATCCGACCTCGCCGACACGACGACGACTGGCTCGGGCTTTATCGCCTCGACACAAGGAGGCAGCAGCCAAACAGCCTCGACACAAGGAGGCAGCAGCCACCCAACGTCCTCTGGATCGCCGGCCCCGGTCGTCATGGCGACTTCAGACAACGGGCCATCGAGTTCGGGCTCCACAGAAGCGGGTCCGGTGTTGACCTCGGCAAGCACTCCCGGAGCGGCCCTCGCCCTCACCGGGCTGGGTGACGTGCGGTATGTGGTCGGCCTGGGCTGCCTCCTGATCCTGATCGGCACCGCAGGCCGACGGCGGATCTTCAAGGCGTTGGCCGCTCGTCAAAGGACGGCCGGCGCCGGATAGCGTCCGGCCGTGCTCAGCCGCGTCGACACCGTCGAGGTGGACGAAGACGACGTAGCCGAGTATCTCCGGATCCTCCAGGTCGAGATGGTGCCGATCATGGAGGCGGCCGGTGCCGGCAGTGGTGGAATCCTGCAAGGCGTCAAGGATCTCGGCACCCCTGTCACCGTCCAGTGCGTCTGGACGTGCGAAGGGTTCGTCGCCTGGAACCAGATCCGCAGGAACCTCGTCCTCGATCCCGATTGGTACGCATGCGCAGAGAAGCTCAACCGGATACGCGGTTCCGGGCTTCGGCGCTTCTACGGCGCTGCCGACCCGCCCCAGCGGGACACCGGCGCGGGCCCGGCGATCCGACGCTTCGAGACCTACGCCTTCCTGCCCGGCGCCACGGCCGATCAGCGCCGGCAACTCGCCGACGTCCTCCTCGAATCAGGTCAGCGCATTCCCGAGGTGAACCACTCAGCCGTGGGTTGGAATCGATCGGAGGCTTCGAGCGAGCTCGTGTGGGAGCACTTCTTCGACTCGCCGGCCGCCTACCGGCGCTACATGGTCCATCCCTACCATGCCGAGCTCATCGATCGCTATGTGCTCGCCGACTCGCCCGAACGCGTGGTGGAGACGGCGAAGGGTGCCGGTCTGTTCGGCTACCGCTGTTCAGGACATCCCTTTCTTGACGGAGACCCGTTCCTCGCCGCACCGGCCAGGATCGTGGTCCTGTTCGACCTCGATGCCGACGTCGCCGACATCGACGAACTGTCGCAACGACTGGCCGAGGCCTGCTCCCCCGCCGACACCCGTGGGACCGGGTGGGGCCCCAACTCGATGGCGTCGGCGTGGTACGACGCCGAGACGACGCTCCCGGGCCTACCACCGCGTTGGAACCACGTCTGGGAGGCCGGCCTCGGCGCCGCGCCCTCGGACGATCTGGGCGAGACGATCGCGGCGCTGCTCCTCGAAGCAGGGGCACGAACCACGCGTACGCTGCACTACGAGGTCGTGCGCCGACCTGGGGCTCGAGCTTGACCGTTCGGAAATCGTCGTCGACCTGGGGGTTTGAGTAGCCTTTTCGCCGGCGACGACAAGGAGGCGGCGGTGCACGACATCGTGATCCGAGGCGGGCTCATCGCAGACGGCACGGGTAACGCCCTGCGCTCGGGGGACGTGGCGATCGAAGGCGATCGCATCGTCGCCGTCGGAGCCGTCGGCGAGCGCGGCCGCCGCGAGATCGACGCCGACGGATCGCTCGTCACGCCCGGATGGGTCGATGTCCATACCCACTACGACGGCCAGGTCACGTGGGACCCCGAGGTCTCCCCTTCGGGATGGCACGGAGTCACGACCGTGGTGGTCGGCAACTGCGGGGTCGGGTTCGCCCCGGTGCGCTCCGAGGAGCGGGACTGGGTCATCCAGCTCATGGAAGGCGTCGAGGACATCCCGGGCACCGCCTTGGCCGAGGGCATGACGTGGAACTGGCAGAGCTTCCCCGAGTACCTCGACGAGGTGGAGCGCATGTCGCGGGTGCTCGACGTGGCCGCCATGCTTCCTCACGGCGCCCTGCGGGCCTTCGTGCTGGGTTGTGATCGCAACAACGCCGAGGCCGACCCGGAGGAGCTGGCCCTGATGGCCAAGCTCACGGCCGAGGCCGTTGACGCCGGTGCAGTGGGGGTCTCGACCACCCGCACCCTGGCCCACATGGCCAAGGACGGTGAGCCCGCCGCCGGGACCTTCGCCGCTCCCGAGGAGATGCTGGCCATCGGGTCGGCGCTGGCCGGCAAGGGCCGTCGCGTGTTCTCGGTCGTCACCGACCACCTCCTGGGGTCGAGAGGCGAGGAGGAGTTCCGGTGGATGGCGGAGCTGTCGACGCGCAGTCGCGTCCCGGTGACCTACATGGTCATCGACGTACCCCTGACGCCCGGGGGATGGCGCGTCGCCCTCGAACGCGGGCTGGTCCACAACCGCGACGGCGCCTGGCTCGTCCCCCAAGTGGCGGGGAAACCCGCCTCGCTCATGGTGGGCTGGGAGTCGACCTACCACCTCTTCAGCGGGCACGAGCACTACCAGCCCCTCGCCGGGCTCCCCCTCGACGACCGGGTGGCACGCCTGCGCCACCCCGACGTCCGCCGGGCCATCCTCGACGAGCCGCTCTCGTTCACCAACGTCTTCGTCGGGATCCTCCACTCTCAGCTCATGAACGGGAACCTCTTCCAGTTGGGCGACCCAGCCGACTACGAGCCCCCACGGGAAGCGAGTGTGGCCGCCCTGGCCGCGGCTCGGGGAGTGCCGGCTCATGAGCTGGCCTACGACCTCATGCTCGAGCGCGACGGGCGTGCGCTCCTGTACACCCCGCTTCTCGGCTACACGGCTGGCGACATGGAAGCCATGCGGGAACTCCTCGTCCATCCCTCTAGCGTCCTGGGCCTGGCCGACGGAGGGGCCCACGTGGGCTTCATCTGCGACGGGGGCCTGCCCACGTTCATGCTCACCCATTGGGCCCGCGACCGCCGGCGCGGGGAGACCTTGCCCGTGGAGCATGCCGTGCACCTCCAGACCGAACGCACGGCCCGGCTCTTCGGGTTCGCTGACCGGGGACGGCTGGCGCCGGGTCTGCTCGCCGACGTCAACGTGATCGACTTCGAGGCCTTGTCACTTGGCGACGTGCAATTCGCCTACGACCTCCCAGCCGGGGGGAAGCGGCTCGTGCAGAAGGCGACCGGCTACCAGGCGACGATCAAGAGGGGCGCGCTGATCCGGGAGCACGACGAGTTCACCGGCGAGCGTCCGGGCTCGCTGCTGCGGGGCCCACAGGCCGGCTCCGGGTAGGCCCAGGTCGTCAACATTCGAAGACGACTGGTCCTTCCCAGGTAACCGGAGCGTGATCGGTGAGAAAACTCTTCGCTATCCTGCTAGCCCGCTCTGGTGGCCTGCTTGGGGCTGATGGTATTTTCATGCGGCTGGTGTAGCGACAGTGGAGGATGGGCTTTCCGTTGGCGGTGGCCTTCAACCCCTCAGACGACAACCCCCTCGTTTCCGTCGGCGAGCCGCCGGAACAGGCGACGATGGAGTCGATCTCCGACACCGTCAAGTACGCGGCGTCGGCCATGGTCGCGCTGCAGGAGGTTCTGGACCGTGTCGACGCCTCCGTCGGACGCGTCCACGAGGATCACGAGGACCGGGTCGCCGAGGCTCGGCTGGGCCTCCTCTTCATCAGGGCACAGGAGTTCACGGACCGGGCGATGACCCGTGCCCGGGAGGTCCTCACCGCGGCTGAGATCGAGGCGGCGGGAATCGTCGCCGCGGCAGAGGACGAGGCGACGCGACTGCTCAGAGAGGCCGAGGCCCGCCAACGAGATCCGGTCCTGCTGGCCCAGCTCCAGTCCTCGATCGAGATCTTCAACAAGGTCAACGAAGAGCTGCTCGACGAGCTCTCGTCGATGCATCGGTCCCTTGTCCAGGACCCGGTCCTGGGTATGGCACAACTCCCCCAGCCGACCATGTCGACGTACAACGTCGCTCACCTGCCACGACCAGACGTGTTCCCGGTGCCCCCGTCGCACGCACGCCAAGAAGGTCGCCTGGAAGTTCCCCACGACCCCTCGTCGACGGAAGAGCCGCCCACGGGCGCCTGGATGGACGACGACTCGGAACTGTGGGGCGCACCCATCGAGTATCCCGAGCCCACGCGCAGGTTCTGGCCTCGGCGGTGAGCTGACTCGACCGTCGGCTCGACAACGGTCGGCTCGACTTCAGAGCGTCGTCGGCACCAGAGCGCTCAGCGCCACGAAGAGCACGTAGAGCCCGGCGCACCACACCGGGACGAGGAACAGCCAGCGGGCGTAGCGAAGCCTTCGTGGACCCAACCCGCTGCTCTGAAGGACGCCGAGCAAACCGAGGACCAGCAAGATGCTGAGGGCCTCGGGCAGGTGCTCGAGGTTCCAGCCCGCCGAGCCAGGGACGACGTGGACCGGCTCGACGAGGGCGTGGCGGGGTGGCACTCCCGGCAGCTGCAAGGTCGCCACGACGGCAAGGAGCTTGGTCGCAGAGAATTTGGGATCGCTCGTGACGAGGGTCAGCCTGTTGTCCCCTCCGTCGTCGAGCATGCCGGTGTCGGACGACGCGACGTCGACGGGAGGAAGGATCACGTCGTAGGTGTAGGCCACTCCTTGTGCCGAGGTGAGCGTGATGGGGTCGCCCACTCGGAGCTGGTCGAGCCGGTCGAACGGCGCTCCGAACGTCGTGCGGTGACCGGCGATGGCCACGTTGCCCTGCTGGCCGGGCATGGCGGTGCCGAAGTAGTGGCCCGGCCCCTTGGCCAGGTCACTCGCTTTCGTCCCCTGGACGACGTACTGATCCACGCCAATCTCAGGGATCTGGAGACGGGCGACGACGGTCCCTGTCGGCGGCTGAGGAGCTTGGACACTGGCTGGGATCAGGGCGAGCTTCGACGTAGCCGGACGCACTGCACCGTCGCTGGCGACGCGGGTCTCGAACTGGGTTCGCAGCGCGTCCTGGCCCTGGCTGTGCTCGATCGTCGTCCCCAACAGCTCCCAGCCCCCGAAGAGGATGACGATGATCACCACGTTGCGAACCCAGCTCAGGACGGCGAAGGGCCATCGCCGCCTCTTCACCTTGCCCTTCCTGCCACGACGCCTCGCCCTCTGGAGGTCGGGGCGGGTGCCGCCCAAGGGTCGTGGCGGTGCCACACGTGGCGCGACAGCCAACTCGACCGGCTGGTCGGGCACCTGAGGTGCCACCGGCGGGAGCGCCTCCACCGGCGGTTCGGGGGGAGCGGCAGGGGGCGGCGGGAACAGTGCCTCGCCGGCGTCGGGGACGGCACCGACCGGGGCTGACCCTTCGACCGGCGGCGGATCAGCGGTGACGGGCGAAACCGACAGGACGGACATGGAGGATTCCATCTCGTCGAGGAGGCCCTGGACGGTCCTGAGGGCGCGGCCGATCGCCTGCGGGTCCGACGGCGTGTCCCGCACCGCCTCCCAGATGCCGTCCCAGATCCAGGGCGGCGGAGGAACCGACGGATCGCCGCTCGACGAGATCGTCGCCCAGGTCTCCCGGGCGAGCTCGTCGGCGAAGGCCTGGAGGAGGAGCGGCGAGTCCTCTTGGAACGGGACGGAGTTCTTACTCATCCCACCCGGTCCGCACTCTGCCGCCGCTGCACGACCCGCCGCCCGGGATCACGGAGAGAGCATAGACGTCACGCTCAGTCGTATTTTCCCGAGGACACTTGGAGCGCTGTGCGAAGTCCCACGGCGCGTTTTGCCGGGGAGAGAGTCGGCGGTCGCGCCGTCTGCTCGGGGCGCCGAGAAGCCTTCTCGGGGGCTCTCAAGGCAAACGACGGCAACCGCCCGCCCGCGATGAGGGTCGGTTGCGGGTCAGGAGCGCACCGCCGCACGAGTCCTCGACCGACAAGGTGAACGTGGTGTGAACAGACCGGGACAGCGCGGGTGGACGACGGCCGAGGTGTCGCGTAAGGGGCCCAATGCCCACAGTGGTAGCGTCTTGTGCCCAAGGCCCCGATATCCCCCGATCCTGGAGCCCGACGTTGGATCCCAGCTGGTCCCCTCCCCCTCAGCCCGGAGCCATGGCCGAAGGTGGTTCCCCCGGCCACTGGCCCACCGTGCCCGAAGACGACGGCCAGAGGATGATCTCGGAGACGCTCGCCTCTGCCTCTCGGGCCGCCGCCGGCATGCGCGACCTGCTTGACGACCTGAACCGGTCCATCGCCAAGGCAGGGCGAAGCCCGAGTCCTGAGTCCCGGGTGGGCCGTCTGTTCCTGGAAGCACAGGACTTCGTCGACCAAGTCCGGGCCGAGACCTCTGAGTGGGCGGATCGCACCCTGGCCGGGGCCCGGGCAGAGGCCGAGAGCATCGTGATCTCGGCCCGCGACGAGGCCGCTCGGATCATCGAAGAGGCACGACGTTCCGCCATCTCGTCCGAGGCCTTGCAATCGATGCAGTCCACGATCGACACGTTCAAGCGCGCCAACGCCGAGCTCTCGCGTGAGCTGGTCAGGTTGACTCAGGCGCTGCGCCAGCCATGGTCGGGGGACGCCAACCAGGCGCGTCCGGAGGAAGTCGAGAGCCGCAACCCAGCTGACCAGGCGACGCTAACGGCGGGTGGCCCCGAGCCTCATTGGGCGAGCCACAGCTCCAGGGATGCGGAACCGGAGATCAGACACTGGCCGGCAAGAGGCTCGCTAAGGCGCTGAACAGCAGGTAGAGGCCGGCGAGCCAAAGCGGTACGAGGACGAGCCAGCGGCCAAGCTTGCCCACTCGGGCGGTGATTTTCTCGTAGCCCAGGCCCAGCAGGACGAGCAGCGCGATCAGGGCCAACGACTCCGGAAGATAGGACCAGCGCCAACCGGACAATCCTGTCGTCACCGTGGGCACCGTCAACTTCGCTGGTTCGGGCCCGCCGGTCTTGTTCAATGCGCCTTGGAGATATGCCACCAGGACCAAACGCTGGGAGGCGGAGAAGACCGGGTTGCACGTCGTCAACGTCAACCGGTTGTCACCGAAGTAATTGATCACGGACACGTCCTTGGGTGACACCGCCACCGGCGGTCGCGCCACGACATAGGTCAGTTGTTCACCTGAGTCGGTGGTCAGGTAGATGGCGTCACCCGGGACGACGTCGTTGAGATGATAGAAGGGGGCGCCATACGTCGTCCGGTGGCCGGCGATGGCCACGTTCCCAGCCTGGCCTGGCTCAGCGGTGCCCGTGTAGTGGCCAGGGCCTTTGGCGAGGTCCTGCTCGGCCGTGCCCTCGACCACGAATTGGCTCACGCCGATGGCAGGTATGCGCAACTGACCCACGACCGTGCCCGAAGGAGGAGGGGTCACTCTCGTCGAGGCGGGGATCAGGCTGGCGGGCTGGCTGCTCGTCGTGTCCGAGTGGACTTTGGCCTCGAACTCGGTCTTCAAGGTCGACTGCGCCTGATGCTCGGCGATGGTCGTTCCCCACAGCTGCCAGATGGCGAAGAGGATCACGATCAAACCGATGTTGCGGACCCAGCCGAAGGCCCGGTACGCGACGTGGGCACGCGACGACTGCAGGCGAACCGTGGCGGAGCGGCGAAGGAGGGGACGGAGTTGAGCGAGCGCGGCGGAGACCGCACTGGAGCGGGTGGGCTGGATGACGCCAGGCGGCGCGGCGACGGCCGGCGTGGGACGCCACGGCTCCAGGGGCGCCACATAGGATGCCGGCTCGACCAGAGGCGCAGGTAGCTCGTGGGGCAGCCCGGTGGGAGGCGGCGCAACGAACGCGGCCGGAGCCCGCACGGGAGCCACTGGCGGATGGGGCGGTGCCACGGGGCTGTGCACCGGAACGAACGCCGCCGGGGCCTGCACGGGAACAACGGGTGCAGGCGGCGCAACGAACGCGGCCGGGGCCTGCACGGGAACCGCGGGCGCAGGCGGCGGAACAAACGCCGCCGGGGCCTGCACGGGAACCGCGGGCGCAGGCGGCGCAACGAACGCCGCCGGGGCCTGCACGGGAACCGCTGGCGCCTCCGTGGGCGCCACCGCAGGAGCAGAGGCGGCGGACGACACCACCTCGGTGGCGGCCAGGAGCACCATACCGATCGATTCGGCAAGCGACTCGGCGCCGTTGCCACTGTCCCAGATCCAATCCGTCCCCGGAGCAGGCTGCCACGGGGGTTGCCGAGCCGCGTCGAGCTCCAGACCGAGGCGCTCCTCCATGAACCTCCGGACGAGCTCGATCGATCGCGCCGACAAATGCCGGCCAACCCGTTCCTCGGTCAGCACGGCACCTCTCAGTCGTTGGTGAGAGACACCGCGGGGTTGACGGCCGGCGCGTGATGCGAAGGAGGCGTTGCGGTCGTCGGGCTCTGGAAGAGCGGCTCGTGGGCTTCCGTCTTGATCAGTTCGCGAGCAAAGTCCACGAGGAAATTGCGGTCCGTGATGGGGTGGGAGTCCACAGGGTTGTCATTCTTGAGAGAACCCGCCTCGTTGCTCACCCCTGGCACGGGACCATCGTCGCTCGCCACGTCCAATCCTCCCGACCCGCGGATGTAGAGGACGGTCCGCTCGTACTCGGTGGCACCGTTTGCCTTCACAGGGATGATCCAGTAGATGATAGTCCACACGCCGAACTGGCTCGACGTGTAGGTCAGCGTCTGTCCGACGATCCCTCCGGCCACGCTCACCTGAGCGACATTCGCCAGGGAGTAGCCGTGGAACTGGTAGCAGGCTTCGACGCCGTACGCCGAGAAGCTGCTCAGGTAAGGCGTGACGATGACGTCGGCGATCACCGGCGTGGCGGTGATCAGGTTCCCGCCTTCGGTGTGGAAGAGCTCGTAGCGTGACCACTGCGAGGTGTCACCGAACAGCGGCTCTGCCCAGGTGAACACGTCGATGCGACGAACGTGCCAACCTGAGGGCGCTGCCGGCTGCACGATGAAGGACGTGAGGTTGGGCCCGCCCGAGATGTCGGCCACCAAGTTGTAGTTCTTGAGGCTGAGGTTCGAGATGCCGACGATCAACGCGGCGACCAGGACGACGACGGCGGCGGCATAGATCTTCGGCACGGCCAGGACGTTTCGGTACCGCGTCGACACGGCGCCTCGGACCTTGGGGGGCCTCGACGCGACGCTCACTCTCATGCCGAGGGGCTCGATGAGCAGCATCATGACGATCACGCCGATGCTGAACGTCACCATCCCGATGAACGGGTGGAGGATGTCGATGGCGAAGTGCTCACCCCACACCTTCCCGGACCAGAACACCAACAGGATCCGGAAGATGTTCATCCCCCACAGCAGGACCATGCCCCCAGCGAGCCAGGCGAGCTTGCGCACCAACGGGCCGCGCACGATGGCACCGAAGGCGGAGCCGACGAGGAGAAAGCCGACGCAGCTGTTCACCCCGGAGCAGGCTGATACCACGCTCAGGGGGAAGGTCGACCCGTGGTGCGTGACCAGGAACAGGGTGCTCCCGCCGGGGGCGGGGATGGCCTTGGCCACTGTCACGAAGTGAAGCGCTTCCTTGATGGCGGCCACGGTTAGGTTGGTGAATGCGTCGAGGACGTGGAGCAGGGCGGACTGATAGGGATACGGCCAAGCCAGGAACAGGTACCCGACTGCGAGTTTCTGGCGCCACAGGACGCGCACGCCGAAGATGATGGCTACTGCCCCGGCGACGAACACCGGCAGCGTTAGCAGATCGATTCGCCACACCCAGTACATGACTGAGAGCTTCTTCGGCAGCAGCGTGTTGGCAGCGATGACCGCGACGAGGAGTGGGACGCCCACGATGTAGTCGATCTGGCGGTCGTGGATGGGGGGCTCGGGGCGGAGCGGTCGAGCCCGAACCGCGGCGAGGGCGAGTGCGATGGCCGGGACCAGGCCCACGTAGGCAAGCGGGGTCTCGAGGTCCGCCTCCTGGACCAATGTCTCGAGCGAATAGCTGTAGGCAACCAGGACGCTCACCAACAAGAGCGCAACCTGGATGGCGATCCGGGTCCGCGGGGGGGCCCCTTCCCAGAATTGGCGGGCGCGCTGGCGCCAGTCCCGTACGACCACCCTCCACGCAGGGGAGGTGGTGGGCACCGCGTCTACGAACTGGGTCACCCGAACCTGCCATTCACGTAGTCAGCGGTGCGCGGGTCGTTGGGCCGGCTGAACATCTGGTCGGTGGGCCCCGATTCGACGATGTAGCCGGGCTTGCCTTCGTCATCGATGAGGAACAGTGCGCAGGTGTCGGAGATGCGCTGGGCCTGCTGCATGTTGTGGGTGACGATGACGATGGTGACGTCCCGGCAGAGCTCCCTGATCGTCTCTTCGATGACGCCGGTGGAGATCGGGTCGAGCGCCGAGCAGGGCTCGTCCAGTAGCAGCACCCGGGGTCGCACTGCCAGAGCCCGGGCGATGCAGAGACGCTGCTGTTGGCCGCCGGACAGCGAGTAGCCCGATTCGTTCAGCCGGTTCCGCGTCTCTTTCCACAGCCCGGCACGCTCCAGGCACTCCTGCACCAAGGCATCACGATTGTGGACCTTCGTGCCCGAGAGACGGAGACCGGCCAGCACGTTCTGGGCGATGCTCATGGAGGGAAAGGGATTGGGCTTCTGGAACACCATGCCGATCTTCAGTCGGGTACGGGTCACCGACGCGGTCGGGCCGTAGATGTTCTCCCCGTCGAGCTCCACTGATCCCGACAGGGCTGCTACCGGCACGAGTTCGTGCAACCGGTTGAGGATCCTCAAGAAGGTGGACTTGCCGCAGCCCGACGGTCCGATCAAGGCGGACACCTGTCCGGGCTCCATGTTGAGCGAGATGCGCTCCAGCACCTTCTTCGTGCCGAACCAGGCACTCACGTTTCTCGCCACCAGGCGAGCCTGTCCGGCGTTGGCCCCGTACTGCTGCTGGGGGAAGCCGACCATCTGATCGAGGGCGGTCACCGGATCGCCCCTTCGGCCGGTCTCGCCCGTGGTCGCCTGACCCGGGACTTGGCCCGGCTGACCAGCCGCCGACGACCGAAGGTGGCCAAGCCGGCGAGCAGGAGGCCCATGGCCACGATCGGTAACGGGTTGCCCCCGGTGAAAGCCAGCGAACCACCGTCGCCCGAGGACGTGTCCGACGCGTCGGTCGACGAGCCCGATGCACCAGGCGCGCCGCTGGTCGTCCCGGTACCGCCCGTCCCGGAGCTCGACGTCGTGATCGCCTCGGCGTCCAGCTCACTCGCCACCTGGAGCCCGGCGGTGACCTCGGCGGCAGTGGCTGGAGCCGCCCCCAGCGTCTCGATCTCGGACTGCCCTGTCGCACCCAGGATATACCTGATGAATTGGGCGAGCTTCGTAGCCTTCTCCGCCGGTAGGCCGTTGGTGGGGACGACGAGGTAGCTCTCGGCCATGAGGTAGTTGTTGTAGGCCGTGGTGCTCGTCGACTGGGCGTTGAAGGTGACGAGGTTGGTGGTGGGGTCGAATGTGATTCCACTCCCCGACTCAGCCGCCTGGGCCGCGGCCAAGGTGGGCCCCACGAAGCAACCGTCGGCGTTCTCGACCGCGGCGGTGGGGACGTCCCACGGGGTTCCCTCGGGTGATCCCGTCCAGACGGCCGACACCGGAAACGCGTCGTGCCCGCTGCCGGTGCCCGGATTGAGGGCGGCCCAGGTATCGAGATAGTCAGGAGCATCAGTCGAGGGCTCGATGTTGAGCTCCTTCTCCACCAGTCCCTCGTCGCCACCTATGTAGGCATGCGGACCTTGGAACGGCCAAATCTCACTTGGTGTATCGCTCGTCGTCGACGACGTGTTGGCACCCGGATTGTTGAGGGCATTGTCGAGCAGGGCCTTGGCCGTCGTATTGCTGTCCATGAGCGCCATCAGCGTGGAGTTCTCGGCCGACGGCGCAAGCGTCGACGCCAACGTGATGGCCTCGGTGTCGGGTACGGGCGAACCGGCGTTGGCGACCTGCGAGCTCCCGGTGATCTGGTCGCATGCACTGTCGGAGGCGTCGAATTGATTGAACTCGCTCCACGATGTCAGTGGCGTCGGCAACGACGAGGCACCGGATTCGCTGGAATTGATGTTCCCGGTGGTGAAGATCTGGCCGATCTGTTCCGGAGTCAAAGGAAGGTCCGGACAGAACGGCGTCGGGTTCACGACGTCGTTGTTGAAATTCGACTCGTTGCAGATGGCGAACACGGCGATGGCCACTGGTGTCGCCGCGAACGGGACGTATGCGTAGCTCCTGCCGTTGGCCTGGGCGTTGGCCGCCTCGGCCGATGTGAGAGGGCGCTCGGTGACGACGAAGTCGGCGTCGAATTGACCCGGTGCCGTGCCAGTGAAGTCAGCGATGCCGTCGTCGAGGTTGGAGTCGCCATAGGCAGGATAGAGCGGGGACAACCCGGTGTCGGACTCGAGGAGCAGATTGGTCACCGGAGACAGGAACGATCCACCCTCTCCTGTGAGGGTGTTGGACGCAGTTTGCGCGTGCGCCGTCGAAGCCGGCAAACCACTACCGGCCACAACCGCGACCACAAACCCGAGACCGAGGGTGAGGGCCCGTCTGATCTGGCGACGTCTCACGGTGAATCGTCAGCGAGCTTGGCCCCGGCCAGCCTGCGCCGTCCGAGCCATCCGACCACGGCCAACAGTGCGCCGGCCACGAACCACGGGAACGGGTCTCCGCCGGTGAACGCCATGGAGCCGGTCCCTCCGGTGAGCGAGACGGAGGGATCGACACCACCTGATGAGGAAGCACCGGACTTGATAGCAGCGACGGATGCTGTCGCCTTCGAGGAAGTGTTGCCGTTCGTCGTCGCTTGTGTGGGCGCACCAGGGGGGGGAGGCGGAGCATTGCCGTTCGTGACCCCACAGGTTGGCGCCGTCGCCCCGGCTTGCACCTCGGCCGGGGTGAAGTCACCGCAGGAATAGCCCTGGTCCTCGGCCGACGTTGGGTCCACGGCGCCGGGGACGTCGGCCAGGACCGTGTCGATCCCGTAGCGCTCGAGCGAGAGCCCCAGACTCGCATAGTCGATGGCCGGAGCAGATTGCTGTCCAAGGGTGAGGACATAGTTGACAAATTCACTCAAGACCAGACCCTTGGCCGAGGACGACCCCGTGGTTGGAGTGAGGAGATAGCTATACGTCGACGGGTTGTAGACGTGGGGACCGAGGCCGTTGAAGTTGAGGACGTGGGTGCCGTTGGACTGCTGGGTTGCGTATGCGAGGGCCGACGCGACGTCAAGCGGAGAAGGCGACGTGAAGTCACCGCTGGCGTTCTGCACCTCGGCCACACTCTTGTCAGGGGTCTTGGTGAACCCGGAATCGATGGCGTACTGCTCCTGCACGGGACCGATCGATCCTGCGGTGTTCGCCACATTGGACGCCACCGCAGAAGTTTCCTGCTCGTCGTAACCGTTGCCCGGCGCCTCCCAATTGGATCCCGGTGTGGTCGTGATTGCGACACCGCTCGGCGGAGAGGTACCGGACTCGTTCTTGATGTACTGGGCCCACACCGACGGTTGCTCGTCGATGCACCACTCCTCCAGGACGTAGTTGGTTCCAGCTGGGTCGCTCTCGGTCACCGGGACGACGGGGAGGTCGGGCATGGTTACGCCGGCATTGGCGCCGTTCTCTTTGAGGGCCGGGTCATCCCAGTTGGTGATCTGCCCAGTAAGAAGCAGGCAGGCCGTGTAGCTAGTGAGCTGAAGGGTCTGGGTGAGGCCGGGGATGTTGTACATGAATGCCACACCGGCGGCCGTGATGGGGATGAATGCATAGGGGAACGAGGGAGGGGTCTGGCCAACCGAGGAGTTGACGTAGCCGGTGTCGGTCACGGCGTAATCCACCGTCTTATTCGTGAATTCGTAGCGGCCCTGTCCCGAATTGCTCGTCGCGTAATCAATCGACAGATCGTAGGGAGGGTCGGCGACCTGGCCGACCCACGAGTTGATCGCCGGAGCGGCGAACGAGGAACCTCCGCCGTAGAGCGACGTCCCCGCCGTCGCCGGGCTCGCCGGCACGGCCAAGCCAACGATGACGAGCACGGTTCCCACGGTCATTGGACCACACCAGCGGCGATACCTCCTCGTCCAGCGACCTCGGCGGGCGTCAGGGTTGCTCGATGGCGTCAAGGCGTGTCTCCAATCGTGGGACGGCGTGCGGCGCGCAACAGCCGTGAGATCAAGGTCCCGCGCCCGGACGAGCCTACGGAGCGGGAAAGGACAAAGAATGCCAACACGACCGACACGAGGACGAAGGCCACACCCCAGGCTTCACGGATGGCGTTGAGAGACGGTTGGCCGATCAACTCGTAGATCCGCAGCGGCAGGTCGTCCTGCCAGCCGTGGACTGGATTCAGGTTGTAGCGCTGGTTGCCGCCCGCCGTGAAGAGCACCTCGGCGGTCTCCCCCGTGGTGCGAGCTACACCAAGGATGGCGGCCGTGATGAGTCCCGTTCGAGCGGTTGGGACGACAACCTGCAGCACGACACGCCAAGGGGGCGCTCCAAGCCCGAGTGCGGCCTCGCGAAGCCCTCCCGGAATGACCTTGATCACCTCCATGGAGGCCCGAGTGGTCAAGGGGAGCATGAGCACGGTCAAGGCGACCGCAGCCGCAACGCCCGACTTGCCGTTCACCCCGTGGGGTTGCACCCAAATCAGATAGACGAACAGGCCGGCGATGATCGACGGCGTGCCGGTCATGGCGTCGACAATGTTGCGCACGATCTTGGCGAGCACGCTCTGAGATTCGACCAGGTAGACGGCAGTGAGAATGGCAAGGGGTACGCTGAAGAGCGCAGCGATGCCGACCTGTTCGACCGAGCCCATGATGGCCGCACCGGCGCCGACGCTGGTTACCGGGGTGGCCGCCCCGCCCCGGGTCATGTCTGTCGTCCAGAAGTGCGGGAACTTGGCGAAGGCGACCGGGGCACCCTTGAATACAACGAAACCGATCACAGCGGCCAGCGCCAGGCCTGCCACCAGCGACCCCGACCACACTCCGATCGTCGCCAGCCGATCCTTCATGACGAGCCGGCCGTGAAGGCTGTTCGACAGCACGGCGTAGGAGACCAAGAACAGGAGGTACCAGCACACCACGAAACCAAACGGCGCAGAAAGGCCAGCGATTGTGAACAACAGCCAGATGAATGCCAGCGAGGCCAATGCACAACTGCCCAATTCGATGGCCGCACTTCTGTTGCCCCGACGTCGCGAGGGCGGTCGTTCGGCTCCAGCGGCCGGCGACCACTCCACCTCTGGCCGCCGAGCAACCAGCGTGTCGGGCCCGGGAGGCGCGATCGACGTCACGACCGCCTCCGTCGGAGGCCACCCTGGACCACCAAGCGCCCGCCAAGGCTGAAGATCAACGTCGTGGCGAACAAGGTGAGCGCGGCCAGGGTGAGCTCGCTCTGGCCGTTTGGGCTAGACGTTGGGAAAAAAGCAGCGATCTGCTTGGTCACAGAACCGCCGTCCGGTCCCAAGATTGCCGCGGTCACTTGGTTGTTCGCCGAGAGGATCAGCAGAACGGCGATCGTCTCCCCCAAGGCGCGACTGAAACCGAGGAGCGTGGCACCGACGATCCCGCTTCGGGAGAAGGGGAGGATGACGTCGGTGATCATTCCCCAGCGGGTTCCTCCTAAGGCAAGAGCACCTTCGCAGGCTTCGCGTGGTGCCTGCGACATCACCTCGCGGCTGATCGACGTGATGACGGGGATGATCATGATGGCGACGATCAGCCCGCAGATGAAGATCGAGTCGTCAAAGCGTCCTGGTTCGAGGGTCCGGAAGATGGGGATGAAGCCGAAGTATTTCGCCAGCCACGACACTGGGCTCTGCACCCACACGGTGAGAGCCTCGAGACCCCAGAACCCGTAGACGATGCTCGGCACCGTGGCCAGGAGGTCGATCAGCGCCGTCAGCGTTCTCCGCAGTGGGGGTGGAGCAAACTCGACGATCATCAACGCTGTGAAGATCGATATTGGAAATGCGAAGAAAAGAGCCACCAACCCGATCTCGACCGAGCCAACCAACAGACCCAAGACTCCTGGCTCCAAAGGAGCCGACCATACCGTGCCGGTGAAGAAGCGCACGTTGAAGTGGACCAGTGCCCACCAGCCGTGGGCGAACAGGAACACGACCAGTGCCACCAGGAGCATGAGAACAATGCCGGCGCTGCAAGCGAGCAGCCCGAAGAAGGCCCGGTCCGCCGACGAGTGTCCAGAACTGAACGTGATCGGGGTGTCGTCGACGGACCCCGGCGGCAATGGGGCGGTGAGGGTCGCGGTTGTGGTCACGGTCCGACCCGATGCCGGAGACGCCGTCGTGCTTCCGTGGCAGACACGACAAGCAGGATTCCGCTGCCGACCATCGCAGGGAGCGCCAGGGGGATCCCGGTGAAGGCCAGGGTGCCGCCACTCGAGCCGCTGTCCGACGACGTCACAGACCCCGATGTGCCCTTTCCAGACACGACGCCCAGCCCCTGGTCATTGGACGTGGGCGTGACCAGGAACGGGGACGAGAACAGGTGGGGCTTGGAGAAGTCCTCCTGGTCGGGCCCGATGTAGAGCACGCACTGGTTGGCCTGGGTGCCGCACGCCGGCAGCGAGCCGGGCCCCTCGTCGAACGTCGGCTCGTCTGGAAGCGAGTACACCACGAAGTTGTCGATCTTGAAGCTGCCGTCGGCATTCACATAGGCGGTGGCCTGGATCGTGTTCCCGTCGCAGTGATAGGCCTCCTTGGTCGGCAGATTGGAGGCGAGCCCGTCGGGGTCGTCACACTCGAGGGCTTTCATGACCGCGACCCCGCTTGGGAAACCGAACGCGCTCAGGTTCGTCCGGTCGAGGGTGGAATTGGCGGCCACCGTGATATTGATGGTCTGGCCACTCTTCAGGTCCTGCCCTGAGGCGACCGAGGTGGTTGGAGTGATCGTGACTGGGCCGTTCACCAAGGGGAAGGCCTCGGCACTACTGGAGCACGCCGCGGCGAAGACGCCTCCCAGCAGCAGCCCCAAGGTGAGGGCCCGTAGGCCTCGAACGGACCGACGTGTCCTCGGCCTCATCGGTCCTCCACGTTGCTCGATTGGGCTGGCGCGTGTTTCACCCGACGCCTGCCCAAGGTTCCGGTCACCATGAGCAGACCTCCCATGGCTAGGAGCCACGGGAGCAGGTTAGGCGCTCCGGTGAAGGCCAGGCTGGCGCCACTACTGTCGGAAGCACCTGACGAGGATGAGTCGGTCGAGCCCGATTCGATCGCAGTCGACGTCCCGACGCTGGCACCTCCGCTAGAGCTGGTGGTATTGGTCGTCGAGCCCGAGGTCGACGCGCTCCCTCCGGGGGGGGTGGTGAAGTCCACCGTGACGCTCGCACCAGTGATCGGCATTCCGTCGGTCACGTCAGTCGCCGTATAGGTCACATCCTCAACTGTTCTGTCGCTCACGGTAAACGTCGCCGTACCGTCGGAATTCGTGACGCCCGTCACCGTGGTCACCGACGAATTCCCACCGGAAGGGTTGAGGGCCACGGTCTTGCCGGACAGAGCGTCGCCGTTGGCATCCGACAGGACCACGGAAATGGTCGACGTGGAGGTTCCGTCCGCCGGCACGCTGGTGGGTTGGGCGACGATCGTGGAGTCAGCCAACGAGGGGGTCACCGGGGGCGGGGTGCCGAAAGTCACAGTCACTGCTTGGCCGGCGAGAGGGAGGTTGTCCGTGGTGTCAGTCGCCGTATAGGTCACCACCTCGTTGGCGGTGTCCGTCACGCTGAACGTGGCCTCACCCTGCGCGTTCGTGGTCGGAGAGACGGAGTTGATCTTCGAGCTCCCGTTCTCTGCCGTGAGGGCGATGGTCTTACCCGGTACGGGGTTGTCGTTATGGTCCTCGAGTGTCACGGTGATCGTCGACGCCGTCGTGCCGTCGGCAGGCACGTCGGCGGGGCTGGCCGACAACGACGAATTGTTGGCCTGGGGAGCGGTCGCTTGGAATGTCACCTGGACCGTCTGCGCGATCACTACGTTGTCGGTGGTATCCGTGGCTGTATACGTGACGGTCTCCGCCGTGGTGTCGTACGCGTAGAAAACGGCGGTGCCGCTAGCTCCGGTAGTGCCCGCAGGCACGTTCGTGGACACCGTTTGGGGCGCGACCAAGGTAGTGGTCGAATTGCCGGTCACGGTCACCACAACACCGGAGATCGGGTCCCCGAACTGGTCGAGAATGGTGACGTTGATCGTCGTTGGTGTTACCCCGTCGGCGGGCAGAGTCGTTGGTATTGCCGACATGGACGACCTCGACGCCGACGCCGCCGGCACCTCGAAGTCGACGGTGACTGTCTGGGTGATGGAGATGTTATCGGTCGTGTCTTGAGCTGAGAACGTGACCGATTCGGCCGTAGTGTCGCCGACCGTGAAGGTCGCCTCCCCTTCACCGTTCGAGATATTCGGGTTGCTGGTTGGAGTGATCACTGCCTTGGTCGATGATGCGGAGAGCGTCACCGTCTTCCCGCTCACCACACTGTGGCCGTCCGACGCGACGAGCGTGACCGTGACCAGGGCCGTGGAGGCGGGCGTCCCGCTGGTCGTAGCCGCCGACGAGACCACCGTTTCGTTGGTGGTGACTGTGGAGTCGCTAGGCGACACGGTCAAGTTGCCGAAGGTGACTTGGACACTCTGACCTGTGATCTCAGTGCTGTCGGTGGTGTCCTCTGCGGTGTAGGTCACCGTTTCGGCCGCCGTGTCGGACACGGTGAAGGTGGCTTGGCCGTCCGCATTCGTCGTCGGCGAAACCGGCGTGATCACCGAGCTTCCGCCACTGGCCGTGAGTGTCACGGCTTTATTGGCAACGGGCTGTGGGGGCGCGCCCTGGTCATCGAGCGTGACCGTGATGGTCGAGCTCCCGCCGCTCGCCACCGACGTCGGGTCGGCCGAGATCGAGCAGTTCGCCGGTGTGACGACGGGGGCCTCGAAGTCAACGGAGGGTGGCGTCGATGGAGTGAGCGGGACGCTATCGGTCGTATCTGTAGCCGTGTACGTCACGTCCTCGACGGTCTTGTCCGTGACAGAGAATACGACGACGCCGGTCGTGGTGTCCGTCGTGCAGGTACTTTCTACCGTCCCATCGCAGGAGATCACCGAGTGGTCCGAGGAAGGCTGGGTCAGTGTCACTTCCTTGCCGCCGGTGACGACGTTGTCGCTCGTGTCCTTGAGCGTCACGGTGATCTGCGAGGCGGACGCACCGTCGGCCACGTTGGTGGCCGGCGAGGAGACGACGGTGGAGTCCGTGGGAGATGTCGAGGTCACGGCCGGCACCTCGCCATCTCCGGGATTCTCGCCGCCGTCGTTGGAATTCGAACTCACGACGAACGGCGCGGAGAAGATATAAGTCCCAGCCGCAAAGCCCGTGCTCGCGCCGATGTACAGCACACACTCGTCGGGATATGAGCCACACACGGGCAAGCTGGTTGACGACTCACCGAAGAGGTAAGAGTCCGGCAAAGCGTAGATTGTGTAGTTGAAAGCCGGAACGCTTCCGTCGGCGTTGATGGCCGTTACCTTGATGGTGGTGTTCCCATCGCAGTTGTTCGCAGCGCTCGTCGGAAGATTGGCGGACGAGCCATCGAGGTCAGAGCACTCCCAGACTTCAACTGAAGAATCCCCGGCAAGGGTGCTGTTCGCGGCCACCGAAACCGAGATGACCTGACCACTCGAGTACGGGGTGTCAGAGGTGACGGTCCCCTCTGTCGTGAGCGTCACATTGTCGGCGGTGTTGGTCAGCGTGTCGGCGGTGGCGTGGGTTTGCAGCATCGTCAACGGCACGCTCACGACAAGCAGGGTTGCACCCACGAGCTGGACTGGCCTCGTCCACCTCCGCCGAGCCTTGTCCTTGTGTCGCACGTCAGCCCGCTGCTCCCCGAGGGTCCTCAGGCCCCCACTCGTCGTCTCCTCCATGGTGCCCGAAAGCCCGGGGGCCTCGCCTTCTCGGCGATACCCCCGGGCCGGGCTGGTACTTCATTGTCGGGTGCCCTGAGGCAGCCCGATGATGTCGGCTTCCTACCTAGTTGTTCGGGTTGGTTACGGCCAGGATTGGTGGCATCCCCGGGAAGTACAGGTTGTAGGAGTCGCCGCTCGTGAGGCTACCGCTCGTAATGGTGATGGTCATGGTGTTGCCGCTGATGGACGACACCGTCGCCGTCGGGAATCCCGACGTCGTGGAGTCGATGACCTGACCGACGGCGAAGCCCGCCGGCGACGGGATGTTCGTCGGCGTCGGCGTAGTGCCGGGCTCGTATTCCAGCGTGTTCGTTCCCGTGGCCACCATGGATGCCAAGGACGCGTCACACTGGGCATTTGGCGCGCCACCACTTACTCCGTCCGCCGGTGTGGTATTGGCCACCTCGGTGCGAGTGTCGGTGAGCCGAGTGAACTCGTACGTGGTCGTGATGATGTTGTTGATCTCGTTGTTGTAGTTCTGGCCCGTTGTGAGGTCCGTCTCCTTCTGGAAGTACGAGTCGGAGTCGCACAGCCAGTTGAAGAAGCCGCCCACGGTGGCATTCAGGTTGGTCGTCAGATACCCGTTGAAGAGCGTCCGTGACGTGGGGAACGCGTTGGTCACCTGGTGGGCCAGCGTGTCCGAGACCCCGTTCAGCGTCATCTCTGACTCCGAGTACGTGAGCGGTACACCCGAGGGTGCCGTCGACGTGCCGGGCTGCAGCGTGGCCAGACCTGCGTTCGGGTTCGACAGGTACACGCCATTGGACTCGGCGTACAGCGACGTCGCCGCCGCCACCGCCTGGTCGGCCAGGTCGTTGGGGAAGTCAGCAGCTGCAAAGGTCGCGATCTGAGAGGCGTTGTTCTCCACCGCGATCTCGTAGTTGCTCGACGTCCCCACCGGGGTGATCGGGTCAGGACCCTGGCTGGCGTTCGTGTCCATGTCGGAGGAGCTCTCGCAGGAGTTCGCACCGCTGAGGCCGCTGAGCGAGTTGGCGAAGCTCGAGAACGTCGCCACAGTGCCCGAGTTGGTGTTGATGCCCACGACGTGGATGGGAACGCCGATCGCCGTGCCGTCACCGACGGCATAGGTGATGGCGCTACCCGCCGGGAAGGCGTACGTCGGGGTCGTCGAGGTCACCAGAGTGAGGCTCGTCGCCCCGGCCGAGGCCGGGTCGACCTCGAAGGTCTCGGTGTTGCCCCCGCTCGTCACCACGATGTTGGTGGGTGTCGAGCTGGTCGCGGCGCCGACCGGAGCGAGGATGGCCTGCGGCAAGGCGTTGACCGGCAGCGACGTGATGGCGCCGCTCGTCGACAGCGCCGACGACAAGGTGGCGCCACCGGTGGTCAGGTTGGTCAGCTCGCCCCAGTCCAGGATGCGTGGATCAGTCCCTTCCGTCGTCCCCGACGTGTTGCCGAGCGGCTGGCACCACAACCGGAACGCAAGGGAGCTGGTGTCGTCACCGGGGATGATCGGCGTGTTGTCTACGTCGGTGAACGGTGTGCCCGCGCATGCAGTGCCGGACAGACCGGAGCCGGCCGGCACGCAGTTGTCCACGTTCCCCGGCAGCCAGCCGGCGGCCGGAGCACCGATCTCGCCGCTGCTGGCCGAGGGCCACGCCGCGCCGTTGAGGATGCCTGATTCGAGGTTCGTTCCGTTGTCGTAGTAGCTCGGTGAACCGAAGAGGCCCGGGCTCAGTTCCTGGAAGTCGACTGCGTCGACACCGTCCTTGGCGTAGCCGATCTGGGCGATGCTGCACCCGGACACTGCGCCCACCGCCGGCTTCGACGAGCGAGCGAAAGTAACCGCATCGGGGGTGCCCAGGGTGCCGCACAGCTGCTTGAGCCCGTTACCCGAACCGATGTCGTTGATGCCGTTCAGGATCTCGGTCCGGTCGAAGTTGTCGACGGTGTCGGTCGTGGCCGAATCCGACTCCACCGAGGTGCCCTCGTCGTTCTCGCAGTCGGCGTTCGTACTGGTCAAACCGCACCCGTAGAGTCCGGCGTTGTTGTAGAGGTTGCCGAGGGCTTCCATCATGAACAGTGTCGTGTCCGAACCGGCAGAACGATCAACGTTTGAGGCCGACTGGTTGTCGTTTGACCCAGTGGTCCCCTGTGTCAGCCAGAACGGGTACGTGTCGGTCGAGGCCGGGTACGAACCGGACTGACCCGGATAGATCGGGACACAGACGTTGCTGCTCCCCCCCTGCGCAGTGCCGGAGGGACAGGTGACCGCATAAGCGGAGGTGGCGGTCAGCCCGACCATGGGGATGGCCAGCCCTGTCGCCAGGAGTGCCCCCCCCGTGATCCGACGCAAGGCCTTTCCCCTGCGTCCCTTGCCTAGCCAGGTCAATCGCATGAAGTTGAACTCCTTCGGTTTGTCGGCTCGTGAGTTGAAGTCGGTTATCTAGTGGTCAGGAATCCAAGCAGCGGGTCAGCTCGCGTGGGCCCGGCGGCGGCGACGGAGGTACAGGCTTCCCCCACCGATGGCCACGGCGAGCAACGGCAGACCGATGGCGAGCGGAACCTCCGGCGTACCGTCACCAGGATCCGCCCCTGAGTCCGTGCCGTTCTGCGACACCTGGAAAGGTGGTCCGAAGATGTAGGTCCCAGCCGAGAAGCCCGTGCTGGCGCCGATGTACAGGACGCAGTCGTCGGGGTACACGCCGCACACCGGCAGGCTGTCGGAAGACTCCCCGAAGGTCACACTGTCGGGCAGGGCGTAGACGGTGTAAGCGAAGGCCGGGATACTCCCGTCTGAGTTGATGGCTGTGACCTTGATGGTCGTGTTCCCATCGCAGTTGTTCTCGGCGCTCGACGGAAGGTTGGTCGTCGTCCCGTCGTAGTCCGAGCACTCCCAGACCTCAACCGAGGAGTCCCCCGCGAGCGTGCTGTTCGCTCCCACCGAAACCTGGATCGTCTGGCCGCTCGAGTAGGGAGTGCCACTCGTCACGGTCCCTGTGGTCGACTGGGTGACGTTGCTGTTGCTCAGGGTGTTGGCGCTGGCGGGCGCTGCAAACACGAAGACAATCGGCAGGACGACGGCCAAGAAGGCCGCTCCGAGCGTCAGGGCGTGAGTCCTGGCTTTGCGCATGTGCAGACACCTTTCGAGAGGGGGCTCTGCGGGGATCAGAACAGAGCAAACCCCCTGGTACAAGTAAAAAGGCGTCCTGTTCCGAAGGATTCATTCCGAGTTCGAACCGACGTCACCTAGGCGTCGCGCAACGTTCTCCCAATGACCGTGAATGCTCGCTCGAACGCGCTCTGTGTTCGTCACGAGTATGCCGAATAGGGCAGCTCAGAGGAGCAGTCTTTGACCAGGCGAAGCGCTCAGACTGTCGGATCCGAAGAGCTGTCGCGGGAGGCGTCGCCAACTTTGCGCTCGCGCCGTCGAATCACGACGACATAGCCACCCGCGCAGCACAGAGCCAGAACTCCAAGGACAATGGGAAGTCGAGCTTCCGGCGCCTGAGCCGCAGGACCGACAAACCAGCACAGGGAGTTACTCACTTCGAGCTTGAGCCAGCGCGTACTCGACGGATTGTCGGTCCAATCCGGCGCGTTCCAGGTCTTGATCTGTTGGCTCAGGCTCACCCACAACCTGGCCGAATCACACAGCAGCAGGCCGTCGAGTGAGTTGGGCACCACGAAGCTGGTCTGGGTATGTGTCGTTCCCGAGCTCGGAGTCGGCACCCAGGCCTTGTCCAGGTCGCGCTCGTCGACCTTGCCGGCACGGACGCAATTCGAGACCCCGAGCCACACCGATCCCAAGAGCGCCTTCGAGGTCCACGTGATCGTTACATCAACGGTCTGACCGGGGCTGATCACCGGCACCGCTGAATCCTTCCTAGCTTGAGGCTCGCCTTGTGGATCGCTGCTGACGAGGAGAGAGCCCCGAAGATTCCCGGTTGGCCGGCCGCTGCACACGCTCGAGGAATGCTCGGAGGGGGCGGCGGTGTGCGAAGTCGCCGAGCGATGGCCCTCAGCGCCAGCCGCCGCAGACGGCGAGGGGATGAGAAGTGTTGCGACCGAGGTAGCGCAGACCACAGATGCCACCTGCCATGACCATCGACAAAGCAGCACAGCGCACAGACCTTTCGGCCGGAGCCTCACTGTGTGAGGAGATGAACTCTCTGCGAGGGAACCTGACAGGACTGTAACGGAAATCGAACGCAAGGCGAAATCTTTGCAACGTCGACACCAAAACTCCCCGATGTCGACACGTGATCCTTGACGCTCCAGGCTCGGCTCGCTGATGCTCTGCGCTGTGGTGAGCCCACCCTCTCCGCCGTCGCGCCCTTCCGCGCCTCCAGTCCCGGGTTGGGCCGACCAGGGCAGCCCGCCTTTTCCACCCTCGGGCCCTCCCGCTCAGGCGCCGGGTTGGCCTGACCAAGGCACCCCCTCTTATCCACCTTCGGGCCTTCCCCCCGCTCAGGCGCCGGGTGGGCCTGACCAAGGCAGCCCCCAGCGCAGCCACCCTTTTCCACCCTCGGGGGTCGCTGCCCCCACTGGACCCGGTTGGGACGACCACGACAGTGTCGGAGCAAACCGCCAGTCCCCTCGAGGTTCCCCACCGGGACGCGGGGCCTTGGGAATGAGAGAGCGCCGCTCGTGGGCGACCTGGCAGATGGTCGTTGCCGTCATCGGGACGCTGGTTCTCGGGATGGCAATCGGCGACGCTTTTGCCGGAGGCTCGTCTTCGTCGGCAGGCTCCACCGGTAAGCAGGAGGCACTCCCTCCGCCCGCCGCTTCCTCTTCGTCCTCGAGCTCTGGGTCGAGTGCCACCACGACGCCCACAACGACCAGCCCGCAAACAGCCGCGTCAAGCGGAGCGACCACGACGACAACCGATGCAGCCTCAGGAACGGCGAGTGTCCTTGTCGGTCCCTACCAGTCGCACGGAAATTGGACGAGCCCCAGTTTCACCATCGCTGGTGGCCAGTGGAACATCGGCTGGGCCTTCCAGTGCTCGCCCGTGCCGGCGTCCGGTGCATCCCTAGAGATCTTCGTCGTATCTGCTGGAGGCAGTCCGGGATCGACACCGGCGGTGTCCGAGAATGGCGCTTCAGGGCAGTCGGTGACTCCACAAAGCAGCACGGGCAGTCAACAGCTGGTCGTTCAGGCGCCGACGGGTTGCGTCTGGGCGGTGAAGGTCACCGGAATCGGATAAGAGAACTCGTCCCACCGATTCGGTCTACTCGGATTCGCCCGACTCGCCCTCATCCGCACTCATCTGAGCTAGACGCACTTCGAGATCTGCGAAGTAGTCGTAATCGCGCCTCAGTGGCCCTGAAGCCGATGCGCTCGATGCTTGATTTTCGTAAACAGGTTGCGCCCACTGTGGCGAGGGCGGGGGCTGCACAGCGCGAGACTCCGGCGGGAACACAGGCAGCGCGGCGCTGGGCTCCGGCGAGGGCGGGGGCTGCACAGCGCTGGGCTCCGGCGAGGGCGGCGTCATTGGGAGGACCGCCGGGGGCGGCAGGTCCAAGGGTCGCCCCGTCGGGCGTGGAAGGCCCCGCTGGGTCAAGGGCCACACCGCGGCCGTTGGCGGAGGGCCAGGAGATACGACCTCGGGGACGGGGCTTCCGATTTCCGGCGGCAGGGGCCGCGCTGGTGGGACCGTCCACTCTCTCGTCAGCCAAGCCGGTGGCGCCGGACCCACCGCTGCCGGCCCACCGACCCGCTGCCTGCGCTGCGAAGCCCGTCCGAGAGGAGCTGAGCCAGTGCGTCGTCCGCTGCTCACGCCCGTCCACAACGGCCTCTCGATCCTGGGCACCAAGGCCGAGAGGGACTCGCGCAGGACCAACTGCTGTTCGGCCAGCTCGCTGACACAACCGGCGAGCTCGACCAAGAGGTCCTCGGCATCGAGCGAACCCACCGTCATCGGCACAAATTTAGCCCCGGTCCGACCTTTGGCCGATCAGGGATCATGGGCAGGAGGACCATCGCAAGGGAAACGGTCGGTGACACGCGAGTGAACTTTCCTCTTCCCTGTGGTCTGGAACGGGACCGCTGGTACCCTCCACGGTGTGCGTCAAGCCACAATCGGTGATGCTGAGGCCCAGCTTCGTCTGCGTGCGAGCACCCTGGGCTTGGCAGAACGAGTTCCGTCGGTGTCGGCGCAATCGCTCCTTTGGACGGGCCAACGACGGGGTCTCATCGCAATCGGAATAGCGGTGCTGGTGGGGGCCGCCATCGACCCCATCGTCACCGCCACGGCCTTGGTTGCAATCGCAACGGTCATCTATGTCACGACCGTCTGCTACCGCATCGTGCTCTACCTTCGCTCGGCGCG
>JASHUM010000073.1 GCA_030040015.1 Acidimicrobiales bacterium
GTCTCCCAGTCGAGCAGCCCCTTCTCGACGTCGTCGAAGCGGCTCAGGGCGAAGAAGTCGTACTTCTCGTTGTAGTAGAGCGGCGCCTGGTCGCGGAGCCGCTTCCAGACGGGGTAGGGATCGGTGTCGATCTCGAAGTCGTAGGGGTCGTAGTAGACCTCGCTGCCACTCGTGAGGGTCACCCCACCTCCTCGCTCCGGCTCGCCACTGCCCGGGCCCGGCCGCCCCACCCAGAACTTTGACGTTGACGTCAATAATAGCGATAGCTTACACTTTCCAGGAGTCTTGATTTTGACGTCGTTGTCGGTTATTTGGAGGTTTTCGTGAGCCCCAGGACGCGCCAGCTCGATTTCCCGGTCTTCGACTCGGACAACCACATGTACGAGACGCGCGACGCCTTCACCCGGCACCTGCCCAAGGCGTACGGGGAGGCCATCAAGTACGTCGAGATCGACGGTCGCACCAAGATCATGGTCCGGGGCGTCGTGAGCGAGTACATCCCCAACCCCACCTTCGACGTGGTGGCCCGGCCCGGTGCCCAGGAGGAGTACTTCCGCAACGGCAACCCCGAAGGCAAGTCGTATCGCCAGCTGATCGGCGAACCGATGCGGGCCGTTCCCGCCTTTCGGGAGCCGGGTCCCCGCCTGGAAGTGATGGACGAGCTCGGCGTCGACCGGGCCCTCATGTTCCCCACGCTGGCCAGCCTCCTCGAGGAGCGCATGCGAGACGACCCGGAGCTGACCCACGTCGCCATCCACGCCCTCAACGAGTGGATGCACGAGACCTGGACCTTCAACTACCAGGACCGCATCTTCGCCACGCCGGTCGTCACCCTGCCCATCGTCGACCGGGCCATCGAGGAGCTGGAGTGGGTGGTCGAACGAGGTGCGAAGACGGTGCTCATCCGTCCCGCACCGGTGCCGGGATATCGCGGCGCGCGGTCATTCGCCTACCCGGAGTTCGACCCCTTCTGGCGGAAGGTGGTGGAGGCCGACGTCCTCGTCTCGATGCACGCCTCGGACAGCGGCTATGCCCGGTACCAGAGCGACTGGACCGGCCCGTCGGAGATGCTGCCGTTCCGGCTCGACGCCTTCCGCATGCTCACCATGGGCAGGCGGGCCATCGAGGACACCTGTGCGGCCATGACGTGCCACGGGCTTCTCACCCGGTTCCCCGATCTGCGCATCGCCCTCATCGAGAACGGTGCGAACTGGGTCATCCCGTTCCTCCAGAGCCTGCACGACACCTACAAGAAGATGCCCCAGACCTTCGAGGAGGACCCGGTCCAGGCGTTCAAGCGCAACGTCTGGATCAGCCCGTTCCACGAGGACGACCTCCAGCCGCTGGTCGACGAGCTGGGCCCCGACCATCTCCTGTTCGGCTCCGACTGGCCCCACCCCGAGGGCCTGGCCGAGCCGTGCAGCTACACGACACACCTCCCCGACGGTCTGCCCGAGGCCGACGTCGCCAACATCATGGGGGGGAACCTGGCCCGCATCATGCGGGTCGAGGACAAAGTCGCCGCCTGATCTGCGTCGTCACGGCCGCTAGCGTCGCCTCGCCATGGTCGCCGTCACGTCGATCCTCGATTCACTGCGCCTGGAGCCGGCCGGCGCCGACCGGTACCTCGCTGCCAACGTCGACACCGGCCATCCGGTGGTCTTCGGAGGGCAGTTGCTGGCCCAGTCGATCGTGGCCGGGCTCCAGGGTCACGAAGGGAAGAGGGTGAAGACCCTCCACACCGTCTTCGCCCGCGCCGCGTCACCCGACACCGGGGTGGAGATCTCCGTCGACCCGGTGCACGCCGGGCGCGCCATGGCCAGCACCACCGTCACCATCTCCCAAGGAGAGCGGATCTGCACCCGGTCGATGGTGCTCATGAGCGCCGAGGAGCCTGATCTGATCCGTCATGCCGAGCCGGCGCCCGACGTCCCCGCTCCCGGCGGGACGCCCGAGGGTCCGGAGTGGGTGGTCGAGATCGCAGACGGCGTGGACCTGAGCGATCCCGACCAGGTGGGACCGCCCGAGCTCGAGGTGTGGACGGCGTTCCCGGGCGCGCCCGGCGATCCCGGCGTCAACCAGGCCCTGCTCGCCTTCGCCACCGACGGGTTCCTCATCGGCACGGCCATGCGCCCGCACCGGGGCGTCGGCCAGGCCCAGGCACACGTCACCCTGTCGACGGGAGTGCTGAGCCACACCATCACCTTCCACGAGCCGGTGTCGGCCTCGAAGTGGATGCTCCTCGCCCACCGCAGCCTGTACGCAGGCCACGGGCGCAGCTACGGGCGGGCCGATGTGTTCGGGCCCGGAGGTGAGCTGGTCGCCTCGTTCGTCCAGGACAGCATGATCCGTCCGATGGGCGAGCGTCCCTCGGCCGCGTTGTGATCGCCGGCGAGCCGGCTCAACCCGGGGAGCGGGGGACGACGGCGACCGAGGGGATGCTGGCGTCGGCGCCCGTGTGCAGTACCTGATGCATGACCTGGACGAGGTTCTCCACGTCCACCAGGGAGGTGGTGAGGTAGTTGCTGGCCGACCAGATCGGGAAGAGCTCGGCGATCAGGTCCCCGTCCCACTGCGAGGCGAACTGTGGCGTCGAGTCGCCTTCGCCCCCGGCGCAGTTGCCCACCACCACCCGGGTGAAGCCCACTCTCGGATGTTCGGCGCGCCACGCCTCGACGAGCTTGTCGAGGGCCGCCTTGGAGACGGCGTAGGCGCCGAGCCCGGGCCAGGGTGGGGTTATCGACGCGATCCACGAAGAGAGATAAGCGGCCACTCCGCGCGAGGCCTCCAGATGGGTGAGGGCGACCTTGGTGACCCGGGCGGCGCCGACCACGTTGGTGTCCAGGACCCGGCGCCAGGTCTCGGCGTCGGTGTCCACCAGGCGCTTGAGCGGGCCGACCCCAGCTGTGTAGACGAGACCGTCGATGCCGCCCAGCCCGGTAGCCGCCTCCTCCATGGCGCGGTGGCACGACGCTTCGTCGGTGACGTCGCAGGCGATGGCCAGGGTTCCGGGACCGGCTTCCTTGGCCGCCTCGGCGAGCATGTCGTAGCGGCGGGCCAAGACGGCCAGCTGGTCTCCCCGGCGGGCCAGCCCCACGGCGATGCACCGCCCCAGGCCGCTCGAGGCTCCAACCACGGCGATGCGCATCCCGGCCGCCTTCTCTCGACGTCAGCTGGCCCGGGTGCGCCGCCGGGAGCCGACGCGCTCTTCGCTCAGCCCGAGGGCGTTCACGAACATGCGGGTGAGCTGATCGACGGCCTTGTCGAAGCTGCAGGTGATCGCCCCCTGGACGAGCCACATCTCGGGAAAGCGACTGGTCATCGCCCCCAGGGCGGCGGCGGCGATCTTCGGGTCGAGATCCGGGTCGGCCAGTCCGTGCTCCTGCAGGGCCCGTATGGAGTCGGCAACCTGCTTGGAGTAGTGCTCGTGGCGGGCCTGGCGGACGTCGTTGACCTGCTTGTCGTAGCGCGACATCTGCTCGATGACGCCGATGATCTTGGCTTCGCGGCGGTAGCTCTCGAGGTGGCGCCGCAATGCCTCGCGGATGCGCTCCGGGGGAGAGGCATGCGACTCCGGGTCCAAGATGACGCCCGCCATTGGCGCACTGAGCTGTTCCTCGACGGCTTCGGCGACCTCCCGGAAGATCTCTTCCTTCGAGTCGAAGTAGTGGTAGAAGGAGCCGTGGGAGAGCCCGGCGCGCTCGGCGATGTCCGAGATGCGTGCCTCGAGGAAACCGTCCTCCTCGAAGACCTCCTTGGCCGCCTCGAGGAGCCTGGCCCGGGTTCTGGCGCCCTTCTGCGAGCGGGGAGGGTTCGGTTTGCCGTTGTCGGCCGGGGGGGCAGTCGGCAACCGAGCTCCTCTCCTTGTTCGGTGGGCAGGGCGCCCAAGGCTAACGCGCCGTGCCGGGCGAGAATCGGGTTTCCGCCCCAGGCCTGGCCGATGGCAAGATTCCCGCCGATCCCGACGACGAGCACGTGATGGACCTCGAACTTCTTCTCACCATGAGCGTGTCGCTCGACGAGAGCCGCGTCGCCGTGACCGGACCCGACGGCCGGAGCTTGACCACCGGCCAGCTCCGAGCGGCAGCCTCCGGGGCGGCGTCGCTGCTGCACGGCGCAGGCGCCGCCCGTGTCGCCTACTGCGGCGCCAACGGCGTGGCGTTCCCGGCGGCGCTCTTCGGGTCGGTGGCGGCACGCCTTCCGTTCGTCCCGCTCAACTACCGCCTGGCCGACGCCCAGCTGGGACGCATCGTGACGCCCGACGAGCTGGCCGTCGCCTCTTCCCAGCAGGCCGAGCGCCTCAAGCGGCTGGGCGCCGGTCACGTCCTCGATGCAGAGGACTTCGTGGACGCCGCCCTCGGGGCCCCACCTTCCGGTGACGGGCAACCGATCGACCCCGACGACGTGGCCTTGCTGCTCTACACGAGCGGCACCACTGCCGCCCCCAAGGCGGCGTTGCTCCGCCACCGTCACCTGGCGGCGTACGTCATCGGCACCGTGGAGTTCGCCGGCGCCGGACCGGAGGAGGCAGCTCTGCTCAGCGTGCCGCCGTACCACATCGCCGGCGTCATGAACCTGCTGTCCAACCTCTACATGGGGCGCCGCGTGGTGTACCTCGACGGCTTCGACCCCGACAGGTGGCTGGACGTGGTGCGGGACGAGGCGATCACCCATGCCATGGTGGTCCCCACCATGCTGGCCCGCATCGTGGCTGCGCTCGGCGACGGGCCCTCCGACGTCCCCAGTCTGCGCACCATCTCCTATGGCGGGGCCAGGATGCCTGCGGCGGTCATCGACAGGGCGCTCGAGCTCTTTCCGAACGTCGCATTCGCCAATGCCTATGGCCTCACCGAGACGAGCTCCACCATCGCCGTGCTCGGCCCGGATGACCACCGTCTGGCACAGACGAGCGACGACCCGGTGGTGCGGGCCCGCCTGGGATCGGTGGGACTGGCGTTGCCGGGAGTGGAGATAGAGATCCGCGACGAGGAGAGCCGGCCGTGTCCTGCCGGGGTGAGCGGGGACATCTACGTCCGGGGTGAGCAGGTCGCCGGTGAGTACGCGGGTGAAGATGGCGGTTCGGACGGATGGTTCGCCACTCGTGATCGTGGCCATGTCGACGAGGACGGTTACGTCTTCGTCGAGGGCCGCGCCGACGACACCATCATCCGTGGTGGCGAGAACGTGGCGCCGGCCGAGATCGAGGAAGTACTGATGGCGCACGAAGAGGTCGTCGACTGCGCCGTCGTGGGCATCGAGGACGAGGAATGGGGCCAGCGCATCGCCGCCGCCGTGGTGCTCGTGCCGGGCGCCGCCAGTGCCCCGGAGGACATCCGCGCCTTCGCCCGCGGGCGGTTGCGAGGATCGAAGACCCCGGATCTGGTCGTCGTGCTCGACGAGTTGCCCTATACCGACACCGGCAAGCTGCTGCGCAGGGTCGTGCGTGAGCAGCTCTCGGGTTCTTCGCTGTGACCGGAGCCCAAAGGAGAACGATGGAACTCACGGCAGGATCCCGATGGAGGAGCTCGGTGTCGGAGACCGAGGTGGTCGTGGTGCGACCCGCCGAAGGCCATCACCAGCTGGGTTGCGGCGGCGCCGCCATGGTGCCGGTCGGCACGGAGGCCGTCGGCGGGACCGTCGATCCTGCGCTGGCCGAACCCACCCTTCTGGGCAAGCGCTACGAGGACGACGTGTCGGGGCTCGAGGTGCTCTGCTCCAAGGCTGGGGACGGCGCGCTGACCATCGACGGGAGGGTGCTCGCGGTCAAGAGCGCCAAGCCCCTGCCTTCCTCCGACTGAAGGGCACCTCGCCGGATATTTCGTCGAGTAGACGGTTCGTCCATGCAAACGTGATGCAACGCCTATAGATCCCAGCGCTTCCCCAGCGGATACTCAGGAATCTGCCGACCGATCTCCGCCGTGTCGGCGCCTGGAGGAGCCTGGAATTGATGTCGTCGCGCAGGCCGGTGATGGCTGCGCCGGTGGTGATCGGTGTCGTCGACGCCGAATGGCGTGTCAGGCGCATCAGCGGCGAGATCCATGCACTCTTGGGCTACCACCCTGACGAGATCCTCGGTTCGGGGATCTTCGCCAACGTCCATCCCGAGGACGTCTCGGAGCTGCTGATCCATCTCGCCCAGGCTGTCGAGACCGGAGGCAGCGCCAAGCTCGACCTTCGGCTCTGGCACAAGGCCGACGGGTGGGCCCGAACCAGCGTGTTCGCCGCCTCCTTGGCCCCGGGCGACCCCTTCCCCTTCGGTTTCGTGGCCACATCGGCCGAGCCTCGCCCGCACACCGCCGATCAGGCCCGCCTGGCCGGTCTCGAGCTGCGCATGCGTCGTATCGCCGCCGAGATCGAGGCGGCCGGTGTCGGCCGGGTGAGCGTCGGCCGGGTCGGCCGGTCTCTGGACGACGCCCAGCTCGACTCGCTCAGCCCCCGGCAACGAGAGATCACCCGGATGCTCGCCTCGGGCCATCGCGTGGTCACCATCGCCAGGGAGCTCGGCATCAGCCAGAGCACGGTGCGCAACCACCTGTCGCTGATCTTCAGGAAGGTCGGCGTCGGGTCCCAGGCGGAGCTGGTCGAGGTGGTGACGGCCGAGGACCGCCGCAAGCAACCGGACCCCGCTGCCCGGTGACGACCGAACACCCCTCCCCTGAAGACCGGGCCCGCCACGGCGCCGTCGGGCCCTGGGTGACGAACCTCCCGAACCTGTCTTCGCTCGGTGGCGTGCTCGCTCGGAGCGAGTTCCTGAGGACCGTGGAGCTGTTCGGGCCCGGAGCTCCGGCGAGCCGCCTCGTCGCCCTCGTCATCGTGGACGTCGACCACTTCGAGTGGGTCAACGTCGCCTTCGGTGCCGCCATCGGCGACCGCGTTCTCGAGCACGTCGCCCTGGCCATGGGACGCCTGGCAGGGCCAGGGTCGGTGGTGGGGAGGCTCGACGGGGACGAGTTCGGCGTCCTCACCTCGGTGGAGTCCGAGACCGCCGCCCTCGCCCTGGCCCAGGAGATCCTCGACGTGGTCAACGCTCCCGTGGTGATGGGCACCAACTCCATCCAGGTGACGGCCAGGGCCGGGGTGAGCGTCTCGGGACGGCGCACCGACGCCGTGGCCGCCCATCTGCGCTACGCCAAGGCGGCGCTGACGACGGCGAAGCGGGCGCCGGCCAGCGGCCCGGTCATGTTCACCGGGGGAGACCGCATCTCGGTCGACCGTCGGACCCGCATCTACCGCGACCTCCCCGGCGCCTTCGAGACCCGCCAGCTGCGCGTGGCGTATCAACCTGTCGTCAACCTCGCCACCGGGGAGGCGGAGGGGATGGAGGCCCTCGCCCGTTGGCGCACGTTGCAGGGGGTGGACATCCCTCCTGGCGACTTCGTGCCCGTGGCCGAGGAGATCGGCTTGATCGTGCCGATGGGGGAATGGGTGCTCGACGAGGCGCTGTACGTCGCCTCGGCGCTCTCCTCCATCATCGAGCCCCCGCTCACCATGGCGGTGAACGTGTCGGCCCGCCAGTTCGCCCATCCCGACCTGGTCGGCTCGATCTCCTCTGCGCTCGAGTCCCACCACGTGTCCGCCAGCTCGCTGGCCATCGAGGTCACCGAGACCGCCGCCGCCGACGACCCCCGGGCCTCGGCGACGTTGCAGGCGCTGCGTGACCTCGGTTGCCGAGTCGGGATCGACGACTTCGGGACGGGCCGGTCGTGCCTGAGCTACCTCCGCTCGCTCCCCGTCGACTTCATCAAGGTCGACCGGTCGTTCGTGACCGAGCTCGAGACCGACCCTCGGGCCCTGCGCATCGTCGAGACCATCGTCGCCATCGCCCGGGATCTCGGCCTCGGAACCGTGGCCGAAGGCGTGGAGACGAACGGCCAGCGTGAGCTGGCCACCCAAGCCGGGTGCACCCACGGGCAGGGCTACCTGTTCGGCCGGCCGGCCTTCCACCCCGAGCTGAAGGGCCTCTTGGGACATTCCTGACCAGCGTCTAGCTTCTCCCCCTGCGGATGGTGCCAGGCGAAGGGAGGGGCTGTGATCTCGGAGCCCGTTGCCCACACGACGGCCGCCGACCTGGACCACGCCCTCACCCAGTGCGAGTTCCCACTCGTCGTGTGGGATGCCGGCGGGATCGTCCGACTCGCCAACCGGTCCGCCTCCGAGCTCGTCGGGTTGCCGTTGAGCGAGCTGATCGGCCGGAGGGTGTGCGAGCTCGCTCATCCCCCCGACTACGTGCGCCGAACCGTGGCCGACATCACGAGTGGAGCCACGGTGGCGGTGCAGACGAGGCGCAACCTCGTCCGTGGACACGACCGGCTCCTGCCGGTGTGGATCTGGAGCCGGGCACTGAGCCTCGACGGGCTCCTGGCCGGGGTCACGGTGTTCGCGCCGGTCGGCGAATCCGCCCGGCTCGGCCGGGACCCCCTGCGCCCGTGGCAGGACCTGTGGCCGGTGGCCGTCGGGATCGTCGACGCCGACTGGCACATCCTGCGGATCAGCGCCGACGTCCGCCTGATCACGGAGTGCGATCCCGACGGGTACCTCGGCAGGCGTCTGCCCGATCTGGTCCACCCCGACGACGTCGCTGCTGCCGGCGGACCCCGTCCCCATCCACCGGATGAGCCGGTCGCACTCGAGTCGAAGGTGCGGATCACCGACTGCGCGGGTGGGTGGGTGGAGGTGTGCAAGCTCTTGGCACCGTTCCGAGAGGACGGCCGGCCCGACGCCGTGACGGCCTTCGCCCTCGTCGGCTCGGGTGACGGGGCGGGCCACCAACCTGACGACCGGGTCCGGGAGCTCGAGATGCGCCTGCGCCGGATCAGCGCGGAGATCCGGGCTGCCGGGATTCTCGACACGGTGGGGGTGCACGGCCCGCGTCTCGACCGTCCTCAGCTCGGGGACCTGACCACGCGGCAATGGGAGATCCTCACCCGCATCCTCCAGGGCCAGCGCGTCCCGGCCATCGCGTCGGAGCTGTTCCTCAGCGCCTCGACGGTGCGCAACCACCTCACCACCATCTTCCGGAAGTTCGGCGTCCACTCGCAGTCCGAGCTCATCCAGCTCCTGCGTCGCGATCCCGACGAGTCGCGGTCCGGCTCCTAGGAGCGGAACCCACTCGCCGGCTCCGGCCAGCCCCGGGTGGACGGATCTCCACCCCGAGGTCCAACCCGAGATGGATGTGGGGCGCCCGACCGCGGGCGCACACTGGCTCCCATGACGACCACCGACTACGTCCTCGACCTCGCCCTCATCGGCATCGTCCTCCTCCAGATCAGAGGACGACGCCTCACCGCCAAGAACCTGCTCCTGCCTGTGGCCATCGTCGCCTGGGCGGCCTCCAACTACCTGCGGGGCATCCCGACAGCCGGCAACGACCTGGTTCTCGTCATCGGCGCCGCCGTCGCCGGGGCCGTGCTCGGGACGCTGTGCGCCGTGTTCACCTCGGTTCATCCCGACCACGAAGGGGTGCCGGTGGCCAAGGCCGGGTTCGTGGCCGCCGGTCTGTGGATCCTCGGGACGGGCACCCGTTTCGCCTTCTCGCTCTACGCCAGCCACGGGGGAGGCGCCGCCATCGAGCGCTTCAGCCTGGCCCACGACATCACCAGCACCGAGGCGTGGGTGGCGGCCTTGCTCCTCATGGCCATCTGCGAGGCGGTGTTCCGTACCGGCCTGTTGGCGTGGCGGGGCTATGTGCTCCGTTCCAAGTCGGCCACAGCCACCCCGACCTTGGTCGGCCGTCGAGCATGATGGACGTCGGTGGTGGGGAGACCTGAGCTCCGGTTGTGGGCAGGCCGCTCGCCTCTGGCCAACGCCCTGAACCTTGCGCTGATCGGCTGGGTCACGTGGAACGTGACGGCGGAGACGCCACTGGGGATCAGCGAGACGCACCTGGCCAACATCGTGCTTCTCGGTGTCGCCGCGCTGGCGTGGTTGAGTTGGCTCGTCCTGCGACTGCTGGGCTCGGGCCCGGTGCCGACGGTGGCGGTGCTGGTGGTGATGGCCGCCGCCGGAGGAGGCTTGGTCGTCTCCGCTCCCGTCGCCATCGTCTTCCCGGCCGTGGCCTCGCTCGGAGCGGCGCTGGCCATGGCCTTCTCCACCGCCCTCTTCGTCCCCGCCGCCGGGGCCCTGGCCATGGTGGCGTCGGCCGTCGTCACCTCGGGCCCCTACGGCTCGGTGTACGGCGGCTTGGCGGCGTGTTGTGGAGGGATCGTCTTCGGACTGGGCCGCAAACAGGCCGAGGAACGCGCCCAGCAGGCTGCGCTCATCGGGGTGGAGAAGGATCGTGCCGACATCGAGCAAGCCCGTGCCGAGCTCCTGGCCGAGCGCAACCACCTGGCCAGGGAGCTCCACGACGTGCTCGCCCACACTTTGTCGGCCTTGTCGTTGCAGCTCGAGGCCTTCGACACCTTGGTGGAGTCGGACCCGACCGCCGGACCGGAGGTCCGAGCCGGCGTCGAGCGTCTGCGCACTCTGGTCCACGAGGGTCTGCTGGAGGCCCGCGGTGCCGTGCGGGCGCTGCGCGAGGACGCCGCCCCGCTGCCCGAGCAACTCACCCGGCTCTGTGACGAGCACGACGTGGAGCTGTCGGTGGAGGGCGAGGCCAGGACGTTGCCGGCGCAGACGTCTCTTTCGCTCTACCGGATCGCCCAGGAAGCCGTGACCAACGCCATGAAGCACGCTCCGGGCGCGCCCGTCACGGCCCGGCTGTGCTTCACCCCGGACTCGGTGCGCCTCGAGGTGCGCAACGGGCTCGCCACGGGTGGGGCGCCGGCTCTCCAGGCGAGCGGCGGCGGCTACGGCCTCCAGGGGATCGCCGAGCGTCTCGCCCTCGTGGGAGGGTCACTGGAGGCCGGTCCGACCACCGAGGGCTGGCGGGTGTGTGCCGAGGTCCCGGTGGCGCCGTGAAGGTGGTCATCGCCGACGACCAGCGCGTCATCCGCGAGGGCCTCGCCACCATCGTGGGCGGGTTCGCCGGCACCGAGGTCGTCGGTGCCGCTGGCGACGGCGCCGAAGCGGTGGCCCTGGTGCGGGAGCACCGGCCCGACGTGGTCCTCATGGACCTCCGCATGCCGGTCATGGACGGGGTGGAGGCGACCAGAGCGATCACCGAGCGACACCCGGAGAGCCGGGTGGTGGTGCTCACCACCTACGCCGACGACGAGTCGGTCCTCTCGGCCCTGTCGGCCGGCGCCGTCGGGTACCTCACCAAGGACGCCACCAGGGAGGACATCCGCCGCGCCCTGGAGGCTGCCAGCTCGGGGCAGTCCATCCTCGACTCCGCCGCCCAGGGGGCGCTCGTCAACGCGGCGCGTCGTCCCCGCCCCGGCTCGCTGCCCGACGGCCTCACCGACCGGGAGGCCGAGGTGCTCGGCCTCATCACCGAGGGCCTGACCAACACCGAGATCGCCGAGCGGATCTTCGTCGCCGAGTCCACGGTGAAGACCCACGTGAACCGGATCTTCGCCAAGACGGGTAGCCGAGACCGGGCCCAGGCCGCCGCCTATGCCCATCGCCACGGCCTGGCCCCGTGACGCGCCGGCCGGCGTCGACGTAAGTTGCCGGGCCCATGGACAGCTACCGCCACGACGGGCTCACCTTCGACGTGAGCGAGTCGGGACCCGAAGAGGGCCGGCTGGTCATCGCCCTCCACGGGTTCCCCGAGGACCGCCTGGCCTGGAAGGACGTGGCCGGGCGTCTGGCCGACACCGGGGTTCGCACCCTCGCCCCCGACCAGCGGGGGTACTCGCCGGGAGCCCGCCCGGAAGGGCGCGACGCCTACCGGGTCGCCAAGCTCGCCGCCGACGTGATCGCCCTGGCCGATGCCGCCGGCGCCGATCGCTTCGACGTCGTGGGCCACGACTGGGGCGCGGTCGTGGCCTGGCACCTGGCCGTCCGCCACGCCGAGCGGGTGCGGACGCTCACCGCCTTGTCGGTCCCGCACACCGCCGCCTTCTTGGCCGCCATCCTCCACAGCACCCAGGCGCTGCACTCCACGTACATGGCCTTCTTCCAGCTCCCCCGGGTGCCCGAGCGGATGCTGGCCGTGCGCCGGGGGGCCCTCTTCCGCAGTGCACTCGTTCGAAGCGGGTTGGACCCGTCATCGGCCGAGCGCTACGCCCGCCGCGCCGCCGACCCGACCTCTCTCACCGGTCCACTCAACTGGTACCGGGCCGCCGTGCTCGACCGCCGGGAGGACCTGGGCCCTTCGACGGTGCCGACGCTATTCGTGTGGGGCGCCGGCGATCGGTTCGTGACCCGGGCCGCAGCCGAACGCTGTGGCGCCCACGTGACCGGGCCCTACCGATTCGTGGCGCTCGAGGGCGCCACCCACTGGCTGCCCACCGGGTCGGCCGGTGACGTCGCCCCCCTGGTGCTCGAGCACTTGAGGGCGTACCCCGGCTAACCCTCCAGGAGGCGAAGCGCCAGACGCCGTCCCCGGCCCTGGGTCATGGCCAGCTCGACCCAGAGATGGAACAGGCAGTCGACGAGCGCCTCGTTGTCGGCACCCACGTAGACGGGGCGGAGGCCGACGCCCTCGATGACCTCTTCCACGGTCGAGCGGTCGCCCGGTGGAGCCGAGAAGAACAGGTCGGCCCGGCCGTCGGCGAAGACCGGGTCCTCCATGTTCTCCCCGCCGAGCGTGTTGAAGGCCCGGGCATAGCGCACGCTCGAGGGAAGCAGAACGCGCCCGTTCACGACGTCGGCGCCCCTGCGGTTGGTGGCGTCGATCACGAGCTTGCCCGCCAGCGCGTCGCCCACCGATGCGACGATCTCGTCGACCGCCGTCGCGGGGACGGCCAGGATCACCACGTCGGCAGAGGCGACGGCGTCGCCCACGGATGCGACGCCGGCCGGGGTGTCTCCTGGGACGTCGTCGTCGGCGGGATGCCGCGACCCGAAGGTGACGGTGTGCCCCGACCGGGCCAGGGCCCGGCCCAGGATCCCGCCGATGAATCCGGTGCCCACCACAGCGATCTCCACGTCGCCTCCCTTGGTCGCCTGCACCTCGGTGCAGCGCCTACGTGCGTCCCGACGGCACGGACGCCGACACGAAGCTGTAGTCGTCGGGATCGGGCGCCAGGGTGCGGCGCCAGTACTCCTGCAAGGTGAAGGGCCAATTCTGCGACACCCGCCCCAGGGCGTTCTTGTACCAGGTGTTGACGCTGGCCGCCCCCCACACCCGGCGGTCATTGGCGGCGTCGACGGCCAGGTTGTACTCGTCGTGCACCTCGGGCCGGACGACCAGGGCGTCGTGGTCGCCCTCGAGGAGCAGGCGCAGGCACCCGAGCACGTAGCGGACTTCGCACTCGGAGAAGTAGATGATGCTGCCGTTCACCACGATGTTGGTGTTGGGGCCGTACAGCATGAACATGTTCGGGAACGAGGGGACGGTGATGCCGAGATAGCCCCGGGCGTCGCCGTGCCACATGGCGTGGAGGTCGGTGCCGTCCCGCCCGGTGATGCGCAGCGGCTCCAGGAAGTGTGAGGCCAGGAAGCCGGTGGCCATCACCAGTACGTCGGCGTCGTACGTCGCGGTGCCGGTGACCACCTCATGGTCGGTCACGTGGCTGATGGGCTCGGTCACCAGTCGGACGTTCGGTCGCTTGAGGGCCTGGGCCCAGCTCCCGTTGTCGAACACCATGCGCTTGGCGAAGGGGGGATAGGGCGGCACGACGTCGGGGACGAGATCGGGGCGGTCGGCGAACTGCTCTTCCAGGTACCCCTGCATGTAGGCCCGGGCGAAGGCGTTGAGCGGACCGACCGACCCGGGCTCGGACCACCCCGGGTCCACTTCGGTCGCCGGCAGCAGGGCGTCGGCGCTGCGGTAGAAGATCCAGAACCGGTACCACTGGTTGTAGAAGGGCACGTGACGGAAGAGCCAGAGCTTCCCGGCCGGGATCTGCTCCTGGTAGTCGGGCGCAGGCAAGAGCCAGTTGGGCGTGCGCTGGAAGATCGTGAGCTCGTCTGCCTCATCGGCGAGGGGCGGGACGAGCTGGGCGCCGCTCGCCCCGGTGCCGATCACGGCCACCCGCTTGCCGGCCATGTCGACGTCGTGGCGCCAGCGGGCCGAATGGAACACCGGTCCGGCGAACGACTCGAGCCCCTCGATGTCAGGGATATGCGGACGGTTGAGCTGGCCGAGGGCGAAGACGACGGCCTCGACCTCGAGCTCCTCGTCTCCCTGGGCGCCGCGCACGTCGAGCGACCAGGTGCAGCGCTCCTCCGACCACCGGGCGCTGCGCACCTCGGTTCCGAAGCGAATACGCGGGCGCAACCCGAAGGACTCGGCGCAGTGGCGGAAGTAATCGAGGAGGACGTCGCGGGGTGAGAAGTAGTAGGGCCAGTCGGGTTTCTGGGCGAAGGAGTAGCTGTAGAAGTGGTTCGGCACGTCGACGCGGCACCCGGGGTAGCTGTTCTCGAACCAGGTCCCTCCGACCTCGTCGTTCTTCTCCAGGACCACGAACTCCACCCCGGCCTGGGCCAGGCGGTGGGCGGCGACCAAGCCGGACATCCCCGCTCCCACCACCGCCACCCGCAATCGCCGGCCCGGAGCGACGTCCTCGGCTCGCCAGGCGGGCGATCGCGGGTCCTCGCCCTCGCCGCCGAGCTCCTCGTAGAGCAGCGGTACGTAGTCGTCGTCCACCGCCGCGCCCACGGAGAACTCCATGATCCGGCGCAGCTGGTCGAGTGACGCCGCCGGCGCCATGGGCCGACCCTGGTCTCGCCACCGGCACAGGGCGTCCCTGGCCACCACTTGCGCCTCGGCCAGCATGGGCTCGGTCCAGCCGGCCATCGGGTCGAGCGGGATGCTCAGGTCGGGTCGCAGGTCGTCGCGCAGCACGCCGTGGTCGCCGGTCGCCTGGGCCAGGGCGGCGAGCAGGGGAGCGTCGGCGAATTGGGCCGCCTCGGCGACGACCTCGTCGTCCCAGGCGCCGTCGGCCGAGACGGTCACGTCACGGTCTTAGCAGATGCGTTACGGCGTGGCTCTGGCCAGTGGGAAGGGCTCGAGGGCAGCGGCGTAGACGGCGAGCACGTCGTTGCCGTAGGGAGCGGCCAGTCCGGTGCCGAGTTGCACGAGCGACATGAGCAACGACAGGGAGATGGCCACCAGGCCGTTGCCCACCGCCTGGGGGTCGATGTCGGGGCGCACCGTCCCGGACATCTGCTCGGCGCGAAGGCGCTCGGTACACGCCTTGCGCAACTCGGCCAGGGCCGGGATCTCGAGGACCCGCTCGGTCACGTCCGGTTCGAGGCCGGCCAGGACCCGCCGAGCCAGGGGGTGGTGCCCGACGGCCTGCACCAGCGTGACGAGGAGGATCTGTCGCCAGTCCTCCAGGCCCAGCCCTTCCGACACGGTCGAGAGCCCCTCGCTGATCACGCCGGCGGTGTCCTCGTCGAGGGCGGCCAGGAACAGCGCCTCCTTGTTGGGGAAGTAGGCGTAGGCGGCGGTGGACCCCACCCCGGCGTCGCGGGCGATCTCGGCGACGGACGTGGCCCGGAACCCCTCCCGTCCGAAGCGGGCGATGGCCGACGCCAGGATGGCCCGACGGGTCTGGGCCCCTTTGGTCATGATCGGGTCCTGGCCGTCCACGGCGCCATCGTAGCACGTAGATTTGAGGATTTGATGGAATCCATCAAATCCTCTATTCTGACCTCTGCCCCCATTGTCGAGGTCCAGGGAGACCGCCATGACCCAGACCCAGACCAGCGACGCCTCTCGCACCATCACGACCCGGAGGATCTCCTTCGACGAGCTCTTCGCCGACGTGCCCCGACACTTCGCCAAGGACGGCGATCTCGTCTCGAGCCACGTGATCTCTGCGCTGTCGTCGGTGTTCCCCGACGGCGAGGACTTCTTCGTGCGTTCGGTGCGCCACTTCCGGGACGAGATCACCGATCCGGTGCTCAAGCGACAGGTGGCCGGCTTCATCGGTCAGGAGTCGGTGCACGGGCGCGAGCACCGCGCCTTGAACGGCCGGCTCTCCGAGCTGGGGTACCCGACGAGATTCGTCGAGCGGGTCACGAAGGCCGGACTGGACCTGCGCTGGAAGGTGCTGCCGAAGAAGTCCTCGCTCGCCCTCACCGCCGCCCTCGAGCACTTCACCGCCACGCTGGCCGAACTGGTCATGAGCGACGAGGAGACGCGTGAGGTCTTCGGTCACCCCGGGGTGCGCTATCTGTTCGAGTGGCACGCGCTCGAGGAGTCCGAGCACAAGGCCGTGGCCTTCGACGTGTACCGGGCTGTGGGCGGCACCGAGCGCATGCGGATCTGGACCATGAAGCTGATCCGCATCGGCTTCGTCATCGGCATCATCGCCGAGTTGTTCCTCTCACTGGCCAGGGACCCCGAGACCTACAAGCCCGGCCGGCTGCGCAAGAGC
>JASHUM010000074.1 GCA_030040015.1 Acidimicrobiales bacterium
GCCACGACCGACGTCCTGGGTGAGTCGCTCCCGAGACTCACCGCGGTCGAGATCGACGCCGAGCTGGCCACCATGCTGACCGAGCGCTTCGCCTCGCGCCCCTCCGTCGAGATCGTGCGCGGCGACGCCACCGCTCTCGAGTTCCCCGCAGGACGCTTCACCGGGGCCGCCTCTTTCACCATGCTCCATCACGTCCCCACCGCCGAGCTCCAGGACCGCCTGTTCGCCGAGGTGGCTCGGGTCCTGCGGCCGGGCGCGTCCTTCGTCGCCTCGGACAGCGTCCCGAGCCCTGACCTCGCCGTGGGCCACGAAGGCGACGTCTACAACCCCGTCGATCCCGACACCTTGCCCGGCCGGCTGCGCGCCGCCGGCTTCGCGAAGACCACCGTGAAGCGCAACGAGCTGTTCTGGGCGGCGCTGTCGAGGACGCCCTGACCCTCGGTGGAGCCGACCAGGCCCGTCCCGTTGCCGCTCAGGCGCAGACGACGGGGACGACGGTCTCGGTGAAGGCGGCCATCTGCTCGCACAGCTCGTCCACCGACCGGCTGGGGAAGCGCACCTGGATGTGGGACACGCCCAGCGCCACCCACCCCGACAGCGACTCGGCCACCACCTCGGCCGGGCCCGACACGGTGCCGCGGGGGAGCTCCCACGACGGCGTCCCGACGTGCACCGGCCCGGCCAGGGCACCGACGGCGATGGGCTCACCGGGCCGCAGCTCCCGGCGCAACTCGAGGAGCCGGGGCACGAGCTTCTCCATGTCGGAGCGCCTGGGCGTCTGGGGCAGCCAGCCCTCGCCGCGCCCGGCCGCCCGCCGCAACGCCGCCATGGAAGAGCCACCCACCCAGATGGGTGGCCGGGGATGCTGGAGGGGACGGGGTGAGATCCCGAGGTCGCGCGCCGGCCACGCCTCGCCCTCGAGGATGGGGAACTCCTCGGACAGCGCGGCGGCGATGCCGTCGATGGCCTCGTCGAGCAGCACCCCCCGCCGGGTGAAGTCGACCCCCTCCATGTCGAATTCCTCGGTGACGTGCCCGGCCCCTACCCCCACGATGAGCCGACCCGCCGAGAGCAGGTCCAAGGTGGCGAGCTCCTTGGCGGCACGGAGCGGATGGCGCAGTGCGGCGATGTAGACGTGGGACAACAGGCGCACCCGGGTGGTGAGCGCGGCCAGCCATCCCAGCGTGGCCGTGGTGTCGTACCACGTCGTCCCCATGGCCTGGGCCAGCCGGCGGGGAATGGCGGTGTGGTCGCACACGGCGACGTAGAAGAAGCCGCTCTCGTCCGCCTGACGCGCCACCCGGGCCAGCTCGTCGGGCCCGGCCGTCGTCTCCCACCCGTCCACGTAGATGGTCGACTGGGACTGGATGGGGAGTTGCATCCCGAAGACGACGGACCCCTCGGGGATGACGGGCGCCGGCGCACCGGGTGGAGCGGACACTGGGCTGACCTCCTCGTTCAGAGCCGCTCGGCCACGACCTCGGCCAGGCGCTGGGCCCGGCCGAGCCCGCGGGACACGAGCGCGGCCCGCATCAGGTAGAGATGGGCGGGGACCTCCCAGGTGAAGCCCATGCCGCCGTGCACCTGGATGCAGGCCTTGGCATTGGCGACTGCGGCGTCGCTGGCCAGCAGGGCGGCCCCGGCGCCGGCGCGCAGGGCGTCGCCGACATCGGGCTGGTCGATCGTGACGGCGGCGGCGTGCACGGAGGCTCGCGCCGTCTCGGCCCGCACCAGCATGTCGGCACACAGGTGCTTCACGGCCTGGAAGGACCCGATGGGCCGGTCGAACTGCCGACGCTGTTTGGCGTACTCGGTGGCCAGCTCGGCCACCGCACTCGCCATGCCCACCAAGAGGGCGGCACTGAGGACGAGATGGTCGCGCCACAGTTCCCGTGCCGTGCCGGCGTCGGCGACGACGGCGCCTTCGGGGATGGTGGCGAGCCGCCACAAGGGGGTGAGGGGATCGAGGCCGTGGTCGATGGGCTCGGCCTCGAGCGCCTCGGGGGGGAGTTGGTGCACGCCTTGTTCGTCGACGACGAGGACGGCGCCGAGCGACGCCAGGTCGGCGACCACGACGGGTAGGACCCGGCCCATCGGGGGCCGGTGCACCAGGCCGACGAGCTGCTCGCCGGTGCCGGCGCCCTTCACGATCCGGGCCGCGACGTGGGTGGCGACGAGCGGCCCCGGCACGAGCGCCCGGCCGAGCTCCTCGAACACGACTGCGGCGTGTGCCGTCCCGAGCCCCGCCCCTCCGTCGTCTTCGGCCAGGCGCAGGGAGAACACGCCCGCTTCGGCCAATGCGCGCCACTGGTCGGCGTCGACGACGCGCCGTCCCTCTCCGGCGCGCACCCGCTCGAGGGGGAACCGGCTCTGGCACATGCGGCGCATGGCCTCGGCCAGGGCGGCCTCGTCGTCGGAGAGCTCGAAGTCCACCGCTCAGCCTTTGGGAAGCCCGAGGATGCGCTCGGCGATGATGTTGCGCTGGATCTGCGACGTGCCGGCGGCAATGGTGCGCGAGAAGCTGTTGATCCACACGTCCAGAAGGCGGGCGTTGCCCAGTGGTCCCGAGCCGTCGTCAGCCTCGAGCTCGCCCCACGACAACCCGGCTGCGCCGAGGAGATCCTGCCCGAGCTGGGCCAGGCGCTGACGCAGCTCGGAGAACGCGAGCTTGAACACGCTGCCGCCGACGCCGGGCACATCTGTGCGCGCCGCCTGCGACACGTTGCGCCGGGCCAGCCCCCACAGCGCGTCGAGCTCGGCGCCCAGCCGCCCCACCTGGGCCCGCACGGCGGCATCCTCCCAGGCGCCGGTGCGCCGAGCCAGGGCGCGCAGCTCGCCGACGAGCTCCATCGACTGCAGCAGCTCGCCGACGAAGGCCGTCCCCCGCTCGAAGCTCAACGTGACCATGGTGACCCGCCATCCGTCGTTCTCCTCCCCCACCCGATTGGCGACCGGAACCCGTACGCCGTCGAGGAAGAGCTCGGCGAACTCGTTCGAGCCGGCGATGGTGCGCAGAGGCCGGATGTCGATGCCGGGCGCGTCCATCGGCATGGCCAGCCACGTGATGCCCCGCTGCTTGGGTCCTTCGTCGCTGGTGCGCACCAACAACTCGCAGTAGTCCGCCACCTCGGCGTGCGAAGTCCAGATCTTGGACCCGCTGACCACATAGTCGTCGCCGTCGCGCACGGCCCGGGTGCGCAGGGCGGCCAGGTCGCTACCGGCGTCGGGCTCGGAGAATCCCTGGCACCACACCGCATCGCCTTTCAAGATGCCCGGGAGGAACCGCTCGCGCTGCTCGGGTGTCCCTTCCACCACGATGGTGGGCCCGGCGTGGAGCAGGCCGACGAAGTTCACTCCCACGTACGGGGCGTGCGCCCGCTCCAGCTCCTCGAGGTAGACGAGCTGCTCGACCGGGCTGGCGCCTCGGCCCCCGACCTCGGCCGGCCAGTCGATCCCGGCGTAGCCGGCGTCGTAGAGCATGCGCTGCCACGCCGTGTCATAAGCCCGGCGCGCCGGCCAGTCATGGGGTGAGGGCGCTGCGCCCAGCGTGGGGATGGTGTCGGTCAGCCAGGCCCGAAGCCCGGCGCGGAACGTCTCTTCCGCCTCGCTGTATCGAAGGTCCACGTGGAGGCGGACTCAGGGGGCGAGGTGGTCCAAGCCGTAGAGCTTGATGGCGTTTCCCCGAACGATCTTGCGTTTGGCGTCGTCGTCGAGGCCTGCCATCTGACGCTCGGCGACCTCCTTGGTGTGGGGCCAGGTCGAGTCGGAGTGCGGATAGTCGGACTCGTAGGTGATGTTGTCCACCCCGATCTCCTCGACGGAGCGAAGCCCGTGGGCATCGTCGAAGAAGCAACCCGTGATCTGCCGGCGGAAATAGGTCGACGGCGGCTCGGGGACCTTGTCGGCCACGCCTCCCCAGGCCCGGTTCTCCTCCCACACGATGTCGGCCCGCTCGAGGATGTAGGGGATCCACCCGATCTGGCCCTCCGAGTAGGCCAGCCTGAGATCGGGGAAGCGCACCAGCACTCCGGAGAAGAGGAAGTCGACCACCGAGAAAGTGGCGTTGGTGTGGGTGAGCGTCGACCCCACGGCGGGCGGGGCGTCGGCAGAGGTCGAAGGCATCTTCGACGACGAGCCGATGTGCATGTTCACCACGGTCCCGGTCTCGGCGCAGGCGGCGAAGAACGCGTCCCAGTAGTTGTCGGGGTCGTGCACCGAGGGCAACCCCAAGAAGGGCGGGATCTCACTGAAGCACACGGCCCGCACGCCGCGACCTGCGTTGCGCCTGACCTCGTCCGCCGCCAGCTGGGCGTCCCACAGCGGGATCAGGCACAGGGGGACGAGGCGACCGCCCGAGTCACCGCACCACTCGTCCACCATCCAGTCGTTGTAGGCCTCCACACAGAGCAGGGCCAGGTCGCGGTCCTTGGCTTCGAGGAAGGTCTGGCCGCAGAACCGAGGGAAGGTGGGGAAGCACAGCGACGCCTCGAGGTGGTTCACGTCCATGTCCTCGAGCCGGGGCTTGACCTGGTACGCACCGGGTCGCATGTCCTCGTAGGTGATCCCCTTCATGGTCACCTGGTCGCGAGGCACCCCGGCGGCGGCGTCGAGACGCAGGAGCGGCCGCCGCAGCTCCTCGTAGTGCCACCAGTCCGTCGGCTCTCCCTCCGACCCGGGCTTCACCGTGAGCTTCCCGCCCACGAAGGTGATCTCGCCCATGGGCGCCCGCACGATGCGAGGCCCGACGTCCTGGTACTTGGCCGGAAGCCGGTCGCTCCACACCGTGGCCGGCTCGACGACGTGGTCGTCGACGGAGACGATGCGGGGGATCTCGGCCACCGCGGCAGTGTACCGAGGGATCTGACGGAGTGTCAGGTCTACCAGTCGACCGTCCCGAGCAGGCGTGCCCGGTGCCACCCGGGGTCTCCCCAGGCAGCACCGAGGCTCCACGCCCGTTTCATCCAGAGGTGCAGATCGTGCTCCCACGTGTAGCCGATGGCGCCGTGCACCTGCAGCGCCACCGAGGCAGCCAGAGATGCGGCGTCCGAGGCGGACGACTTCGCCATCGACACCCGTCGAGAGGCGTCGGGCTCACCCTCGTCGAGCGCCCAGGCGGCGGCGTAGACAAGGGGACGGGCGAACTCGAGCCGGATGAGGGCGTTGGCGAGATGGTGCTTCACGGCCTGGAAGGACCCGATCGCCTTCCCGAACTGCGTGCGCTCCCGGGCGTACTCCGCCGCCATGGAGACGAGCCGGTCGGCGACACCGACGAGCAACGCCGACGCGCCCCAGGCGCCGCGGTCGCACGCCGCCGACCACAGGGCTCTGCCCTCCTCACCGCCCGCCACCACCGCTCCTGTGTCAGCGGCGACCGCCGGTTCCCAGAGCCGCTTCGCCCCGTCGATGCTCCGTCTCAGGACGCCGTCGACCTCGCTCGCTTCCGCCACGCGCAGACAGCCGCCCGCCATGAAGAAGAGCAGCCCGGATCCGGCCACCACGCGCACCGGCATGCCCGGCATGGCCGGCCCCAGCACGGCGCCGCCGGTGGCCACGTCGGGCAGCCACCGCGCCGCCAGCTCCTCCCCGGGCGTGCCGCCCAAAGAGGCGAGGAGGGGCACGCCGACGGCCACCGTGTCGAGGAGCGGCTCGGGAAGGCCACCACGACCCGCCTCCTCGAGCAGCAGGACGAGGTCGACGAAACCGAGGCCCAGGCCACCGTGCTCGGCGGGCACCGTCACCCCCAGCACTCCCATGTCGGCCAAAGCCCGGTAGCGCTCGGGCGACCACCCGAGCTCCGAGTCCCAGCTGGCACGCAGGTCTGCGGGAGTGCACTGCTTGTCGGCCAGGGCCCGCAGCTGGGCCCGGAACTCGAGGTGGTGCTCGTCGAAGGCGAAGTGCATCAGGGCCGGGGAAGGCCGAGCACGCGCTCGGCCACGACGTTGCGCTGGATCTCGTTGGTCCCGGCGTAGATGGGCCCGGCCAGGGCGAAGAGATAGCCGTCGAGCCAGGCACCGGGACGGTCCTCTTCGTCGAGCAATTCGGCGTCGGCACCGAGCAGCTCCAGGGCGGTGCGCTGGATGGCCAGGTCGGTCTCGGACCAGAACACCTTGTTCATGGAGGCCTCGGCACCGACCTGCCCCCCGGCGAGGACCTTGGTCGCCGTCCAGTAGGTGTGCAGCCGGTACGCCTCGGCGTCCACCAGGCACCGAGCGACGGCGTCGCCCAGTCTCGCAGCGCGCGCCGGATGGTCGCCGGCGCGCTGGTGGTAGAGCGACTCGAGCCGTCCGGCCGCCTCGGTGTACCGAGCCGGGCTCCGCAGCGACAACCCGCGCTCGGACCCGGCGGTGGCCATGGCGACCCCCCAACCCTCGTGCACCTCGCCGAGCACCTGTGCGTCGGGCACCACCACGTCCTCGAAGAACACCTCGGCGAACCCCGTCTCGCCGTCGAGCTGGGCGATGGGGCGCACGGTGACGCCGGGGGCGTCGAGGGGCACGAGGAAGTAGGTGAGCCCCCGGTGCCGCTCGGCTTCCGGGTCGGTGCGGAACAGCCCGAACAGCCAGTCGGCGAAGGCCCCGCGCGAGCACCACGTCTTCTGACCGGACAGCACCCAGTCACCGCCGCCGCGTTCGGCCCGGCTGCGGATGGCGGCCAGGTCGCTCCCGGCGTCGGGCTCCGACCACCCCTGGCACCAGATCTCCTCGCCCGAGGCCATGGGCGGCAGGTAGCGGTCCTTCTGCTCGTCGGTGCCGAACTCGAACAACGTGGGAGCGAGGAGGAAGATCCCGTTCTGCCCCACCCGGGTGGGCGCCTGGACCCGGTAGTACTCCTCCTCGAACACCAGCCATTCGAGGAGTCCCAGACCACGGCCGCCATAGCGCTCGGGCCACGACACGACGGACCATCGCGCCTCGAACATGGTTCGCTCCCAGGCGCGGTGTGCCTCGAACCCTTCGGGGGTGTCGAGAGAGGGCAGCTTCGGCGAAGGCACGTTCGACTCGAGCCACGACCGGGCTTCCCGCCGGAAGCGCTCCTGCTCGTCGCCGAAGCGGAGGTCCATGGAGCCTTGAATCTGACACAGCCTCAGATCCCGGGCAACAATGGGACATGGCGCATGCAGTGATCGTCGACGCCGTGCGCACTCCGGTGGGCAGGCGCGGCGGTCGCTTGTCGGGATGGCATCCCGTCGACCTGGCCGCCGAGGCCCTGAAGGCCCTGGTGTCGCGCAACGACCTCGACCCGGCACTCGTCGAGGACGTGATCCTGGGCTGCACCATGACCGTGGGCGAGCAGGCCATGAACATCGCCCGCAACGCCGCCCTCGCCGCCGGCTTCCCCGAGTCGGTGCCCGGCACCACCGTCGACCGCCAATGCGGCTCGGCCCAGCAAGCGATCCACTTCGCCGCTCAGGCCGTCGTGTCCGGAGCCATGGAGGTGGTGATCGGTGGCGGGGTCGAGTCGATGACGCGCGTCCCCATCGGCGCCACCACCGACCCCGGCCCCGGGGAGGCCTACGGGCCCTCGTACCGGCGGCGCTTCGCCCTCGTCCACCAAGGCGAGTGCGCCGAGGAGATCGCCCGGCGCTGGAGCGTGGGCCGCGAGGAGATGGACGCGCTCGCCTTGGAGTCACACCGCCGGGCGGCGACGGCTCAGGACGAAGGGCGCTTCGACCACGAGATCGTCCCCCTCACCGCCAAGGTGTTCGGTGCCGAGGACGATGACAGTGGCGAGTCGCTGTCCTACGACGAGGGGGTGCGACGCGACACGAGCATGGAGAAGCTGGCGTCGTTGAAGCCGGCGTTCCGGGAGGACGGCCAGGTCACTGCGGGCAGCTCGTCGCAGATCTCCGACGGCGCCGCCGCCGTGTTGGTCATGAGCGAGGAGCGTGCCCAGGCCCTCGGGCTCGTCCCGAGGGCGCGCTTCTCCGCCATGGCGGTGGCGGCCAACGATCCGGAGATCATGCTGACCGCCCCCATCCCGGCGACGCGCCTCATCCTGGAGAAGGCCAAGATGGCGCTCGAGGACTTCGACGTCGTGGAGATCAACGAGGCCTTCGCCTCGGTGGTGCTGGCCTGGGGACGCGAGTTCCACCCCGACATGGCCAAGGTCAACCCCAACGGCGGTGCCATCGCCATCGGCCATCCCACCGGGTGCTCCGGGGCGCGCATCATGGCCACGCTCTTGAACGAGCTCGAGCGCACCGGGGGCCGCTTCGGGCTGCAGACGATGTGCGAGGGCGGTGGCCAGGCCAACGCCACCGTCATCGAACGTCTGGGCTGAGCTCCTCAGGCACCGACGATCTTCTCGATCAAGTCCCGGAATTGGCGCAGTTCGGTGAACGAGAGCCGGTCCAGCGCCTCGGGTGGCTGGCTCAGGATCTTCTCGGCTTCGTCGCGCCTGTGCTCCCCGGCCGCGGTGAGCACCACGTCCTTCACCCGCCGGTCACCGGGATGCGGACGGCGCTCGGCCAGCCCGGTCGACTCCAGCCCGTCCACCAGCGACGTCACGTAGGAAGGATCGCAGCGGAACGTCTCGGCCAGCTCGCCCATCGACTGGGGCTGCCCGGGGTGCAGGGACAGCAGGGTCTTGAGCACCCCCGGGGCCAGCCCGGTGTGCTCGCAGGCGTCGTGGAAGTTGCGCTGGCCTTCACCCCCGAGGATGAAGCGGTACATGGCCATCCAGGCCTCGCCGGCGACCTCCTCCTTGGTCCTCCCCCGGTCAACTGGCACTTGACCTCTCCAGATCTTTGAGTAAAATCAACTATATGGTTGATCAAAACCAACCGTTGAGTCAACTCCATTCTACCGGCGCCGCCCCGGGTGGGGAAGGCACGGCGCCCCCGGCGGCCGCCCCTCCGGCTCATCGCCACCGGGGACTGGCGCTGGTGGTCATCTCGGCCGTGCAGATGATGGTCATCCTCGACGGGACGATCGTGAACATCGCCCTGCCCTCCATCCGGCGCCAGCTCCACTTCTCCGCCGCCGGCCTCGAATGGGTGATCGCCGCCTATGCCCTCGCCTTCGGGGGGATGTTGCTGCTCGGCGGGCGCAGCGGCGACATCTTCGGCCGCCGGCGCATGTTCGTCGTCGGGGTGGCGCTCTTCACCGTCGCCTCGCTGGCCGGTGGCTTGGCGCGCGACCCGGCCATGCTCGTCGCCGCCCGGATCGCCCAAGGCGTCGGTGGCGCCATCGCCTCGCCCACCGCCCTGGCGCTCATCCAGAGCACCTTCACCGACCCAAAGGAACGTGCCCGGGCCATGGGCGTGTACGGCGCCATGTCGGGCGCCGGTGGCTCGCTCGGGCTGCTGCTCGGCGGGGTGCTGACCGACATCGCCTCGTGGCGGTGGGTGCTCTTCGTCAACGTGCCCATCGGTCTCCTCGTCGCCGCCGCGGCGCCGTTCGTCCTGGGCGCCACTCCCACGCGTCCCGGACGTCTCGACCTGGGCGGCGCCCTGTCGGTCACCGCCGGGATGAGCGCCCTCGTGTACGGCCTCTCTCACGCCGCCACCAGCGGGTGGGTGAACGTGACCACTCTCGGGTCGCTGGCCGTGGCGGTCGTCCTGCTCGTCACCTTCGTCTCCATCGAGGCCCGCAGCGCACACGCGCTCATGCCGCTGCGCATCTTCGCCGACCGGGAGCGGGCGGCCTCGTACGGGATCATGCTGTGCCTGGCGTCGGCCATGTTCGGCACGTTCTTCTTCATGACCCAGTTCGTCCAGGACATCCTGGGCTACAGCCCCCTTCGGGCCGGGGTGGCGTTCCTCCCCATGACCATCGTCATCGGCGGCACCTCGGTGACCATCTCCCGGCTGGTGTCGCGCATCGGGACCCGCCGGCCCATGACGGTCGGCCCGCTCCTGGCCGCCGGTGGGCTCATGTGGCTGTCGTTCGTCGGCGTGCACGCCGCCTATACGTCCGTGATCCTTCCCCTCTTGATCGTCGCCTTCGGCATGGGGTGCACCTTCGTCCCGTTGACCCTGACCGTGATGCGCCGGGTGGCGCCGTCCGAGGCCGGACTGGCCTCGGCGTTGCTCAACACGGGGCAGCAGATCGGCGGGTCGCTCGGCCTGGCCGTGCTCGTCACCGTGGCGAGCGCCTTCACCCCCCTGGCCGGTGCCCACCTGCCGTCAGCGGCGGCGGTGACCCACGGATACGACGCCGCCTTCCGGGTCGGCTCGCTCGTGGCGCTGGGCGCCTTCGTCCTGGCCGGCGTGGCGCTGCGCACGCGCCGTTCGTCGACCGAGCCCACCTCCGAGCCGGTGCCCCAGGCCGAGCTCGAGCCGGTCGTCGCCTAAGGGCGGGTGGCGAGGGTCCGGTAGGACACGAAGGCGTCCTCGCCCTCCACGGCGGCGGGCACGCGGCCGGTCACCTCGAAGCCCAGCTCCTCGTACAAGCGCCGGGCCGGGTTGGACGCGAACACCAAGTTGAATTGCATGGCGTCGAACCCGAGCGCAGCGGCGCGCTCGAGCGAGTCCTCGACCAAGGCCCGGGCCACGCCGTGGCGACGCCAGGCCCGGTCGACCACATACCCGGCGTTGGCGATGTGCCCGGCCCGGCCGGGGAAGTTGGCCTTCAAGGCGTACGCCCCTGCCAACGAGGCGTCGTGCCGGGCCGCCACCACCATCCGGGTTCCGCTCCCCCACGCCGCCTCGAAATCGTCGTCGGTGAGCGGTGGCGCTTGCGGGAAGCCTTCGCCCCGTTCGACCACGCCGGCGAACAGCGCGAACAACGCCCGGCGGTCCTCGGCGCCGACCGGGCCCAAGCGCAGCTCGAGCCCCTGCCCGGTGCGCACGACGCGCTCGGCGCGGGCGTCCTCCACCTCGCCCTCGCCCACCTCTCAGCGCGCCGGGGCCGGCACCGCCCCCAGGCGCTCGAGCACGGTGTTGGCCTCCATGACGACACCCCAGACCACGTCGGCCACCGAGGGCAGGTCGTCGATGGTCCCCACGACTTGCCCGGTCGGGAGGATGCCCACGTCGGTGCGGCCCTCGACCAGCGCCGCCCTCGTCATCATCGGTGCGTTGGCGGCCATGGCCACCTGGGCCCAGGTGAGCTCGTCGTGGCGGTGCATGGACACGCCCTGGCGGGCGAGCTCGCTCAGCCCGGCGCCGGTACGGCGCCGGAACGCCAGCGCGTTGGCGAGCGCCCGGGGCAGCGCGGTCAGCCGGCCGGCGCCTTCGAGACGATCCACCACCTCGGTGCGGATCACCCGTTGCGGGGCACCGTCCACCCGGGTGGTGACCACTGTGCCCGTGATCGGCGTGGCGAGGTAACGCGCCTTCACCGCCTCGGGGACGGTGCTCTCGGCGGTGAGGAGAAAGCGCGTCCCCATGGCGATGCCGGCTGCCCCGTAGGCCAGCGCCGCCACCAAGCCCCGTCCGTCGAAGAACCCGCCGGCGCCGACCACCGCCACCTGTCCCCCCACGGCGTCGGCGACATCGGGCAGGAGCAGCGACGTGGGCACCGACCCGGTGTGCCCACCGCCTTCTGCTCCTTGGCAGATCACGGCGTCCACGCCCCACCCCGCCACCTTCTCGGCGTGGCGACGCGCTCCCACGGTGGGGATCACCACCACCCCGGCCTCCTTGAGGCGCGACACGAGGTCGGGGCGAGGGGCCTGGGCGAAGCTGGCCACCCTGACCCCGGCGTCGACGAGCAGCCCCACGCGCTGCTCGACGTCGGCCGAGTCGGTGCGCAGGTTCACCCCGAAGGGCGCGTCGGTGCGGGCCCGCACCTCTTCGATGGCGGCGCCCAGCTCGTCGAGGCTCATGGTGGCCGAGGCCAGGATGCCGAGCGCCCCGGCCGCCGCAGTGGCGGCCACCAGGCGGGGCCCGGCCACCCACCCCATGCCGGTCTGCACCACCGGGTAGCGCACTCCGGCCAGCTCGCACAGGCGCGTGCGCAGGGCGGGATGGGGTTCGGGCCCGACGACCGTCGCCCCCGTCAACCGGGCAGCTCCTTGTTGCGCAGGCCGTAGGGGTCGAGGACGTTCCGGATGAGCTCGAGCTCCTCGGCGCTCGGGACTCGGGTCTCGGCGACACCCTGCTCGACCAGGTCGAAACCGGTGGCGGCCCGCACCTCGTCGACGGTCACCCCGGGGTGCACCGACGCCAGGCGCATGCGGTGGTCGGGCGTGGCGAAGTCCAGGACGGCGAGGTTGGTGACCACCACCCGCACCTCACCGAAGCGGGCCGCCGCCGGGGACGCCGCGGCCCGGTCGTACCCCACGCCCGAGACCATGTCGACGTTCTCGACGAAGACCCGGGGCGAGTGGTTGGGCACCCAGTAGCTCGTGGGGTGGTTGACCGTGTTCCCCGGAGATCCGCGCACCCCGATGAGCTGGGTGGCGGGCCGGTGCCAGTCACCGATACAGCTCAAGTTCTGATTGCCGTAGCGGTCGATCTGGCTGGCCATCATCATCACGTGACGACGTCCCGACCACACCACGTCGAACACCCGTCGATAGGGCATCCACGCCTCGCGCACGAGCTCCTCGGCCTGAGCCGACACAGCCGGGGTCCCGGCCATGAGGGCTGCTTCTCCGTCGGTGAGCACCAGGTCGGGGGCGAAGGTGAGGCGCGCCAGGCGGGCGCCGATCGAGGGGACGGTCCCGAAGGGACTGGCCAGGATCTCCCCGTCACCCCGCCACGCCTCGGCGCACGCCACGGCGCACACCTCGGCGCGCGTCACGTCGCTCACGGCCGGCTCGCTCCGCTCCCCGTGCGCTCCTCGGAGACGGCGGCGCGGTACTCCTCCTCGTCGACGTCGACGAAACGCGCCGCGAACTGCGCCCAGGACTCGGCGTCCGCCGCCGATCTGGCGTAGCGCTGTTGGAAGGCTTCGTCCCTGGAGTAGTCGGGCGGGCACGAGGTGAAGTGGGCGCCACCGGGGACCTGGGCCACGGCGTCGGTGAGGAGCCGGGTGACCGTCACCGACTGGAGCGGGCCCTCGTCGGCGAGACAGCCGGGTTCGACCACCTTCTCGGCGGTGAGGAACCGCCGACGCGCCGCTCCCAGGAACAGGTCGTCGAAGAACGGATCGGGGCCGAGCATCTGGCCGTTGCCGTGACGGTCGGCCCGGTTGGCGTGCACGAAGGCGACGTCGAGCTCGAGGGCGGGCATGGCGGCGAGCTCTTCGCCACCGTAAGGGGAGACGACGGTGCGCAACTCCGGGTTCACGACCATGACGTCGGACCCCAGCCCGGCCCGGGTGGGCAGGAAGGGAAGACGCCACGACGCGGCGAGCAGGCCCAGGTAGAACATGCCCTCGTCGAGCTCCATGGCCTCGACCGCGCCCGCTTGACGGGCGGCGCGGAAGTGGGGGTCCAGGGGGATCGAGTCGAGCGTGACGAACCCGTAGACGACCTTGCCCACGAGCCCCGCCGCGCACAACAGTCCCACGTCGGGCCCGCCGTAGGACACCACGGTGAGGTCGGCCACCTTGGCCCGGGCCAGCGCCCGCACCACGGCCATGGGCTTGCGCCGCGAGCCCCAGCCGCCGAAGCCGACCGTCATCCCCGGGCGCACCTCGGCCACCATGTCGTCGAGGGTGGCCCGCTTGTCGGTCACGGGTGCAGGCCGGTCATCGCGACGTGTCGGCCTGTCGTTTGTCGACGAAGGCCTGGCGCTGTTCGTCGGCCACCCCGCCCACGTGCAGCTCGTAGGTGAAGCCCTGCTCGAAGCGGTAACTGCGCTTCACGTCGACCGGATCGATGCCGTTCAGGGACTCCTTGGCCCGTCGCAGGATGGTCGGGCTCTTCTCGGCCAGCTTGCCGGCAAGGGCGTAGGCGGAGTCGACGAGCTCTGCACCGGGGACCACCGCGGCGAGCGAGCCGTAGCGGGCGAGCTCGGGGGCGGTGATGGGTGCAGCCGTGTACACCATCTCCCGCATCTTGTGCTGTGGCACCAGCCGGGACAGATGCGTGGCCGCACCCAGCGCACCCCGGTCCACCTCGGGAAGGCCGAAGGTGGCGTCCTCCGAGGCCACCACCAGATCGGCGTTCCCCACCAGCCCGATCCCCCCGCCCAGGCAGAAGCCGTGCACGGCCGCCACGACCGGCACCTCGCAGTCGTAGACGGCAGCGAAGGCGGCCGCACAGCCGCGGTTGACACCCACCAGCGCCTCGTCTCCTCGTGCCTGGATCTCCTTGATGTCGACCCCGGCACAGAAGCCACGGCCCTCGGCCCGCAGGACCACGACGCGCACGTCGGGATGGCGCCCTGCGGCGGTGACGGTTTCGGCCAGGGCGAACCAGCTGGCGACGTCGAGGGCGTTCACCGGCGGGACGTCGATGACCACTTCCGCCGTGCCCGGCGCCCGGCTCGCCTGCTCGATCCCCATGGCGCTCGGTAGTTTGGCAGGCCGGACGGAGGAGGTGGTCCGTGGGCGACCCGGAGCGTGCGCCGCTGGACTTCACCGGGCGCGTGGTGGTGGTGACGGGTGGGACACGCGGCATCGGCCGCGCCGTCGCCCGGGCGTTCCTCGACGCCGGCGCAGAGGTGGTGGTGTGCGGCCGGCACGCACCGGAGTCGCTGGCCCAGGGCGGTGGGCGTGAGGCCACGTTCGTCGCCGCCGACGTGCGCCAGGCCGAACAAGCCCGAGGCGTGGTCGAACAGGCCGTCGAACGCCACAACCGGCTCGACGTGCTCGTCAACAACGCCGGCGGCTCTCCTTCGATCCCGGCCGCCGACGCGTCGCCCTCGTTCGTCACCTCGGTGGTGACCCTCAACCTGCTGGCTCCGTTCTTCTGTGCCCAGGCCGCCAACGCCGTGATGCAGGGACAGGACGAGGGCGGGAGCATCGTCAACGTCGCCAGCGTGTCCGCCCTGCGTCCCTCCCCCGGTGCCGCCGCGTACGGCGCGGCCAAAGCCGGTCTGGTCAACCTGACCAAGACGCTCGCCGTGGAGTGGGCGCCGCGGGTGCGGGTGAACTGCGTCGTGGCCGGGCTCGTGCTCACCGAGACCGGCGCCGACCACTACGGGGGTCCGGCCGGGCTCGAGCGGGTGGCGGCCTCCGTCCCCCTGGGACGCCTCGGGACGCCCGAGGACGTGGCGGGCGTGTGCCTGTTCCTCGCCTCGCCCCTGGCCGGGTACGTGAGCGGGGCTGCCGTGGAGGCCCACGGCGGCGGAGAGCGCCCCGCGTACCTCGACGCCCTGTCGTAGCGGCCGGCGTCCAGAAAACGTTCGCCCAACATTCCCGGCCGGGTGGACGGTCGGGGTCACCGTGGTCCCAGGCACGACCTCAAGCGTGGTGCGCTCCACGTCGATACCCGTTCGTGGCCACTTCGACGGGCGGGCGGCTCCCGCAGATCGGGCTCGAGGGTGAACCGGTCCTCGAATACCAGCCGGCTGTGGACCTCGACAACGGGCGACTGCTCGGATTCGAGGCCCTGCTGCGCTGGCGTCACCCCGAACGCGGCCTGATCCCGCCGAACGTGCTCATCCCATGGGCCGAGTCGAACAACCACATCGTGGAGCTCAACGCCTGGGTGCTCGAGGAGGCCTGCCGGGAGGCGAGCCGTTGGGCATCCGCCATCCAGGTGGCCGTCAACTGCTCGCTCGTGCAGCTGCGACATCACCAGGCCTCCCTGGCCGCGAAGCGGGCCCTGGCCGCCACCGGGCTCAACCCCGACCGCCTCACCGTGGAGATCACCGAGTCGGCGGTAGCCGACGAGCAGGCCAACCAGGACCTGGGCGCGCTCCTCCGTCACGGCGTGCACTTGGCCGTCGACGACGTGGGGACGAGCTGGGCCACGCTCGAGAACCTGCGGCGCTTCTCCATCGAGGTGGCCAAGATCGATCGAAGCTTCATCTCCGCCTTGGAGCCCCACGAAGGCATGAACCGAGCCATCGTCGAGGCGATCGTCCACGTCAGCCACTCCCTGGCCATGAGCACGGTGGCCGAAGGCGTGGAGACCGCCGAACAGGTGGTCGTCCTCAAGGAGCTCGGCGCCGATGTGGCCCAGGGCTTCTTCTTCGCCCCGCCCATGCCCGCCGACGAGGCGCGTGTCCTGGCCACGAGCGAGCCGCCCGTGCTCTTCTCGTTGACCGAGGTCGGCTCCGACGAGGCGTCATCCGAGCCACTGGCCCTACCCCGAACCTGACACCATCAGGGCCGCGCTCCTAGGAGTGGAGTACGCCGAGGCGGACGTGCTCTGATACTCCGCCGTGAAGCTGGCAGTTCCCTCTGAGACGCGCGCGGGCGAGCGGCGGGTGGCGCTGGTCCCCGAGGTGGCCGGGCGGCTGGTCGGCGCCGGTGTCGAAGTCGTCGTGCAGCGTGGGGCGGGGGCATCCGCCCATTTCCCCGACGCCGCCTACGAGGAGAAGGGCGCCGGCCTCGGCGACGGTGCCGGCGTGGTGGCCGGGGCGGGACTCGTGGCCCGGGTGAACGCCCCTGACCCCGAGGAATCCCGGCGCATGGAAGAGGGCACCACTGTGGTCAGCTTCCTCCAGCCCGCCTCCCAGCTGCCGACGGTGCAGGCCCTGGTGGCCCGGAAGGCCACCGCCTTCAGCCTCGACCTGGTGCCACGGATCAGCCGGGCCCAGTCGATGGACGCCCTGTCGTCGCAGGCCACGGTGTCGGGGTACCTGGCCGCCCTGGCCGCCGCCGAGCGACTACCCAAGTTCTTCCCCATGTTCATGACCGCGGCGGGCACGGTGCCCCCCGCCAAGGTGCTCGTCCTCGGCGCCGGCGTGGCGGGCCTGCAGGCCATCGCCACGGCCCGCCGCCTCGGGGCCCAGGTGCGCGCCTACGACGTGCGGGCCGCCGCCAAGGAAGAGGTCGAGTCCTTGGGCGCCCACTTCGTCGAGCTTGCCCTCGAGACCCAGGAAGGCTCGGGCGGCTACGCCCGAGAGCAGTCCGAGGAGTTCCTGGCCCGCCAGCGTGAGCTCATCGGCAACGAGGTAGCCGCCTCCGACGCGGTGATCACCACCGCCGCGGTCCCGGGACGCAAGGCCCCCGTGCTCGTGACCACACCGATGGTGGAGGCCATGCCCGAAGGTGCGGTGGTGGTGGACATGGCCGCCGACGGCGGCGGCAACTGCGAGCTGTCCGAGCCGGGACAGGAGGTCGAGCACCATGGCGTGCTCGTGTACGGCATGACCAACCCGCCCTCGGGCATGCCGACCCACGCCAGCTTCCTCTACTCCCGAAACGTCTTCAATTTCCTCTCGCTCGTGCTGGCCGAGGGAGAGCTCGAGCCCGACTTCGACGACGAGATCGTGAGCGGGTGCTGCGTCGTGCGGGCCGGGGAAGTCGTGCATGCACCCACCGCCGAGTTGTTGGCCCAGGAGGCGCCGTGACCCTGGCATCGATCATGCCCGGACCCGGACTGGTCGGGCTCCTCACCATCTTCGTGCTGGCCGCCTTCGTCGGCTACGAGGTGATCTCCAAGGTCCCGAGCGTCCTCCACACCCCGCTCATGTCGGGGTCGAACGCCATCCACGGCATCATCCTGGTGGGCACCATGCTCGTGCTCGGCCAGGCGCACGGCACCACCCAGCTCGTGCTCGGGTTCCTGGCCGTCGTGCTCGCCACCTTGAACGTGGTGGGCGGGTTCGTCGTCACCGACCGCATGCTCGAGATGTTCAAGTCACGCCAGGCGCCGCGTCCCCGCCGTGACGACGAAGCCGAGGGTGGGGACGACAAGTGAGCCGGGGCACCGCCACCGACCTCGTCTACCTGGTCGCCATCGTCGGCTTCATCCTGGCCCTGAAGGGGCTGAGCTCCCCCAAGAGGGCCCGGGCGGGCAACCTGGCCGGCGCCGTCGGCATGCTCATCGCCGTCGCCTGGACCTTCTCGTTGCCCTCGGTGTACGGCACCACGCGCAACCTGGTGCTCATCGTGATCGCCGTGGTGGTGGGGGCGTCGATCGGTGTGCCGGCAGCACGCACGGTGAAGATGACGGCGATGCCACAGATGGTGGCCATCTTCAACGGCGTCGGGGGCGGCGCCGCCGCGCTGGTGTCGATCACCGAGTTCATCGCCTTCCCCACCCGTCACATCGCCCTGTACAAGATCGGCGAGGTTCTCTTCGGGGTGATCGTGGGGTCGGTGTCCTTCGCCGGCAGCGCCATGGCCTTCGCCAAGCTCCAGGAGCTCATGACCGGGCGCCCGGTGACCTATCCCGCTCAGCAACCCATCAACGCCCTCATCGGACTGAGCATCCTCGGGTTGCTCTCGGCCGTGGTGGCCACGGCGAGCACGCCGCTTCTCGCCATCGTGCTGGCGCTGTCGTTGGTGCTCGGGGTGGTGTTCGTCCTCCCCATCGGCGGGGCCGACACGCCCGTGCTCATCTCGCTGCTCAACTCCTTCACCGGGTTGGCCGTGGCCGCATCGGGCTTCACCTTGAACAGCGACCTGCTCATCGTGGCCGGGACCCTGGTGGGGGCCTCGGGAATGCTGCTCACCCGGATGATGAGCGAGGCGATGGGGCGCTCGCTGCCCAACATCCTCTTCAGCGCCTTCGGCTCGGTGATCACGGCCGGAACGGCCGAGGGCGCCGCGGATCGGTCCGTGCGCTCGGGGACGCCGGAGGACATCGGGGTGCTCCTGGCCTATGCCCGCAAGGTCGCCATCGTCCCCGGCTACGGCCTGGCCGTTGCCCAGGCGCAGCACACCGCACGCGAGCTGGCCGACGCCCTGGCCGAACGGGGGGTGGACGTCTACTACGCCATCCACCCTGTGGCCGGGCGCATGCCCGGGCACATGAACGTGCTCCTGGCCGAGGCCAACGTCCCCTACGACCAGCTGAAGGAGATGGACGAGGCCAACCCGGAGATGCCCACCACCGACGTGGCCCTCGTCGTGGGCGCCAACGACACCGTGAACCCGGCGGCCAACAACACTCCGGGCAGCCCCATCTACGGCATGCCCATCGTGCACGCCGACCAGGCCGAGAACATCGTGTTCTTGAAGCGCTCGATGCGCCCTGGGTTCGCCGGCATCGACAACGAGCTGCTCTACGACCCGAAGACGACCATGCTCTTCGGCGACGCCAAGGAATCGCTGACCAAGCTGGTGCAGGCGGTCAAGGCGGCCTGAGCTTCGCCGTCGCAGGCCCGTGTCGGCGATGGCGGGCTCGAACCGATCCATACGGCTTGACGAAGACCGGCTCACGGTCATACCATCCGATTGATCGGACGATACGTCCGATAGATCGGAGCAAGCGTTCGATGCCCTCGGCAGCCGCCCCCGTCTCGCTCGACCCCCGCCCCGCCGACCTGGCCGACCCCTCCACGTTCGTCGCCGGGGTGCCGCACGAGTACCTGGCCTGGCTCCGGGCCAACGATCCGGTGAGCTTCCACCCGGAGCCCGACGGACCAGGGTTCTGGGCGGTGACCCGTTACGCCGACTGCGTGCTCGTCAACCGCGACCACGAGCGGTTCTCCTCCCACCGGCGCGGCACCATGCCCTTCGAGCTGCCCGAGGAGGCCATCGACCAGCAGCGGCTGATGATGCTCAACATGGACCCGCCCTTGCACACCCGTTACCGCCGCCTGGTCAACAAAGGGTTCACGCCGCGCATGGTGGCGCAGCTGCACGATCGGATCCACGCCGCCACCGACGAGATCATCGATGCTGTCGCCGGCAAAGGCGAAGCGGACTTCGTGACCGAGATCTCCGCTCAGCTTCCGCTGGTGGTGATCGCCGAGCTCCTGGGCGTGCCGGCCGAGGAGCGGGACCAGATGTTCACGTGGTCCAACGGATTGGTGGGCAGCGAGGACCCTGAGTACCAGATCAGCCCGGAAGCGGCCACCGACACGGCCATGGAGCTGTACGCGTACGCCTCTTCGCTCTTCCAGAAGAAACGGCTCGACCCTGGTGAGGACCTCATGAGCGTGCTCGGCCAGGTCGAGCTCGACGGTGAGCGTCTGAGCGACCTCGAGCTCGAGCTGTTCTTCCTTCTCCTCACCATCGCCGGGAACGAGACCACCCGGAACCTCATGTCGGGAGCGATGGTCGCCTTCTTCGAGCACCCCGACCAGTGGCAGCGGCTGCTCGCCGACCGGGCGCTCGTTCCGTCGGCCGTCGAGGAGATGCTCCGGTACGTCACACCCGTGATGAACTTCCGGCGCCAGACGACGGTGCCCGTCGAGCTGTCGGGCACGCCGGTCGAGCCGGGGGAGAAGGTGGTGTTCTTCCACGTGTCGGCCAATCGCGACGAGGAGGTGTTCCCCGAGCCCGACCGCTTCGACGTCGCCCGCGACCCCAATCCGCACATCGCCTTCGGTGGGGGCGGGCCCCACTTCTGTTTGGGTGCCAACCTGGCTCGCATGGAGATCCGCGTCATGTTCGAGCACCTGCTGGACCGGCTCCCCGACATCGCGCCCGCAGGCCCTCCCGAGCGGCTTCGGTCGCGCTTCATCAACGGCGTGAAGCACCTGCCGGTGCGTTTCTCCCCGGCCCGCCCGTCCGCCTGACGTGCCTCGCCGGAGCCCCGAGGAGCTCAAGGAGGTCATCCGGGACTTCCGGCGCGACCAGATCGTCGACGTGGCCCGGCGCCTCTTCGGCGAACGGGGCACGACCGAGGTCTCGATGGACGAGATCGCCGCCGAGTCCCAGGTGGCCCGATCGACGGTCTACGTGTACTTCGCCAACCGTGACGACCTGGTGCGGGCGTGCCTCAAACGTATGTACGCCCAGCTCCAGGACACGATCGTGACCGAGTGGGAACGCGAGAACGATCCCGAGCGACGCTTGTTCGCCGTGGTGCGGGGCATGCTGGCCCGCATCGACGAGAGCCCGGCGTTCTTCCGCCTGGCCATGGCCGTCCACGCCTCGGCCAACGACACGGGGGCCGCCGTCGACGCCGAGCTGGCCACCATCGGTCTCGACATGGCCCGCTTGCTCGAGGACCTGGTCGGCGGCGGGGTGGCCTCGGGCTCCTTCGCCTCGGTCGATCCGGCCCGGGCGGCGGCCTTCATCGGCCAGCAGCTCTACGGGGCCATGTCCGTGCGAGCCGGGGACCCGGCGCCCTCGCCGCTCGACGAGGCAGCCACGGAGATCTGCGACTTCCTCCTGGACGGGCTCAGAGCGCGCTGATCAGGAGAGGTCCCGACCCGCTGAGCGTCGGCCCGCCGACACCAGTCGGTCCGCGTCGAACCGGGCCGTGGCGTCGCTGGCGGCGCGCTCTTGCTCGAGGCGGCGAGCCGCCTTGGCTCGAGCCGAGGCGAGCTCCTGCTCGAAGCGCTCGATCTGGTCACCGGTCTCCACCGCCTCGGCCTTGGCTCTGGAGATGCGCTCGGCATCCCCGGTGTAGACCGCCTGGCCGAGCAGGCGGATGGCCCGGTCGTGACGGCGGTGGACCTGGAATTGGCGGGCCCGCACGACGACGTGAGCCCAGCATCTGCCGACCCAGCCGGCCAGGGCGGCCCGTGCCACGCGGACCTGCGACCACGCCGACGACGCGCCCCGCCGGGCCAGACGCGACACGCGGCTCCCCGCTCGCTCGATGACCGGGTCCCACCAGGCGTAGGCCACCAGGAAGGTGGCGGGAACGAGCACCGCCTCCGCCCACCAGATGCCGAACACCCCGAAGAGGAAGATGGCGACGAGCCCGATGACGACCGCCCACACGGCGAGCAGCACCTTGGCCGGGGCCACCCCGTGGCCGGCAGGGCCGGGTACGGCCTCGAAGCGCAAGGTGGTCCCCCGCAACGCCAGGCCGCACCATGGGCAGAAGCGGGCGTCCACGGGAACTGCCACCCCGCACGTCGGACAGCCGACACCGGGGCCGGGAGCGTCGACCACGGCGATGGTGATGCCCGATCTCCCCGCCCGGCTAACCCTCGCTCACCTCGAGGCCGATGCTCCTGCCGGCACGGGCTCGTCGAGCTGGGCGAAGAGGAGCAGGCCTTGGCTGGTGGGCCGGGTGGCGGCGACGACCACCGCCACCCGGCGTCCGACCAGGTGTCCGGCGCCGTTCACCACCACCATGTCCCCGTCGTCCAGGTAGCCCACCGCCTGGTCGGGCTGCCGTCCCGCCTTGACCAGGTCGACGGTGAGCCGCTCCCCTGGCCGGTGCTCGGGCGCCAGGTCGCTGCCCAGGCGGCGGAGGTTGACGGCTCCCACGCCCAACTCCTCGGCCCGGGCGGCCAGATCGGCAGAGCACGTGGCCAGGCGCAGCCCGAGACGTTGGGCCAGGACCAGCGCCTTGACCCCGACGTCGTGCTTGTCGGGAACCTCGGCGTCGTCGACCCGCACGACCACGCCCTTGCGGCGCAGCGCCTCGAGGCCCTCGAGGCCGGCCCGGGACCGTCGAGCGGCGACCGGGTCGGGACCGGACACGAGCGCAGCCGCCTCGTCGAGGACGAAGCGGGGGACCACCACACCGCCCGGCAGCAGCCCCGCCGATCCCAAGCTGACGAGGTGTCGTTCGAGCAGGGCCGAGGTGTCCACCACCAGGGCGGCCGATGCCTCGGTGACGGGCCGGTCGAGCAGGTGCCCCATTCCCGCCGCACGGACGATCTCACGACCCTTGGCCACCCCGAGCCGCGCCCCGCCGGCGCACAGCACCCAGGCCAGCACGGCGGCGAGCGGGTAGCCGACGGTGGAGTGCACCAGCGACACCAGGGCCAGCCCGACCACCATCCCGAGCAGCAGGCCGCTCGATCCCACCACCGACCCGGCGAAGACCTCCGCCGGGGGCATGTCGTAGAGGTGGCGCACGGCGTGGCGCAGTCCCCGGTCGAACAGCCGTCCCACGACGCCGCCCACGACGTAGGCGACCAGGGTGGTCAACGCGCACGCCACGAGCGGGGCGTAGCCGTCGCGCCCGAAGTGGTTGCCGATCTGGAGCCCGCCCGCCACCCCGGCGATCACGAGGAGAAGTCGGAAGATCTCGACGAAGACCACGTCGCCCCCCGACCCGCCATCCCCAACGAGTCACTCCCAGGGTACCCCGCCCCCGGATCTTCGGGAGCGGGGAGGCCCAGGAGCGCGAGGATGGGAACGACAGAAGGAGGACGCCCGGTGACCAGCCTGCCGACCCTGCCGGTGGAGGGGTTCGACCTCTCCGACCTGGAGTTCTGGGCCCAGCCGTGGGAGGTCCGGGAGGCCGCCTTCCGCGCCCTGCGGGCCGGGCGTCCGATCGCCTACTACGAGGAGCCCGAGCTGCCTCCCTCGTCGATCCCCATGCCCCCCGGGCGCGGGTACTGGGCGCTGACCCGTTACGCGGACGTGGTCGAGGTGAGCCGGCATCCTGAGCTCTACTGCTCGGGCCAGTCCGGGTCGACCATCGTCGACATGCCGGCCGAGCTGCTCGAGTTCTTCGGGTCCATGATCAACATGGACGACCCCCGCCACGCCCGTCTCCGGCGCATCGTGTCGGCCGCCTTCAACCCGCGCATGGTGCGGAGCGTCGAGCAGTCCATCGAGCGGGTGGCCGGCGAGATCATCGAGCGGGTCGCCGGCCAAGGAGAATGCGACTTCGTCACGGAGGTGGCCGCCCGCCTTCCTCTCAAAGTCATCTGCGACATGATGGGTGTGGCCGAACGCGACTACGACCGCGTGTTCCACTGCTCGAACGTCATCTTGAGCTCCGGCGACCCCGAGTACATCCCGGAGGGCACCGACGTGCTCGTCACCTTCTTCGACGCCGCCAACGAGCTGGCCTCGCTCATGGACGACCTGGCCGGGTTCCGGACCGAGCACCCAACCGACGACCTCACCTCGGACCTCGTGCACGCCAACGTGGACGGCGAGTCGCTCAGCCGGGCCGAGCTCTCTTCGTTCTTCATCCTCCTCCTGGTGGCGGGCAACGAGACCACCCGCAACGCCATCAGCCACGGGCTGTGGGCGCTCACCGAGCACCCCGACCAGCGCGCCGCGTGGCAGGCCGACTTCGAGGGTGCGGCACCGACGGCCGTGGACGAGATCGTGCGCTGGGCCTCGCCGGTCATCTTCATGCGCCGTACCGTGACCGAGCCGGCCGTGCTGTCGGGACAGGAGTTCGACGTCGGCGACAAGGTGATCCTCTTCTACAATTCGGCCAACCGCGACGAGGCCGTCTTCGACGACCCCTACCGCTTCGACGTGCTGCGCCAGCCCAACCCCCACGTCGGCTTCGGTGCCCCCGGTCCCCACTTCTGCCTCGGTGCGCACCTGGCCCGCCGGGAGATCACCGTGATGTACCGGGAGCTGTTCCGCCGGCTGCCCGACGTCTCCGCCACCGGCGAGCCGAGCCGCCTACGCTCCAATTTCATCAACGGGATCAAGCACCTGCCCTGCGCCTTCACCCCCGCGCCATGACGACCACCGCTCCGGTCCGCTTCGACCCTCTCGACCCGGTCTTCTGGGCCGACCCCTATCCCACCTACCGGCGACTGCGCAACGAGGACCCCGTCCACTTCGTCGCCGACAGGGGCTACTGGGTCTTGTCGCGCTTCGACGACGTGTTCGGCGCCGCGACCGACGGGACCACCTTCTCGTCGGCACAGGGACTCACCTTCGAGGAGGACGAGATCGCCAAGCTCGGTCTCACCCCCACCTTGGTGATGATGGACCGGCCCCGGCACACCGACTACCGGCGGCTGGTGAACCGCCTGTTCACCCCCACCCGGGTCTCCGAGCTCGAGCCCGAGGTGCGCGCCTTCGCCCGGGCTCGCCTGGCGGCGATGGCCGAAGCGGGCGGAGGGGACTTCGCCGTCGAGCTCGCCGGTCCACTGCCCTCGCTGGTGGTGGCCCACTACCTCGGCGTCCCTGAGTCGGACCGCTCCACGTTCGGGCGGTGGAGCAGCGCCATCGTCTCGGCCAACGCCTCGGGTCAGATCCTCCACGCCCGAGAGGCGCTCACCGAGCTGTATGGGTACTTCACCGAGCTCGCCGCCACACGACGGCGTGCGCCGGGCGACGACATGCTCTCGGTGGTGGTCCGAGCCGAGGTGGATGGTCGCCCGCTCGGGACCGAGGAGGTCCTCGGCTTCTGCTTCGTCATGATCGCCGGTGGCAACGACACGGCTTCGGGTCTGCTCTCGGGCACCGCCGTGGCACTGACCGAGAACCGGCGCCAACGCCGTCGCCTCGTCGAGGACCCGGCACTGACCGCTGTCGCCGTGGAGGAGCTGCTGCGCTGGACGAGCCCCGTCCAGGGGCTGTCGCGCACCACCACCCGCCCGGTGCAGCTGCGCGGCCACGACGTTGCGGCCGGCGCCAAGGTGCACATGCTCTTCGCCTCGGCCAACCGGGACGAAGCGGAGTTCGGGGCCGACGCCGAGGAGCTCGACGTCACCCGCGCCCCGCGCCGGATCCTGAGCTTCAGTTCCGGGCCGCACCACTGCCTGGGCGCGGCCGCCGCTCGGCTCCAGGGCAGGGTGGTCCTCGAGGAGCTGCTCTCGGCCATGCCCGACTACGCGGCCGATCCGGCCCAGGGGCGGCTCTCGCCCGGGCCGTTCACCAGGCGCTTCGAGTCCCTGCCCCTGGTCGCAAGCGGCTGAGCGGCGTCCGGCCCCGCTACGCTCGGCCGGCCCGCAGCGAGGGGAGGGGCGTTGTCCGAGGGCACGAACCGCCGGATGGGGCACGGCGTCAAGCAGCGTGACGTCATCAAGATGACGCCGGGCGAAGTGGACGCCTTCTTGCACGAGCGCCGTCCCATGACGCTGTGTTCCGTCAACCACGACGGGTCCATCCACGCCGTGGCCATGTGGTACGGCTTCCTCGAGGGCTGCGTGGCCATCGAGACCAAGGCCAAGTCCCAGAAGGCCCTCAACTTGCGCCGCGATCCCCGCGTCACCTGCCTCCTCGAGGACGGCGACTACTACGAGGAGCTGCGCGGAGTGGAGCTCGTGGGCAGGGCCGAGGTCGTCGAGGACCCCGACAGGATGTTCGCCCTCGGCGTCGACCTGTTCGAGCGTTACTACGGCTCCTACACCGAGGAGATGCGGCCTTTCGTCGAGACCATGCTCAACAAGCGGGTGGTGATCAAGGTCCACGTGGAGCGCACGGTCACCTGGGACCACGGCAAGCTCGGCCTCCCACCCAGCCGCCCGTCGTGATCCTCGACCGCTTCCGGCTGACCGACCGGGCCGCCGTCGTGACCGGTTCGGGTCGAGGCATCGGCGCCGCCGTGGCCGTCGGCCTGGCCGAGGCGGGAGCGGACGTGCTCGTGTCGGCCCGGAACACGGACCAGCTCGAGGCGGTAGCCGACAAGGTGAAGTCCGCCGGCCGGAGGGCCGAGGTCGTCCAGGCCGACCTCGACGACCTCGACGCCGTGACCGCCCTGGCCGAGCGGGCGGCCGAGGTGTTCGGCCGCCTGGACATCGTGGTCAACAACGTGGGCGGGACCATGCCCCGGCCCTTCCTCGACACCTCGCCGCGCTTTCTGGAAGCCGCCTTCCACTTCAACGTCGCCACCGCCCACGCCCTCACCCGGGCGGCGGTGCCCCACATGCTGGCCGGGGAGGGTGGTGCCGTGGTGAACATCTCCTCGGCCATGGGCCGCACCCAGGGACGGGGTTTCCTCGCCTACGGCACGGCGAAGGCCGCCCTCGCCCACTTGACCCGCCTGACCGCCACGGACCTGGCCCCGCGTATCCGGGTCAATGCCGTGGCGGTGGGGTCGGTGTCCACCTCGGCCTTGGAGGTGGTGCTCACCGACGACGACCTGCGCACGGAGATGGAGCGTGCCACCCCGTTGCGGCGCATCGGGGACCCCGAGGACATCGCTGCCGCCGTGGTCTACCTGTGCTCTCCCGCCGCCGCCTACGTGACCGGAAAGGTACTCGAAGTGGACGGTGGGTTGGACCGTCCCAACCTCGACCTGGGGCTCGCCGACCTGTGAGCACGGCGCCCGTCCCCATGGACGAATTCCCGGTCCACCAGGTCCCACTGTCGGTGCGCCACATGGCGACGAGCGATCGCAACGCCTACGACCGCTCCTACTTCAACGCCCATGACCGCACCGGTGAGCTGTTCCTGGTGACCGGGCTCGGCATCTACCCCAACCTCGGGGTCATCGACGCCTATGCCACGGTCCGCCGCGGCCGGTGCCAGCACACGGTGCGGTTCTCCGACGCGCTCGGCGACGACCGCATGCGCCAGGAGGTCGGCGCCTACCGGGTCGAGGTGGTCGAACCCTTGCGCCAGGTCCGCCTGGTGTGCGACGCCGCCGCTCTCGGGGTCGGGTTCGACCTCACGTTCACCGGCTCTTTCCCCGCTTCGGAGGAGCCTCGCCACGTCATGCGCCAAGGCGGGCGCATCATCCTCGACGCCCAGCGCTTCGCCCAGGTGGGCACGTGGTCGGGCACCTTGGTCGTCGACGGCGAGGAGTGCACCGTGTCAGGCGACCGCTGGGTGGGAACTCGCGACCGGTCGTGGGGAATCCGTCCCGTCGGGGAGCCCGAGGCACCCGGGCGCGCCGGCGCCGAGCCCGACCCGAACTTCGGCTTCTGGTGGACCTACGTTCCACTGCGCTTCGACGACTTCGCCCTGATCGTCATCGCCCAGGAGGACGGCGAGGGCGAACGCCTGCTGTCCGAGGCGGTCCGGGTGTGGGGACCGGGCCCGGAACTGCGCGCCGAACAGCTGGGCTGGCCCGAGGTCGACGTCCGGTACCGGCCCGGGACGCGCTCGCCCGAGGGGGCCACCTTGCACCTGGGACGACGACGACGATTCACGGTCGACGTGGAGACGCTCGGGTTCGTGGCGCTCAACTGCGGGCCCGGGTACGGGGGTGACCCGGACTGGGGACACGGCCAGTGGCGGGGACGGGGATGGGCCGAAGGGGTCGCCGTCGACCTCGACGACCCGGCGGTGGCAGGACGCGTGTCCTTCGGGGTGGTCGACCACGTGGCCCGGGCCGTCTGCCAGGGCACCGAGGGTTGGGGGATGTTCGAGCACGGGACCTTCGGGCGCCACCTTCCCTCCGGCTTCGCCGACTGGGGGGCGCTGGCACCGTGAGCGAGACCACGCGTCCCAAGACCTCCACCCGCGACCGAGAGCGGGTGGGACGCGACCTGAAGACATGGCTGGCCACCAAGGTGCGGAACCCACTCCTGTCGGAACTGAGCGTCCCGGAGTCCAACGGGATGTCGAGCGAGACCATCCTCTTCGAGGTGTCGTGGGAGGACACCGGCGTCTCCCGGCACCGACGCTGTGCCGCCCGCCTGGCACCCGACCCGGCCGCCGCCCCGGTGTTCCCCGTCTACGACCTGGCCAAGCAGTTCGAGGTGATGCGGCTGGTCGGCGCGCGCTCGCCGGTCCCCGTTCCGACCACGATGTGGCTCGAACTCGACGCCCGCCACCTCGGCGCCCCGTTCTTCGTCATGGAGCAGGTGGAGGGGCAGGTGCCCCCCGACGTGATGCCCTATCCATTCGGCTCGTGGCTGTCCGAGGCATCACCAGCCGACCAGCGCCGGCTCCAGGATGCCGCCGTGCGCACGCTGGCCGCCATCCACGGCGCCGAGGTGGAGCCGGAGGAGCTGAGGTTCCTCGAGCTCGACCGCCCGGGCGACACCGCCCTTCGCCGGCACGTGGCCGACACCGCCGCGTACTACGAATGGGTGGTGTCGGACGGGGCGCGATCGCCGCTCATCGAGCGCTCCTTCGCCTGGCTCGAGGACCACTGGCCGAGCGACGAAGGGCCGACGCTCGTCAGCTGGGGTGACGCCCGCATCGGAAACATGATGTTCCGCCACTTCGAGCCGGTGGCCGTGCTCGACTGGGAGATGGCCGCCACCGGCCCGACGGAGATCGACCTCGGCTGGATGATCTACCTGCACCGGTTCCTCGACGACATCGCCGTCGATGCCGGGCTCCAAGGCATGCCGGGCTTCATGCGCACGCAGGACGTGGCCGCCACCTACGAGGCGGCGAGCGGGCGTGCCCCCCGGGATCTCGAGTTCTTCTCGCTCTACGCGGCGGTGCGTCACGCCGTGGTCATGAGCCGAGTGGCGAGGCGCCAGGTCCTCTTCGGCGAGATCCCCATGCCCGAGGACCCCGACGACATGATCATGCACCGGGCGAGCCTGGAGCAGATGTTGTCCGGCTCGTACTGGGTGCGGTTCTAGGCCGGCTCTCCGTCGCGAGCCCGGGCCGGGATGGCCCGCAGCGCCACCAGGGCCAGGTCGTCGTCGAGCTGACCGCCGGTGTGGGCGAGCACGGCGCCGGCCACGGCGTCGACCAACCCCTGGGCGTCGCTCCCGGCAGCTTCGGCCACCACCTGCCGCAACCGGTCCTCGCCGAAGAAGGACTCCGATCCACGATCCGAAGCACGCGCCTCGGTGGCCCCGTCGGTGACCATGACCAGGGCGTGGCCCGGCGCCAGGCGAAGCCGGCGGGCGTCGAAGACGGCGCTGGGCAGGACGCCGAGGAGCGGTGCCTGGCACCGGAGCTCCTCCACCGTGCCCGACGCCACGACCAGGGGAGGGACGTGCCCGGCGCAGATGACCTGAAGGTCGATGCCGTCGGGATGCGGGACCATCTCGACGTAGACCATGGTGCAGAACCACTCCGAGCCCGTGGTCTCGTCCAAGGTGGCGTTCACCGCCGCCACCACGGCAGCGGGCTCGAGACCGGCCCGAGCCGCCACCCGGGCACCGTGTCGGACCTGGGCGGTGAGCGCGGCGGCGGCGGCGCCACTTCCCGAGACGTCCCCGATCATGAGCACCCACCGGTCGCTGCCCACCGGGAAGAGGTCGTAGAAGTCGCCACCCACGTCGGCGCCGGCACTCGAGGGATGGAACAGCGCCGCCACCTCGGCACCGGGGACCGGCTCCATCTCGGGCGGGAGCAAGCTCGCCTGGAGGGCCCGGGCCACCGCCACCCGGCGTTCGTGTTGCAGGGCGTTGTCGATGGCGTCGGAAGCCCGGAGCCCGAGCTGGCCGGCCAGATCGACGTCGTCCTTCGTGAACGGCTCCTCGACGCGCATGAGGCCGAGCAACCCCAACTGCTCGCCGCGGGCCGAAAGCGGCACGGCGATGGCCGAGGTGATCTCCAGCTGTCTCAGGCGCTCGGCATGGGAGGGACCGAGGGCGACCTCCTCGACGAAGCGCCGCCCGGGAACGAGCAACGGGCGACCTCCCGCCGCCTCCAGTGTGGCCAGGACGCTGTCGGCCTCGTGAGTCGCCTCTTCCGGGACGTCGGAGATGGCGGTGTCGACCTCGGGATCGCGATGCACGACCGCGACGCGCCGGGGCAGGCCGAGCTCGTCGAAGACGTGGAAGCTGGCCAGGTCGGCGACACGAGGTACGAGCTCACCCAGGGCGCGGCGCAAGGCGCTGTCCAAGTCGAGTGACGATCCCAACGCGGCAGAGACGTCCGCCAACAGGGCATTGGCCATCGAAGCCCGGAGGCGTGCTTGGCGCACCTCGGCCCGGTGCAGCGACTCGGCCGTCTGGCGGGCGACCACGGTGAGGAAGAAACGGTCCTCCTCCTCGAAGAGGTTGGAGTCTCGATAGCCGACGACGAGCACGCCGAGCACCCGGCCCTCCACCGCCAGGGGGAGCACAGCCAGGGCTTCGACCGCGAGCCGGCTCCCGGCCAGCGACGAGAAGGACTCGATCTCCTTGCGGGTGGTCAGCCACATGGGCTCGCCGCTGCGCACCACCTCCGGCCCGGGCAGGGAGTCGTCGAGGGAGACGTCCGAGAAGGTGGTGGTGGTCTCGCTCACGTGCCCGCCCGGGACGAGGCGAAGGCGGTCGCCCTGCACGAGCCACACTTGGTGGACGGTGGCAGCGTCGTCGATGGTCCCGGCCAGGTCGCCGAAGAGCGTGCCGGCCACCTCCTCGGCCGTCAGGTCGCGGGAGAGGGCGACGGTGATGCGCTGCAGCCGCTCGAGGCGGCTGGCGACCGCCTCGGCCTCGGCGCGGGCCGACGTCTCGGCTCGGAACAGACGGACCCGCTCCATGACCGCACCCAGGCGGTCCGCCACCAACGACAGGAGCGTGGCGTCCCCGTCGTCGAAGAATGAGAGCTGGTAGCTGTCGGCGTGGAGCACCCCGACCACCCGGCCTCCGACGGAGATGGGCACGGCGACGAGAGATCGCACCCCGCTGTCGCGCAGCACCTCCGAGACCACCTCGATGGCGGAGAGGTCCTCGACCACCCAGGGTTGGCGTCGGGCGAACACCCGGCCGGCCATGCCGGCCCCAGAGGCGACGCCCACCGCACCGAAGAGCTCGGGTGGCCGGCCTCTCGCGGCGCGAACCACGAGCTCACCGGCGTCGTCGGCAAGGAGGACGGCCACGCCGTCGGCCCGGAGGGCCTGGCTGATGGCGTCGAGCGAGTCGTGCAAGACGGTGTCGAGCGACTCCTCGGTGACGGCGTCCTGGACCTCGGCCCGCCACTGGAACCACCACTGCGCCAACGCCTCGCCGGTCTGCAGTGCGGCCGAGTGGAGGAGGAAGAGCTGGTCGAGGTCGCGGGAGTGGGACTCCTCGGCCGGGCCGGGTGATGATGCTCCCTCGGCCACCATGGCGGCTTCGTCCTCGATGTTCATCGCGTCGCCCCTCCGCCCTGGAACATCGTGCGGTGGAAGCGTACGGCATCTGCCAATGCGCAGGAACTCGGGGAACCCCACGTCTTCGAGACGACGGACCGTGGCACCTCGGCTCCCAGGTGTCGCTCGGGCAAGGTGGGTTGCGGGCCGGGCTCAGGCGCGGAGCGTGGCGCCCTCCATGTGCCTGAGCGGCTGAGCCAGCAGCTCGACCTGGATGCCGTCGGGGTCCTTCACGTACAGGGAGTCGGTGAGCCCTCGATCGGGCCCCAGATAGGAGATGGCGGCGGCGTCGAGCCGGCGCCGGACGGCGTCGAGGTGCGCTCGGTCGACCGAGATGGCCACGTGCTGCACCGCACCGTGGGCCTCGATGGCCTGACCGAGCCCCAGACCGGGGAAGTCGAAGAAGGCGAGCAGGTTGTCGTGGCCGATGTCGAGGAAGAAGTGGGTGGACCCCGGGCAGTCGCGGTTCTCGATCACCTCGACCAGCGGGAAGCCCAAGACGTCCTGGTAGAAGGCGATGGTCCGTTCGACGTCGCTGCAGATCATGGCCAGGTGGTGCACACCCCCTCCGGCACTCGACTGGCCGGGGCGCCGGTAGGTGGAGAGCAGGTGGTCGCGCCACGCATCGAAGGAGCGAGCCTCGGCCACCTTCTCAGGCTACGACGCCGTCGCGCCCGCGGCGAGGGCGAGCACTTCGGCCAGCCGGCGGGTGCCGACGTCGCCGAAGCACAATGTGTAGTGGTTGGTCCCGTCGACCACCTCGTCGTGGAAGGCGGTCAGGCGCCGGCGCCAGGGCGCGACCAACTCCTCGGGCAGGAGCGGAGGCGGCTCGTCCATCAAGTTGCGCTCAGCCCGCAGCAACCACACCGGGCAACGAAGCGCTTCGAGCGACCGCTGCACCAGGGTGGGGTCGACGAGGTGCTCGGCCCCGTCCACCCGCACCGCCTCGGGACGGGCCCGGGACCGGAACCCGCCGTCGACCTCTTCGAGCTCGTAGTCGAGGAACGCTTCGACGTCCGCACCCCATTCGTGGCGGAACGCCGGATGGGCCTTCCAGAACTCGAGGTAGGCCTGGCGCGACGGGAACACCCGGCCCAGGCGCTCGAGCGCCGGGCCCAGGACGGCCTCCACGACCACCTCGGGATCGCCCTCGACCGGCTCCGACAAGGGGATCCCCCCGTCGGCGAGCACCAGTCGCTCCACGAGCTCGGGATGCTCGGCTGCCAGCACCACGCCGACGTAGGCGCCCATCGACTCGCCGACGACGGGCACCGGCCCCACAGACAGCTGTGTCAACACCGCGGCGCAGTCCGCGGCGTGGGCCCGCAGGCCGTAGGGCCCGGGCAGGTGGTTACTGGCGCCGCGTCCTCGCAGGTCGGGAGCGACCAGGCACCGCTCGGGCGAGAGCCTCCGGGCCAGCGGGGCGAGGTCCATGAGGGCGCGCGTGATCCCGTGCAACCCCAGCACGACCTCGGGGCCCGACCCGAAGCGGCCCACCCGCAGGGCGCCCCCGGCCACGGCGACGTCGAGGAACTCGGGGGAGAGGGGATCGGGCACGGCGCCGAAACGGTATCGCCCGTGGCCGGGAGGAGATGGCCAGAGACAAGGAGGGGAAGGTCGACGGCTGGGTCGGCCCTCCCCTCTGACCCCCGGCTAGAGCATTCGGTCGGTCCACGTCCTGTATCGGCACGGCGCGACGACGACTTGAACCTCTGAGCCGCTGCGCGCCGGGTCGCGCCCTAACCTTGCCGCTCGTGGCGCGCCTGTACGAGGTCGATCGCCACGACCTCGCCCGACTCCTCCACGGCCAGCCGTCCTACCGCGTCCGACAAGTGTGGGACGGTCTGTACCGACGCGCCCTGCGGCCCTCGGAGATGACCGACCTCCCGTCGTCACTGCGCCTGCGCCTCGGCGAGGAGCTTGGCCTGTCGCTGGCCGAAGAGAGGAGGCGGTCGAGCGCGGATGGCCAGACCGTGAAGTGGCTGTGGCGCCTCCCCGACGGCGCCGTGGTCGAGAGCGTGCTCATGCACTACCGCCGGCGCAGCTCCGTGTGCGTGTCGTCACAGGCCGGATGCGCCATGCGGTGCGCCTTCTGCGCCACCGGGCAGGCCGGCTTCACCCGTCATCTCAGCGCCGGCGAGATCGTCGAGCAGGTGCTCGCCGCCATCCGCGAGGCCCGGCCGCGGAGGCTCTCCAACGTGGTGTTCATGGGCATGGGAGAGCCTCTGGCCAACTTCGAGGCCGTGTGGCGGGCGGTGCGGCGCCTGCACGCCGATGTCGGGATCTCGGCCCGCCATATCACGCTCTCGACCGTCGGCATCGTGCCCGGCATCGTGCGACTGACAGCCGAGCCGCTCCCGGTCGGCCTGGCCGTGTCGCTGCATGCCGCCAACGACGCCCTGCGCGACCGCATCGTCCCTGTCAACCGGAGGTACCCGCTCGGGCTCCTCGCCGACGCCTGCCGTCGCTACGTGGATGGCTCGGGCCGCCGCCTGTCCCTGGAGTGGGCCCTCATCGACCAGGTGAACGACAGTCCCGAGGACGCACGCCAGCTGGCGCAGTTCGCCACGCCCCTGCGAGCGCACGTGAACCTCATCCCCCTCAACCCCACCCCGGGATACGGCGCGCCGGGAAGCCCACCCGCCGTCGTCTCCGCCTTCGCCGCCCAGCTCCGGCGGCTGGCGGTGAACGCCACGGTTCGGGTCACGCGCGGGGCCGACATCGACGCCGCCTGCGGACAGCTGGCCGGGATGTCGTCCGCGACTCCCTGAGGCGGTTGCCGGCCATAAAGGCAGAGGGCTACCCTCGCGCCCACCTCAGCCGACCCTGAGGCGGTACTGGCACAGCGAAGACCGGTGAGATCCCGGCGCTGTCCCGCAACGGTACTGCTCCTCTGGAGCGAGCCCGGACGCCTGGCCCGTGCCGACGACACCAGTCCTCGGAGGAAGGGCGGTTCGATGAAGGGCATCGAGGATTGAGCCCGGGCCCCTCGCTCGTCTTGGTCCTGGGCGGCGCCCGCTCGGGGAAGTCGGAAGTGGCCGAGGCCATCGCCGCTCGCCCCGGGGATCCCGTGACCTATCTGGCCACCATGTCGGTGGGCGACGACTCCGACCTCGCCGCCCGGGTTGAGCGGCACCGGGCGCGGCGAGCTGCGTCGTGGTCGACGGTCGAAGCGGGCATCGACCTCCCGGGCCGGATCCGCGCCGCCACCGGCACGGTGCTGGTCGACTCGCTCGGCCCCTGGGTCGCCGCTCACGATGGGACGGCGCCGGCCACCGAGGACCTGTGCGCGGCGCTGTCGACCCGCCACACGCTCACCGTCGTCGTGTCCGAGGAGGTCGGCATGGGCGTGCACCCGGCGAGCGAAGCCGGACGCCGCTTCCGTGACGTCCTGGGCGAGGTCAACCAGGCGGTGGCCGCCGTGTCCGACCAGGTGCTCCTGGTGGTGGCAGGCCGGGTCTTGCCGTTGTCGCCGGGCTGATGCGCGGCGCGCTCTCCTTCCTCACTCCCTTCGGACGGTCTTCGGTCCCGTCGGCCCAGGACATGGCCTGGTTCCCGTTCGTCGGCATGGGCATCGGCCTCGCCGTGGGGGGGCTGTGGTGGGGCGCGGCCCACGTCCTGCCCGCCGCCGTGGCCGCCGCCGTGGCGGTGGCCGCGGACGGCGTGCTCACCGGCGGCCTGCACCTCGACGGGTTGGCCGACGCCGCCGACGGTCTCCTGCCGCCGCTCGAGCGCCGACGCCGTCTCGACGTCATGCGCGACCCGGCGCTGGGCGCGTTCGGCGTCGTGACGCTGGCGGTCGTCCTTCTCGTGCGCTTCGCCGTGTTCGCCACCGTGGCACCGGCGCCGTTGGCGGTGGCCGCACTGTGGGGGGTGTCACGCGCCGCCATGGTGGTGACGTCCAGGGTGCTCCCCTATGCCCGCACCGAGGGGGGACTGGCCGATGTCTTCGTGGCCGGAGCGCGCCGCAGACGCACCGGTTCGATCCTCGTGGCGGTGGGGCTCGCCGGCTGCGTGGCACTGGCCGTCGCCGGCCGCCACGGGCGAGGCCTGGTGGCGCTCGTGGCCGAGGCGACGATGTTCGCCGCCGTGGCGCTCTTCGCCCGTCGCCGCATCGGGGGGTTCACCGGGGACGTGCTCGGGGCTGCCGGCGTCGTGGGCGAAACCGCCGGTCTCGTCGTGCTCGCCCTGAGGTGGTCGTGACGGTGGGCGGGCGACACGTGATGCCCCACGCCGGCGCCGCTGCCGCCGGGCTGCTGCTCGACGCCGCGCTCGGGGAGCCCCCGCCGGGCGTCCACCCCGTCTCCGCCTTCGGACGCGCCATGCGCCGTCTCGAGCACGCCCACTACGGGCCGAGCCGCGCCCGTGGCACCGTCTTCGCCGCCGCCGGCCTCGGTCTCGGCCTCGGCGCCGGGTGGCTGGCCGCCTCGACGCCGCTGTGCACGGCGATGTCGGTGGGCGCCCGGGCCCTGTGGGCACTCGCCGGGGACGTGGGCGAGGCGTTGTCGACCGGGGACCTCGACCGGGCTCGAGCGCTGCTCCCCGGCCTGGTGGGCCGGGACCCGGACGTGCTCGACGTCAAGGAGATGGCGCGCGCCGCGGTGGAGTCCGTGGCAGAGAACACGGTGGACGCCATCGTGGCACCGGCGCTCTGGGCGGCGCTCCTCGGTGCACCCGGCGCCTGCCTCCAGCGGGCGGCCGACACCCTCGACTCGATGGTCGGGTACCGCTCGGCGCGCTACGAGCAATTCGGCTGGGCCAGCGCTCGAGCCGACGACGTCGTCGAGTGGCTGCCCGCCCGCCTGTGCGCCGGGTTGGTGGCGTTGGTGCGGCCCCGATCCGCCGCTGACGTGGTGCGCTGCGTCCGATTCCAAGCGCCGGCCCACCCCTCACCCAACGCTGGGGTGGCCGAAGCCGCCTTCGCCGCCGCCCTGGGGGTCCGCCTGGGCGGCACGAACCGTTACGGCGGACGCCTGGAGCTGCGGGCAACGCTCGGGACGGGCCGGCCCCCCGAGCCCGCCGACGTCGCCGGGGCGGTGCGGCTGTCCCGCCACGTGTGGGCCGCGCTCGTGGGCGGGCTCGTCGTCGTGGCCGCGTCGCAGCGTCGGAGGGTGCGCCAGTGAGCGCCCCGGTCCCGGGCCCGCACGGGGGCGACGGCGAGCGGGTCCGGCGGGCGCTCGGGATCCGGGACCTGCTCGACCTGTCGCATTCGCTCAACCCGTTGGCCCCCGACCCGGTGCCGGTGGTCGCCCGCCACCTCGACGCCGTCGGCCGTTATCCCGACCCGGACGAGGCCACCGGTGCGCTGGCCGGGGCCATCGGGGTGGAGACCGAGCGGGTGCTCCTCACCAACGGCGGAGCCGAGGCCATCGCCCTGGTGGCCGCAGAGCTGGGCGGGTCGGTGCGCGAACCGGAGTTCGCCTTGCACCCCCGGGGCGGCGGGCCGCGCTGGCGCTCGAACCCCCACAACCCCACCGGCCTTCTCGCCGGGCCCGACGAGCACGCCGAGGTGTGGGACGAGGCCTTCTATCCACTGGCCACCGGGAGCTGGACCCGGGGCGACGACGGCGCAGTCGTGGTCGGCTCTCTCACGAAGCTCTTCGCCTGTCCCGGGCTCCGCCTGGGATACGTCCTCGCACATCCCGGCGTGGTGGAGCGCTGCACCAGGCGCCAGGCTCCCTGGGCCGTGAACGGACCGGCGGTCGCCTCGCTCCCCGAACTGCTCGACACCGCTGACCTCGTGTCGTGGGGGCAGGGTGTGGCCCGGCTTCGAGCCGAGCTCGTCTCCGTGCTGTCGGGTCACGGCCTCGATGCCCGTCCCTCGCAGGCCAACTGGGTGCTCGTCGAGCGTCCCGGCCTCCGAGATGCGCTGGCCCGGTGCGGAGTCCTGGTGCGCGACTGCGCCAACTTCGGCATGCCCGGTGTGCACCGCATCGCGGTTCCCTCCGCCGAGGGCCTCGACGTGCTCGACACCGCGCTCTCCGTCGCCCTCCGTGAAAGGATCCCGAACCCATGACGATCCTCACCTGGGCCGAGGCCCGCGACGGCGTCGTCCCTGTCGACGCCGCCTCGGCCCGAGCCGCCGACGAGCTGAACGACAGGTTGACCAAGCCCAGAGGCGCTCTGGGACAGGTCGAGGAGATCGGGCGGCGGTTGAGCGCCATGGCCCGACGCTGTCCCCCGCCGGTTCCCGAGCCGGTGACGGTGTGCGTCTTCGCCGCCGACCACGGCGTCGTCGCCCGGGGGGTCACGCCCTGGCCCCAGGAGGTCACCGTCCAGATGGTGGCGAACTTCTGCGCCGGCGGTGCCGCCATCAACGTGCTCTCCCGTCAGGTGGGCGCCAGCGTGACCGTCGTCGACGTGGGGATGGCCGGCGACCTGCCCGACGCCCCGGAGCTTCTCCGGCGAAACATCCGGAGGGGGACGGCGGACCTGTCCCGCGGGCCGGCCATGACGGCAGCCGAGGCCGAGGCGGCCCTCGACGTCGGTGTCGGCGTCGCCTGCGGTGCCGTCCGAGACGGCGCCCGCCTGTTGGTCGGCGGCGACATGGGGATCGGGAACACCACTGCCGCAGCCGCGGTCATCTCCGCCCTCACCGGCCGGGACCCGGCGACGGTGACAGGCCGGGGAACCGGCATCGACGACGTCATGCTCGCCCACAAGGCGGCGGTGGTGGCCGGGGCACGCTCGCGACTGGGCGCCGGCTCCGGACCTCTCGACGTCCTGGCCGAGGTGGGAGGGCTCGAGATCGCCGCCCTGGCCGGGCTGATGATGGGAGGCGCCGCCCTCGGGGTCCCCGTGCTCGTCGACGGCGTGGTGTCGTGCGCCGGCGCCCTCGTCGCCGTCGGACTCGCCCCCGACACGTTGGGCTACCTGGTCGCTGGGCACCGCTCGGTCGAGCCCGGTGCGAGCGCCGCCCTCGAGCACATGGGGCTACGGCCGGTGCTCGACCTCGACCTGCGGCTCGGCGAAGGGACCGGCGCCGTCCTGGCCGTGCCGGTGGTCCAGAGCGCGGCACGCATCCTGGGCGAGATGGCCACGTTCGACTCTGCCGGCGTCACCGACAAGGACCAATGAACAAGGACCGATGACCGAGGTCCCGGCACCGAGCGGGCGGGGATCGGCGGCTGCGAGCTACCAGTGGTCGCGCCGGTAGCGTCTTCGCTCTCCCCTCCGCCGTCCCTGGGAGAAGGCGAAGCCGGCCAGCCAGAACACCGCGAACACGATGGCGGCCAACCACAGGGCGTGGACGGCGAAGCCCACGCCGAGGAAGGCCACGGCCAGCATGAAGAACAAAGACCAAGCAGCCCATCGCCGTTGCAACGCTACTCGCCCGGTCGTGACGGACCCTGTGGAGCCCCTCGGGCGGCGTTTTGTTGAGGCGTTGGGCGGGTTGGGCCCTCGACCGTGCCTGGACCACGTGACACGCCGCTGACCAGGCCTCAGGCATTGGCGCGCTGGTGCCGATAGGCCTGAAGCGGGGCGGCACACC
>JASHUM010000075.1 GCA_030040015.1 Acidimicrobiales bacterium
CCCGGCCCCGAGCTACACCGTGCTCGAGACCTTCGTCCTGACCCGTCCCCGCAGCGACTGCCCCGCGGAGGGCACTCCTGAGTTCGACTATCCGGACCTGGTGGTCCCGGCCGGGGTGGCTCTGGGCGCCGGCGCGCTCTTGGTCAAGCAGCGGTTGGGTGCTCGGAAGCCGGCCGAGGTCGAGGGCTGAGCCTCGGACAGCCGCGGTGCCGAGAGACGCGAGACGAGGTCGCAACTCAGGGTGCGACTGAATCCGCACCACGGCGCTTCTCGGTAAGGGTCAGCCTGCGCCTTCCGATGGAAGACGGTTTAGTTTCCGGCTTCCTGTCCCGCCGCGTTCCCGCGTAGCCATGCTGCCGTGCACTTCTCGCAGTAATCGGTTGCCCGGTTTGAGGGTAGTGGTGCTCCACAGTTCGCACATTGGCCCGGGACGGTCAGCGCGGTGCCATTGTCGAAAGCAAGATTCTCATCTTGCGCAACGTTCCCCCGCTGCCATGCTGCGGTGCACCGTTCGCAGTAGCCGTTTGCTTGGCTTGAGGGCAGTGGTGCCCCACAGTTCGCACATTGGCCCGAGACAGCCATGGGGGAAACCTCCCAGTCAGCATCTGTCGTATGACGTCCACGACGACAGGTGACGATACCCAACGTCGAGGCTCCGCCCAAGCTGGTCCAAGCTGAGAGGACACGCGATCCGTGGCAGCCCCGAGAGCGGCCTGTGAACGCGACGGATCGGCCCTGTGAACGATGTGTGAACTCGGCGCCGGGGGGCACAAACTCGAAACCTCGCTCTGCCAAAGCCTCGTAACTTCTCCGTCGTGGACCTGCTGTGGCGGCGAAGGTCGTCTGCCGTGCCCGATGTGGGGCGGCTGACGTGGCACCGGACCGAGGTCGACGGTCGTCCTGCCAGCTACGGGACGGGAGGGTCGGCCGGTCCCGCGTTGGTGTTCCTCCACGGCTGGGGTCTCGGTAGTCGGACCTACGAGCGCGCCATCAATCGCCTGGCCACGCGCGGGGTTCGGGCCTATGCCCCGGCGATGCCGTTGTTCGGGGGGACGGCCGGGCTGCCGTCCGACCAGCTGAGCTTCGACGGCTACGCCGATTGGGTGGCGGCCTTCATGGACACCGTGGGGGTGGATCCGCCCGTGCTCCTCATCGGTCACTCCTTTGGCGGGGGCGTCGCCATCGCGTTGTCCGAGCGCCGTCCCGACCTCGTCTCCTACCTCGTGCTCCTGAACGCCGTCGGCGGGGTGTCGTCGAGGCCGCTGTGGTCTTGGGCCGCTTCCTTCGCCCGGGAATTGCGGCCGAGCCTGCAGACACTCGACCTGGTCGGGACCCTGAGCCGCGACGTCATGTTCAATCTGGTGCAACACCCCCTCGGGATGATCCGCGCCGCCCACGTGGCCCGGACAGCGGACCTGGCAGGTGAGTTGGCCTCGGTCCGGGCTCGAGGAACGCCTGTCCTCGTGCTCACGAGTGATGCCGACGCCATCATCCCCCGCGTCGCCTTCGAGGCGTTGTGCCGTTCGGTGGGGTCAGACGGTCAGGTCGTCCCTGGCGGCCACTCCTGGTTGCTCGCCGACCCCGATGCCTTCGACGAGGTCATGGGCTCGCTCATCGACCTGCAGGTCGCTGAACACCGCAGCGCGCGCGCCGCGAGCCAGGCGGTGGCGGTGCGGCGCCTGCTTCGAGGCACGCGCATCCCCTACCACCGGGCCAGGTCCATGGTCCGGGAAGCTCCGGCCCTGTGGCTCATGAGCGAGTCTCCCGAGGCGCTGGCCGGCGACATCGCACTCTGCCACCCCAAGCTGGAGCAGGGAGAGGTCCGTGCCGCAGCTCGACCCATGCCGGGCACGGCGACGACACGGCTCTCGATCGTGACGACCGACCGCCGGGGACTCTTGGCCGACAGCGCCGCGGTTCTTGCTTCCAATGGCCTGTCCATTCGGCGTGCCTCGGCTGCCACCTGGCCCCGTCGGCACCTGGCCCTGCACTCCTTCGTGATGGAGACGGGAGCGGGGGGACACGGCGTCGACTGGGAACGCCTCGGAGACGACCTGAAGAAGACCGTCGCCGCCGGGTCGCCGCCGGTGTCGACCGGTCACCTCGGACCGGTGCGGGTCGAGGTGCGCGGCACCGGGGCCGGGCGGTCCTTGATCGAGGTCGACGCCCGGGATCAGATCGGCTTGTTCTCGGCGGTGTGCCGGTGCATCTCGGATCTGGGTGCCGACATCGAGTCCGTCGACGCCAGGAGCGTGGATGGACGGGCGCACGACACGTTCATCGTCGTCGGCGACCTCGACCAGGCTGTCCTCTCCGCCGGTCTCGCTGGTGACCGAGCCGGGGGAGCCCGACGCTCGCCACCATGACCCCGGTGGCACGCCGACTGTCAGCCGGACAGTAGGGCGAGAGCTGACCCTGGGCCGAGGACGGACCCCGAGAGGCTGGCGGTGTCGGACCCGAGGGTGTTCACCGGCCCAGCCAGGGAGCTGGGCAGCTGTGACGCGACCGTCTGGGTGAGGCCGTAGACCGACAGCGTGATCGCGGCCGGGGCCGAGTCCCCACCTGTGCCCGTGGCGACCACCGAGATGACGTACTGGATCGTGTTGAGCGACAGGTTGGCCGGGATCTGCACCGAACAGCTCGAAGAGGAGCAACTCACGAGGGACGACAGCGAGGGTGACGAGGAGAAGCTGTAGGAGGTCACCGGGTCGGCGTCGGTCGCCTTGATGGACAGAAGCCCACCGGCGGCGTTCAGCGACCCTGGGTCGATGGACAGACTAGGCACCCCCGGCGGCACGAACGTCACCAGACCGCTCGGTCCCCAAAGGGGTGTGGTGGGGGCGGCCAGGTCCTCGTCGACCCCACCTTTGTCCCCTTCGGTGTACTGCCACACGGAATGTCCTCCGGGACAGTCGGGGAAGACGGCGTTGGCGAACGAAGGAGCGCTCCCAGGCCCGCTCGAGGCTGGCCCGGGCTCGTTCTCGCTGGCGTAGAGGTATGCCTTGCCGATCTGCGGGTCTGCACTCACCGCCGCGCAGTAGGCGCCGGCGAATGCGCCGTAGCTGTTCTCGTAGAAGCCGGGGGCATACCCTGCGGCCGCCACGGTGTCGAACCAGCTCTCGAGGTAAGCGGCATTGACCGGGCTGCCGGCCTCGAAGTCCTTGAAGATCGCCACCCCGGCGGGGACGCCGTCGCCGTGGGCTGCCGCCACCGCGGTGTCGGCGTCGGCGGTGCCGTTCGCCGAGCCCTGGTCGGCGGAGCCGGTGAGGTCTGCGACCAGTAGCAGGAGGTTCAGACCCTTGCCGTGGTCCTCGGAGATCTCCGTCGGGGTGAGGTTCCCACCGCACAGGCTCCCGCAGTCGCTCACGTAGCGGCCCCAGAAGGCAGGCTCAGCTCCGTAGTCGCCCTCGACGGTCGCCAGGTTCGGTGCGGCTGGCTCCACGGAGTCGACACCCCACAGATACCCGCTGGCCGTCTTGGTCACCGCCCACGCCGGTGGGCTCGGTGCCAGGAGCGACACCAGTGGGACCAGAACCGTGGCGACGACGGCCGCGACCAGGCGCCGATGGGTGATCGCCCGGGGAATGTTCGACCACCATCGGCGGCCGAAGGAGCCTTGTACTGACACTGCGTATCTCCCGCCCCCCGTGCGATACCCGGCAGAAGATCTCCCAACTGTCTAGTCGATGTGCCGCTTCACAGCAAGGGATGCTTACGCGCGTCCGGATCGTCCGGGCGTCGGGCGATCCCGCCGGTTCGCAAACTCGTGCAAGTGCCGTTGCGGTCAGGAGGCCTGCAACGGTCCCACGCCGAGGTCGCAGAATCCGCCCGTGAAGGCCATGTCGAGCGGCGTGGTCTGGTTGGGCGGGTACACCTGCAGCGTCGTGCCCGAGTACTCGCTCGGACAATCGGCGTTCGGCACGTTGTCGTCGCTGGTCACGAGGAACTCGGCGCGCTGGCCGGGTTCGAGCACCACCTCCGTGACCGGGATCGGTGCGTGGGTCCCGAGCGCCCCGCGGGTGGCCGGGTGCTGCACCACGGTGCCCTGGGCGTCGAGGACGGCGACACCTGGATAACCCTCCATGGCGCAGGCCTTCGACCCGGTGTTGGTCAGGTAGTAGGTCGAGTAGCTGGTGCCACCGGCGCCGACGCTTCCTCCTGAGGACAACTGGAGCTGGGAGCTCTGACAGGCCGGGATCGTCGTGGTCGTGGTGGTCGCCGCCGACGGTTCCGTCGATGTCGGCGCGCTGCTGGTGGTGCTCGAAGCGGCTTTCTTGGGCGTCTTGGCGGCGCTGGGGTGGCTCGTCCCGCAGGCCCCGGCTCCCACGAGCACGGCCAGGAGCACAGCCACGGTTCGAGATCGTGCCGTCATCCTCGAAAGCGCTCCAATGGGCGGAAAGCCGACTGCCGTCGCCGACCATACTCGCCCCGGCCTGGCGCGCCGCAGCGACGAGCGTGAAAGAAGCTCCAGCGAGTCGCCCGATCGGGGCTCCCTACAGGGGCACCGTCACAGCAGACTCGAGACGATGCCGAGCACGGATGTCGAGGGATCCTCGGCGGCATTGGCCGATGCGCCCGACGCCGAGATGAGGGCGCCGGTCCCCGACGAGCCCTGGTACTGGCTGTTGCCGGCGTAGGTGACGGTGTAGCCGTCGGCGGCGATGATGTCCGAGGCATCGGCCGAACCATCGCAGCTGGCCGTGCCCGATGGGTCGGTCGTCGCCGAGCAGATCGGCGTCGAGCCGGCGCTGAAATCGAGGACCTGCCCGGCCAATGCGCCGCCGCCAGTCTGGGTGAGCGTGGCGGTCAGCGTGAAGTCGTTCGAACCGAGTGGATCGAGGCTCAGCAAGGCTGGGCTGGCGCTGATGCTGGTGGGCACGGGCCCCGAACCGGAGGCTGGCGGTGACGGGGATGTCGTGGGAGCCGGTGGAGGAGAGCTCGGCGGCGGCGGGGACGTTGGCGGTGGAGGAGAGCTCGGCGGCGGGGGGCTTGAGCCGGGGGTGGGGCTGAAGCCGGCGCAGGTCGTCGAGGCGTCGAAGAGCGAGTTGGAGGCGGGGGCGACGCCGATGTTCCACAGCTCGCAGTACTCTGCCGCGCCCTCGGTCGAGGGCGCGCCCGTCGTCCAGCTGGTGATGAGGTTCGGGTCGCAGCTGTACGTGGTCCACGACCAACCGACGTACCCGATGTCGACACTGGAGGAGGCATCCTCAGAGTCGACCGACTGCAGGAACGGGTAGAGGTTCGAGCTCGAGCAGCTCATGTCGCCGACCTCGTCGATCACCACCGGCACGCTCTTGGCCACCGAGACGACGTCGCCGTTGCAGGTCGTGGTGACCGACTCGGTGCTCGAGCACGGCGTGCTGCCTTCGGGGAAGTAGATGTGGACGGACGCCGCCAGTTTGTTGCTCGGGTCGATGGACACCCCGTTCGGGTAGAAGGTCGACATCCACTGGTCCAGGTCCCCGGCCCAGTCCGGCCCCCCCACGAGAAGGGGTGCGGTCGTGTTGTACTCACGGATGTCGTCGATCATCTGCTTCATCCCCTCGCCTGCGTAGCACCCGCTGGGCGGAGGCGAGGCTGTGGTGGGGCAGTTGGCCGGAGGGGAGTTGTAGTTGTCGGTGTTGGTGTAGTCGGGAACCGTGCAGCCGTTCAGGTCGCAGTCCCAGCCGGTGGCGTTGTCTCCGCTCACCGAGGCGTTCGGCGGGAACGGCTCGTTGAAGACTCCGAAGATCACGGCGGGATCGTCGGCGAAGTAGGCGGCGACCGACTTCCAGAAGGGGTCGGAGTTCGACTCGGGGAGCGGGTTCTGGTAGTCGCCGTTCCCGCTGTCGGAGATGAGCTCGTCGCCGGGGGCGTTCAGGTGGAGGTCGAGCTCGGCGTAGATGCCGGCGGCGTTCAGGGCGTCGACGTACGAGCCCATCTCGTGCATGTAGGCGTTCACGGTCTTGTCGTACGTGTCACCGGCCGGGACGGCATAGCCGGATTGCGACGTCGAGGACGGCACGCCGTTGATGCCGAGCCAGCACTCCTCGTTGAGGTTGACCCGCACCACGTTGATACCCCACGCCTTCATGGCGTCGATCTCCGTGGAGTAGTCGCCTGGTGAGCTCTCGGTCGAGGGCGTGATGGTCGGGTCGTCGTAGAACCCGGCTCCCGACTGGGCGCAGTCGTACTGCGTGCCTTCGGTGTTCACTCCCCGGAGGACGACAGGCTGGCCGTTCTGGTTGACGAACGTGTTCCCGCAGATGGTGATGGCGAGCGATCCGCCCGGAGCGGCACAACCGGCGCTGGTGGTCGTCTGTCCCACGTTGCCGGGGAGTCCCAGCACGCCTGCCATGAGAAGAACCGCCGCAACGACGGCCGCAAACACGAACATCCGGCGCATTGTCCCGCCCTCCGCCCTCCGCCCTGGGCCCCCCGGGGGGAAGATAGTGCCGGGTCTATCGGTGTCGCAATGGCCCGGGCACCTGCCTGGCGAGCCGTCGGCGTCCTTTGCCGAGGACAAGCATCACGCCGACAGCGCGTTGGCTTCCTCGAGAACCTTCTCCATCCCCATCGCCGCGGCCAATGCCGCTGCTTCGTCGAGCAGCCGGCGCCCGAATCGACCGAGCTGAGCATGAAGCTGCGACCAACGCGCTGTCCCGCAGCTCTTGCGAGCCGGCGCCTGAGGCGGCGAAAGTGAGCGAAGCTACCGTGCGTGCCCTCCGATCGTGCCCAGGCCATGGACCACGTGGTCGTGGTCCTCTTCGAGAACCGCTCCTTCGACAACCTCCTGGGGAGGCTGTACCAGCCGGGTGAGGTGCCCGCCTTCGAAGGGGTCGCCGGCAAGCAGCTCTCGAACCCCATCCCGGCATGGGCGGAGCACGGAGCCGAGCGGGAGATCGTCCCCTACCAGCTGGCGGCGACGATGGACTCGCCCGACCCTGACCCGGGTGAGGAGTATCAGCACACCAACACGCAGCTGTTCAACCGCCTCGACGACGCCAATCGCTTCAAGGACGCCACCGAGATGGTTGCGCCCTTCAACGCCCCCTCCGCCGGACAGGTCCCCACCATGGACGGGTTCGTGACCGACTACATCAGCTTCCTGACCGTGGAGCTGGGCCGCCAGCCCACCTACGACGAGTACTCCCAGATCATGACCGGCTTCGGCCCCGGCCAGGTCCCCGTGCTGAGCACCCTGGCCCGTTCCTTTGCCGTGTTCGACCATTGGTTCAGCGAAGTGCCGTCGCAGACGATGCCCAACCGCTCGTTCTGGACCGCAGGCAGCTCGTCAGGCTTCGTCGTGAACCGGCCCATGACCAATTTCATGCGGCACAACCGGGTCGAGACCATCTTCGAACGGCTGGAGCAGCACGGCCGGACCTGGAAGGTCTACGTGCTGGAGCCCGATCCCGTGTCGTTCACCGGGGTGATCCACTTCGAGCGGCTGCGAGACCGCTTCTCCACCAACTTCGTCCCCTTCGCCGAGTTCGAGCGCGACGCGGCGCAAGGCACGCTGCCGGACTTCTCACTCATCGAGCCGAACCTGCTGGCCGGTCACTGCGACTACCACCCCGCCTTCGGGCGGGCCCTGCTCGTCGGTGTCGACATCCTCATGGACCCTCCGTCGTCGGTCTCGGCCGGCGAGGCGTTCTTGGCCCGCATCTACCGGGCCATCGCCGGCTCCCGGTCCCCGGGTGGGTCGAACGCCCTCAACACACTGCTCCTGGTCGGCTTCGACGAGCCCGGAGGGACCTACGACCACCTGCCGCCCGGCGCCGTCCCGCCCCCCGATCCCACTGCGCCCCCGGGACAGTTGGACTTCCGATTCGACCGGTCGGGTTACCGTGTCCCGGCGGTGATGGTCTCGGCCTGGGTCGAGCCGTCGACGGTGTGCAGCGAGGAGATGCGCCACACCTCGCTTCTGGCCACGTTGCGCCAGGTGTGGGGCCTCGGCTCGCCCTTCAGCGGCCGTGACGCGGCAGCTCACACGTTCTCGCACCTGTTGTCGCGATCGAGCCCGCGGGACCCGGAGTCATGGCCACAGGTCGACCCGCTGCCGGTGCCCGCCTACCAACCCGACCACCTGGAGCTCGGCCACGCCATGGGCACGATCGGCCGCCACGTCTGCGAGGGGCTGTACGAGCACGCCCGTCACGCTCGTGAGCTCCCTGACCCGCCGTCCAACGATCCTGACGTCTCGCCCAAGCTCGCTGTCGACTTCGCCGCTGCGCTCGGTCGCCACCTCTTCCCCAGACTGGCGGCGGCCCCCAGGCGATGACCTGAGCGGTCACCTGGAAGCGGATCGTCTTTTCGAGGCCCTACTTCCCTCCACTCAGCAGGTTGAGCAGGTCAGCGACGGTCAGGCTCTTGCCGAACTTCGCCTGACCGCTGGTCGGGATGCTCAGGGTCTGGTTCGGCGACGCCAGGTCGAGGGCGGGAATCGAGAAGAGGCCGAGGATGCTCAAGTTCGGACTGACCGACCCTGACGCGCTCGTCGAGAGGTAGTTCGTGGCCCCGGAGAAGGTGGCCGTGTAGGTGCTCGGTACCGAGGAGAGGAGGCCGACCTGCGCGCTGCAGGTGGCGGTGCCGTTCTGGCTCGTCTGTGCCTGGCACTCAGGCTGGCCGCTCAGGCTGAAGACCACGGTCTGGCCCGGGATACCGGCCTTCGTGATCGTCGAGGTCAGGCCGGCGCTGAAGCTGAGCAGCTTGTAGGCGATCTCCAGGGTCTGGGTGGCCTGCTGGGTCGCAAGCGCCGTGGGGGCTTGCTTGATGGTCAGCGAGCCGTTCACGTAGACGATCAAATAGTTCGGATCCTGGGCTCCCGAGCACCACGTCTCGTACGTCCCGGCGTTGCTGGACGACGTGGCAGTCGTGTAGCAGGTCGGCAGCGTGGTCAGGGAACTGACGGTGTCCCCGCCTGTGAATCCCGAGTACTCGGGGGTGATCTGGGGGATTCCCTGCCCGTAGTAGATGGTCGGGCTGGAGGCGGTGATGGTGAGCGTCTTGGGATTCACGTCGAAACTCTGGCTGTTGGACCCGGCCAGGTAGTCGGCGTTGCCCGGTTGAGTGGCGTCGATTGTGCACGTCCCCGTGGCCAGGAACGTCACCGTCCCGCCCGAGATCTCGCACACTGAAGACGTGGTCGAGGCGATCGAGAAGGTGACGGCAAGCCCGGAGGTGGCCGTGGCCGACGGGGTGTACGTCCCGCCGACTTCAGCGGGGGACGGAGGCGACGTCGTGAACATCACGGCCTGGGGGGCCTGGTTGACCGAGAAGGACTGCGTGACCTGGGTGGCGGGCAGGTAGTCGCTGTTGCCCGCCTGGTTTGCGTCGATCGTGCAGGAACCGACGCCGATGAACGACACCGTGGATCCCGAGATCGCGCACACGGTGCTCGAGGTCGATGGGATGGTGAGGGTCACGGGCAGACCGGAGCTGGAGCTGGCGACCACGGTGTAGCTGGGCCCCTTGTAATAGGCGTTGGTGGGGGCGGCCGAGCTGATGGTGATGGTCTGACCGCTCTCGCTGACCGTGAAGGACTGCGTGACCTCGCCAGCTGCGGTGTAGTTGGCGTTGCCGGGCTGGTTGGCGTCGATGACACAGGTGCCCGCGCCGATGAACGACACCGTGGAGCCGGAGGTGGGGCCTGACAGGGCGCACACGGTGCTCGAGGTCGATGGGATGGTGAGGGTCACCGGCAACCCCGAGCTGGCGGTGGCCGTCACCACGTACGTCGACCCTCCATAGGAGGCATTGGTGGGTTCGATGGATGTGAACTGGATGGTCTGCGAGGCCGGGTCCACCGTCTCGCTGAACGCGCTGGAAGTGACCCCGTTGTAGTTCGAGTCACCTCCGTAGGCGGCGGTCACCGAGTACGGGCTGTCGGCCGCCTGCTCGCTGATGCTGCAGCTCCCGGTTGCATCCGAGCTGCCACTGGTCGAGGACAAGGCGGCCGAGCACGTGCCTCCCTTCCCGTCGCTCACCGTCGCCGACCCGGTGGGGGCGGTGGCCCCGGTGGGGCCGTCCACCGTCACCTGGTAGGGGACGGGGCCAGTCACCCCGGGGTTGTCCGTCGACGTGACGACGACCGAGGGGGTGGCCTTGGCCACCGTCTCCGTCGTCGCGCCCGACACCGTCGGATAGCCGTTGGTGCTCGTGTACGTGGCGGTGACGGCGTAGGTGCCGGCATTCTCGTCGATGGCGCAGCTACCGGCCGACTCGTAGTAGCCGGGAGGCGTGCTCACGGCGGTGAGGGAGGCGACGGAGCAGGTGTTCGTGCCGTCGCTGATGCTCACCGACCCGGTGGGGACGAGCGTCCCGCCCGAGGGGGCACTGACCGTGACGTCGTAGGTCACAGGACCGGTCGTGGCATTGGCCGGTCCGGAGACGACGACCCCACTCGAGCCGTCGTTGACCATGGAGTAGTCGGAGGTGGACAGCCACCCGCTGCCGGGTAGCACCAGAGAGAAGGCCAGGGCGGTGATCGGCTCGGAGGCGCCGGTGGAGGTCTCGGTCACCGATCCCACCGGAGGGGTCACCCAGCTCGCCTCGCTCCAGGTGGGCGCGCTGGGCGGCGTGGTGGAGCTGCTGTTGGCGGCGAACCCGGTCGTGGGGCTGCTCGTCCAGTACTGCCACGTGCCGTCCGGGAAGCGGACGTAGACGTCGTAATAGGGCGCGACGTTCGAGGCGTAGTACGTGCTCAGCGTGTAGCTGTCCCCCTGGGTCACGGCCGGGGCGCACTGCCCGAGGTCGAAGGTGCCGAGCAGGCCGTCACCTTCCTTGCCCGTCACCGTGACCTCGCCCCCACCGCCGGGGACGGCCGGGCTCGGTGTGGCGTCATAGGTGAATGTGTCCGTCCCGCTCGCGTCGTCGTTCGTCCAGCACGCCGGGGTGGCCGGCACGAGGGTGGGTGGGACGGTGGGCGACGGGTAGTTCGGTGAGCAGGTGGTGCCGCCGCCCGTCACCTCGGGGCAGGGGGGGAGGAAGGTCGTGCTGTTCAACAGAGGGTCGGTCAGGGCCTGGGCTCCCGCCGCCACCGGCGTCGACACCGCCGGGTAGCAGCCGGTGGTGGTCGTGGTGCACTGGGGAACGGTGGCGGCCTCGGTGCCGCCGATGACCTGCTGGACCGTCTCCACCTTGATGTCGGAGTCGGCCTTCTCTTCTGCGGCGAGCCAGGTGACGAAGTCCTCGAAGTCGGTGGGGTCGAACGAATAGATGCTCGAACAGCCCGACGTGGAGGTGGTGCAGATCTGGTGGAAGGAAAAGGCGAGCCAACCCCCGTTGTGGTTCTCGGCGTTGATGACGTCTTCCTCGAGCTCACACGCGCCGGCCGAGGTACTCAGGGCGACCGCAGGTTTCTCACTGCTGGACAGGGTCGGGCACGTGCTGGTCTCGTCCGGCGCCTCGGCGTCTGATGGCGTGTTGATGCCGTAGTCGTCCAGGGTCGTGCCCGACTGGTCGCCACCAGGGAGGCTCTCGGCGTAGGCGGAGCACTCGGTCGAGGGACAGCCGTCGGGCTGGACGTCGATGATGTTGCCGACGCCCCGGGCCGAGTTGAAGCCGCACTCGGCGGGGATGGCCTCGTCGTTGGTCGATGAGCCGGGCGCCAGGTCGTTCGGGTAGAAGCCGTCGCTGGAGTTCACGTCGCCGTTGGTCCCCGTGTAGTCACCGAATGGATAGGCGAAGTCGGTGACGTCGAACCCGTCGGCGATCAGGTCGTCGCGACCTTGGCAGACCTCGGCTTCGGCTTCGCTGGCGGGGACGAGCGTGAGGTCGGTGTTGTCGACCGTCTTGCCGCCGATCTCGTCCCCAGCTGCGGAGATGCTCTGGAGCTGGGAGAGGGTGAGGAAACAGGTGGGGGAGGTGTCGCAACTTCCGCCGGCACCGATGAAAGCGGCCGGCACGTAGAACGTGCCCTGCAGGCTGGCGGCCTGCATGTCGTCGAAGGCCGTCATCTGGTCTTCCCAGGCGTTGTCGAACGTGAGCGACACGACCGTGGGCGAGGTCGCCGCTGACGCCGGGAGCACGCCTGTGACGGTCGCGCCCAGCCCTAGGGCGAGCAGAGCGATTTTGCTTGCGACGCTGAGCGCCGTTCGAGCCGATTTCCTTCCCGCCACTGCAACTCCCTGGACGAGCAATTCCCTGCGGGCTGTCCCGTTCAAATCACCCTAGGTAGTGAAGGCTGGCGCCACAACCCTCGCTTTTGGACCGGGACCCGCGGGTTTGTCACAGACCGAGAACGGGCGGACCGAGGGTTTCTTGTCCTGAGGCCGGACTAGTGCGTCCACCTGGGAGCCTCTGGTCCCCCTCGGCAGGTTCATCGGACGTTCACGCTCCGGCGACGTCGGGATCATCTGCCGTTCCTAGTGTCGGCGCAGCGGTTCTCGGATAGTCGGTGAGGTCATCTTCGTGGACTCGGCTCACGCAACTGCGCTTGCCCCGCCTCGGCGCGTACGGCGCTCCTTCGGCTTCATCGACCTGTGTGGTTTCTGTGACCTTGCCGACGCCCACGGGGACGAAGTGGCTGCGGGCGAGCTCGGTGTCCTCCGGTCGACCGTGCGCCGCGTCGCCGCGGCTCTGAGCGTCCGCGTGGACAAGTGGTTGGGGGACGGTGCCATGCTCATCGGGGTCGAAGGCGAGCCGCTGGTGGCCTCGATCCTGGCCATCAGCGACGTCCACAGAGAAAGCGGCCTCTTGCCCTTGCGGGCGGGGATCGCCAGCGGCGACGTCCTCCTCCTCGACGGGGACTCCTACCTGGGGCGCCCGGTGAACTTGGCGGCTCGGCTGTCAGACGAGGCAGGCCCCGACCAGGTGCTGGCGAGCTCGGAGGACTTGCGCACGCCGCCCGGATCGGTCGTGCAAGAGCGGATGAAGCTCGAGATCAAGGGTTTCGCCAAGCCGGTTCCGGTGGTTTCCCTGGCGTCGAAGGGGCCTAGATTGCGCGCCGATGACCTCCGTGCTGGTGACCGGCGGCTCGGGGACGCTCGGTAGTCATGTGGTCGCCATCCTGCGAGACCGGGGACACGACGTCCGCGTGCTCTCTCGCCGGCCCGGTGTTGGCACCCACCAAGGCGACCTGTCCACTGGGGAGGGTGTCGCCCAAGCGCGGCGCGGCGTGGGTCGTGCACGCCGCATCGGACACCCACCGCTTCGGCTCCGCCGACGAGGTTCAGACACAGCACCTTCTCGACGCCTGCGGCA
>JASHUM010000076.1 GCA_030040015.1 Acidimicrobiales bacterium
GATGAACCGTAACAGCGTGATCATCGACGGAACCCAGTCGGGGCCACCGTGCAGCACCGCGCCCGCAGACCAGGTCTACGGTCCCAGCGCCTATGCCTCCTCGCCTTACGGCTCGGAGAGCGACTACCAGACCGCTGACGACTACGAGGGACTCAACGGGGTCATGGTATGGCAGGCATCAGGCACGTGGGTCGAGAACGTCACCGTGTGCAACTTCCTCGACGGCAGTGGTGGCGACGGCGGGGCCGGCAACGAGATCTGGTGGAACGGCGGAGCAGGCAGCGGCCAGGTCTATCTCGACAACCAGGGCGGCTTCATCGGTGAGTACATGACGGCTACGAGCACCTTCTATGCGCCTTCGGGAACGAACTCCTATGACCCCGACCCCAACGCCGTCGACAACCCGGAGGAGAGCGCCGCCACCTACGGGATCTTCTCCAACAACTGGGGTGCAGCCGGCAACGCCCCGGCCGGCCTGTGGGACCACACGTACGCCAGCAACTTCAACGACTCGGGCTACTACATCGGCGCCTGTCAGGACGAGTGCAACCAAACCGTCGACGACGCCTGGGCCGAGTACAACGCCTTGGGCTACTCGGGCTCGAATTCGGGCGGGTACCTCGTGGTCGAGAACTCACAGTTCGACAACAACGAGGACGGTTTCGACACCAACAGCCAGAACGGAGACAACCCTCCGCCCCAGAACGGCGCCTGTCCGAAGGGCGTGAATCCGCCCGTGCTGACCGATCCCAGCACCGGCCGCGTGTACAGACCGGCGACATGCTGGGTGTTCTTCCACAACTACTCGCATGACAACAACAATCCGAACGTCCCCACGTACGGCTCCGCTGCCGCCGGCCCGGTGGGCACGGGGATGTCGCTGTCCGGCGCCCGCAACGACACCGTTCTTGACAACCTGTTCGCCGACAACGATGCATGGGGTGACATCCTCGTCCCCTATCCGGACAGCGGGGGACCGTGCACCGGCGGGACCGAGATCCTGCCCAGCTCGCCGAGCACGGCCGCCTCCGGCCTGCTGTGCTGGTTCGACGAGTCCGGTGACGCCGTGATCGACAACACCTACGAGAACAACGGCTCGTACGGCAACCCCACCAACGGCGACATTGCCGCCATGAACCTCGAACCCGGACCGACCGACTGCTTCAGCGGCAACCAGGACGCCAGCGGGCTGACCACGTCTCCCCCTCTAGCCGAGCTGCTCTACCCGGTGTGCACGGGGCTCACGACTCTGCCCGACCTCAACGCGCTCTTCACCCTCGAGGTGGCGTGCGACTCGGCCAGCATCCAGATCCTCGGCCCCGTCGACGGAGACACCCTCTGCCCCCCGACCATCGATGGAGTCACGCCCGACTACCCCCGTCAGACCACGGTGGTCATGCATCCGTTGCCGGGCGTGCTCCAGGCCCTCGGTGCCAGTGCCGCTGCGCCGGGATCGATCCAGTGGAACGACGCGCTCGAGGACCCGGCCGCCACCACGCTTCCGACCATGCCGGACTTGTGCAGCAACCTGATCCAGAGCGGCATGGGGGCGAACGACTGGTGTCCGGGGTGACTCTCAGACAATGAGTTACGTGCCGTACTCGTCGTGGCGACGCCACCAGAAGTCCGTCTCGTTGCGGCCGAGCGGAGCCCGGTCGAGCCACTGATAGGCGCCCCACAGGACGTCGAGGCCCCGGGCGTAAGTCGAGTACGAGTGGTACACGGTTCCGCCCTCCAGGGCGAAGGCACTCATGCCCGGCATCTGGCGGGTGTAGGTGGCCCAGTCGGTCCCCACCGGTGAGGCGTCGGGACCTTTCTCCGCGTCGGGCGCAGGCCGCATGTCGACGTCGCGGTAGTTGTATTCGACGGCCCCCGACTCCTGCTCCTCCTCGGTGATGGCGGCATGGAAGTCCGAGTTGAAGTCGCTGCCGTAGGAGGATGCCCACGGGAAGCTCCAGCCCATCCGCTCCCTGTACGCCTTCAGCTTGGCCATCGGGGCACGCGACACCGCCCAAAGGGAGACGTCGTGGTTGGCCAAGTGCGTCACGAAGCCGTTGAAGCCGTCGGCGATGGCCGAGCAGGCCGGGCAGCCGGCTTGGTACTCGGGGCCGAACATGAAGTGATAGACGATCAGCTGCGAGCGTCCTCTGAACAGATCGGCCAGGGTGGCGGTGCCGTCATCGGTGTCGAAGCGGTACTCCTTGTCCACTCGGACCCAGGGCAGAACCCGGCGCAGCCGGGCGACCTCGTCGCCGCGCCGGGTGAGCGCCTTCTCGGCCTCGAGCAGCTTCAGACGAGCGGCCCGCCACTCCGTCGGGGTTGCCACCTCGTGCTCAGGCATCGTCGATTCACCCGATGCTGACCGTGCCAGAGCCGGTGACGGCGCCCCAGCCCCCGACCGGGGTCCCACTGAGGTTGCAGGCGCCCTTCTTCGTCTTGGGCGCGATGAAGGCGAACTGCCCCGAGAGGGTGATGGCCCCGGTGATCCCCGCATAGGCCCCCGTGCCGCTCCCGCTCACGATGGGAACGCTCACCGGGCTCGCATCGAAGGTGCCCGAGCAGTTCGAGGAGTTGAAGTCCGAGGGCGTCCCGGCTGCGAACTCCTGGTTGAGCGTCGTGGCGTTGACGGTGAACTTGCCCTTGGTGAGCCGGACCCGCTCGAAGTTCCCGTTGGAGTCCGACTTCCCCTTGGCGTTGACGGTGAGGGCGGTCCCGTAGTCACCGATCACCCCGGTGATCACGATCGGGCTGGGGGGGTTGCCCTTGGCCGTGACCGGGATCGTCACGAAGACCTTGATCAACCCACTCGTCGGCGACTGCCCGAAGGCGGCCGGAACACCGAGCGAGAGAAGACACAGAAGCGCCACACCTCCGACGACAGCTGCAGTCCGTCGCATGCTTTCCTCCGTCCCACGTAGGTGAGGAGCATGTCTAGCCTGTCGCCCGCCGGTCTGCTCGGTTCAGACCACCTTGAGCGAGACGTCGATGTTGCCGCGCGTGGCGTTGCTGTAAGGGCACACCTCGTGGGCGGCCTCGACGACCTTGGTGGCGGTGTCGTCGTCCGCGTCGGGAATGTGCACGTCGAGCTCGACAGCGATCCCGAAGGCACCGCCCTCGATCGTCCCCAGGGTCACTCGCGCCGTCACCGTGGACGAGCTGGTGTCGACGCCCATCCTCCGCCCGACCACGCCCATGGCGCTCTGGAAGCAGGCGCCGTAGCCCAGCGCGAACAGCTCCTCGGGGTTGGTCCCCTCCCCGCTCCCACCCAGTTCCTTGGGTGGGCGGATGTCCAGGTCGAGGACGCCGTCGGCGGACCGGCCGTGGCCGTCGCGGCCACCGTGGACGGTGGCCTGGGCCGTGTAAAGGGGCTTCTTCAGAGCCGTGGTCATCCCACCACCTCTTTCGCGCTGTCGTCCCGCTCCATGTGGGCAACCGAGGTGCTCGGCCTGGCATTCCCGAGCGCAGACGGACGGTGCCAGAGCGGTGACCGGTATCGTGCCAGACACGAGGGCCGCCGGGCGCGGGCCCGGGCGAGCTCCCTTCCGCCTCCGACGGCGGACGAGAAGGGCGGTGGGCGCATGACGCGCACAGCAGCAGACTTGCTGGTCGAGTGCCTCGAGGCAGAGGGCGTCCGCCACGTCTTTGGCATCCCGGGGGAGGAGACGCTCGAGCTCAACGACTCCCTGGAGCGCTCGTCGATCGAGTTCGTCCCCGTTCGCCACGAGCAGGGGGCCTCGTTCATCGCCGACGTCTACGGGCGGCTGACGGGCAGGGCCGGAGTCTGCCTCGCCACGCTGGGACCGGGAGCCACCAATCTCCTCACCGGGGTGGCCGACGCCTACCTCGACCGGGCCCCGCTGGTGGCGCTCACGGGCCAGGTCGGTCTCGAGCGCATGCACAAGGAGTCGCACCAGTACATCGACGTGGTGTCGCTCATGCGCCCGGTGACCAAGTGGAACGCCCGCATCACCGACGCCCGGACCGTTCCGGAGATGGTGCGCAAGGCCTTCAAGGTGGCCGAAGAGGAGAAGCCCGGTGCGACCCATCTCGAGCTGCCCGAGAACGTGATGGCCGACGCCGTCGAAGGAGGTCCGCTGCGCCGGGTCGAGCCGGCCCGGCCCCGGCCCGCCGACGTGGACGTGGACCGGGCCGTCGCCCTCCTCCGAGCCGCCGAGCGGCCGGTGATCCTGGCCGGCAACGGCGCCGTGCGCGACCGCGCCGCTCCGGCGCTGCGCGCCTTCGCCGCCCACACCAACGTCCCGGTGGCCACCACGTTCATGGGCAAGGGGTTGCTCGACGCCGAGGACCCGCTCGCCCTCGGCGCCGTGGGTTTGCAGGCCCGCGACTACGTTCTCGCCGGCTTCGACGAGGCCGATCTCGTGGTGACCGTGGGGTACGACCTGGTCGAGCACGCCCCGCGGAACTGGAACCCGAGGGCGGACAAGTCGATCATCTGCATCGATTCGCTCCCTGCCGAGATCGACGACCACTTCATCCCTGAGGTCGAGCTGGTCGGGGACATCGCCTATTCGCTCCAGGTACTGGCCGAGCGCTGCGGTGTCCTCAAGCCGGCTCCCCGTGGGCAGTCGGCCCTGCACCGTGCCATCGAGCGAACCATGGTGGGTGCGGTGGGGGACGACAGCTTCCCCATGCGGCCGGGACGGCTGGTGGCCGAGCTCCACCAGGTTCTCGGGCGCCACGACATCCTCGTTTCGGACGTCGGACTGCACAAGCTGTGGATCGGGCGCATGTACCGGGCCTCGGAGCCCAACACCGTGCTCATCGCCAATGGTCTGGCCGGCATGGGCTTCGCCGTCCCCGCCGCCATCGCCGCCAAGCTCGTGCACCCCGAGGCCAAGGTGGTCGCCGTCTCCGGCGACGGCGGGTTCCTCATGAACGCCCAGGAGCTCGAGACGGCCAAGCGCATGCGCACGCCGTTCGTCAACGTGGTGTGGGAGAACGGCCAGTTCGGCTCGATCGTCTGGAAGCAGGAGCGCCGCTTCGGCACGCACTTCGGCACCGATTTCACCAACCCCGACTTCGTCGGCCTGGCTGCCTCGTTCGGACTGCCGGCCTGGCGGGTCCAGTCCGCCTCCGAGTTCGCCGTACTCCTGGACAAGGCAATGGCTCTGGACGTGCCGTCGCTGATCGCTGTTCCCGTGGAGTACCAGCCGGACCTGGCCCTCGTCGACGGGCTGGGAGAGGAGACCGCACCGACATGACCGATACCGCGCTCGAGACGAAGGTGCTCGCCGGAGTGCCGACCCAGCTCTTCATCGGCGGGACGTGGCGTGACGGCGCCAAGGGCAGGACCTTCGGCGTGGAGGATCCTTCCACCGGCAAGACGCTGGTGCAGGTGTCCGATGGCGACGCGGACGACGCCCTGGCTGCGCTCGACGCCGCCACCCAGGCCCAGGCCGACTGGGCGGCGACTCCGTCCCGCCAGCGGGGCGAGATCCTGCGCCGGACCTACGAGACGATCATCGCCAGGCAGGACGAGCTCGCCATGCTGATGACCCTCGAGATGGGCAAACCGCTGTCCGGCTCTGTGGGGGAGATCCGGTACGCAGCGGACTTCCTCCGGTGGTTCTCCGAGGAAGCAGTGCGCGTGGACGGGCGCTACACGGCGGAGCCCAATGGGAACGGCCGGCTCCTGGTGATGAGGCAACCCGTCGGTCCCTGCCTGTTCATCACGCCGTGGAACTTTCCCATGGCCATGGGGACCCGCAAGCTCGGGCCTGCCTTCGCCGCCGGGTGCACGGTGGTCATGAAGCCCGCCGACCTCACACCCTTGTCCATGCTGGCCCTCACCAACATCCTCCATGAGTGCGGGCTCCCGCCTGGAGTGCTGAACGTCGTCACCACCACCGATGCAGGAGGCACCACCGGCCCGGTCATCGCCGATCCGCGTCTTCGCAAGCTGTCGTTCACCGGTTCCACCCCGGTGGGCAAGCGGTTGATGGCGGCCGCCTCCGAGCAGGTGCTCCGGGTGTCGATGGAGCTCGGCGGCAACGCTCCCTTCGTGGTCTTCCCCGACGCTGACCTCGACGCCGCCGTCGACGGGGCCGTCGAGGCGAAGATGCGCAACATCGGCGAGGCGTGCACGGCGGCCAACCGGTTCCACGTGCACCGGTCGGTGATTCAGGACTTCTCAGAGCGACTGGCCAAGCGCCTTGCCGCCATGAAGGTGGGGCGGGGGACCGAGGACGGGGTGGAGGTCGGGCCGCTCATCGAGGAGAAGGCCCGCCAGAAGGTGCGGTCCCTCGTCGACGACGCCGTGTCGGCCGGCGCCAAGGTCCTCACCGGAGGCGGCGCCCTCGACGGCCCCGGGTACTTCTACGCACCGACGGTGCTGGGCGAGGTCCCCGACCGGGCCCGGCTCCTTCGTGAGGAGATCTTCGGTCCGGTGGCCCCGGTGGTCGCCTTCGACAGCGAGGAAGAGGCGATCTCGGCGGCGAACGCCACGGAGTTCGGGCTCGTGGCGTACCTCTACACGAGCGATTTCTCCCGTGCCCTGCGGGTCACCGAAGCCCTGGAGGTGGGCATGGTCGGCCTCAACCAGGGGCTGGTCTCCAACCCTGCCGCGCCGTTCGGCGGTGTGAAGCAGTCCGGCTTCGGCCGCGAGGGCGGGCGGGAAGGCATCGACGAGTACCTGAACGTGAAATACGTGGCGGTCCACCTGTGACAAAAACGTCGGCGCCGATGGTGTGCTCGCCCGAGGAGGCCGCTGCTCTGGTGCGCACGGTGGACACCATCGGCATGGGACTCGGCCCGGCCATCCCTCCCGCCTTCCTGACCGCGCTGGGCGCCCGGGACGACTGGGAGGACCTCATCGTCGGCGGGGCCCTGCTCCTGGACCTGTACCAGGTGTTCACGAAGCCCGGCGTCTCGTACCGGTCGGGGTTCTTCGGTCCCGCCGAGCGCATCCTGGTCAGCCAGGGTCATCGGGTGGAGCACGTGCCGGGCGGCTTCCGCCAGTTCGCCCCCATCCTCGAACGCTTCACCCCCCGGATCATGGTGACGCAAGGCGCGCCTCCCGACGACCGTGGCCGGGTGAACCTGTCGCTGCACTACGGGGCGACCCGTCCCGAAATGCTGCGGGCGGGCGCCGACCCGGGGCGGCTCTTGGTCGTCGAGGTCAACCCCAACCTGCCGAGGACGGCGAGCCTTCCTCCCGAGTTCGACAACACCATCCCCGTCGAGGCCATCGACGTGCTGGTCGAGACGTCGGTGACGCCGTTCGTCCTCCCCGACCCGCCGTCCGACGACGTGGACGCCGCCATCGCCCGCAACGCCTTGGCCTACGTTGCCGACGCCGCCACCCTGCAGATCGGCATCGGCAGCGTCCCCGACGTGGTGGCCAACGAGCTCGCCGCCGGGGCCCGGGGGGGATTCGGCATCCACTCCGAGATGTTCACGACCGGGCTCATGCGACTGCACCAGGCCGGGAAGGTGACCAACACGAACAAAGGGGTGTTCAAGGGCAAGTCGGTGACCACGTTCGCCCTGGGCTCCGCAGAGCTCTACCAGTGGCTCGATGGGAACCAGGAGGTGGCCTTCTTGGACGTTGCCACACTCAACGATCCCCATACCATCGGCCGCAACGCCAACTTCGTGTCGATCAACGGCGCCTTGTCGGTCGACCTGTTCGGGCAGATCGTCGCCGACCACATCGACGGCCGTCAGGTCTCGGGCGTGGGGGGTCAGGAGGACTTCGTGTCAGGCGCGGAGCTCAACCTCGACGCCCACTCGCTCATCTGCATGCGCTCGACCGTCGAGGTGGCCGGGGAGCGGGTGTCTCGGATCGTTGGCCTTCTTCCCGAAGGATCGGTGGTCTCAACCCCGCGCCATCACACCGGGGTGGTGGTGACCGAGTTCGGTGCGGCCGATCTGATGGGCCTCACGGTGCGCGAGCGTGCCCACGCCCTGGTGGAGATCGCCCATCCCGAGTTTCGAGCCGACCTGCGCAAGCTCGCCGACTCACTCGACGGTCGCTGAGCCGGTCCTGGCCATGAGCGGACCGGTGACCGCCGCCGACGTGGACCCGGTTCCGGCAGCCGACGTCCTGCTGGCCGGCGCCGTCGAGGTCATGGACAGCCGGTCGGCCGTGGTGGGGGAGCTCCCCGTCCGCCGAGCCCTCCCTCAGCGAGGCCGGCGCACGGTGGGGGCGTGGTGCTTCTTCGACCATGCCGGACCGATTCGTTCCGCCGGGGAGGAAGCCGGCATCGGCCCGCACCCCCACATCGGCCTTCAGACCGTCACCTGGGTGTTGGCCGGCGAGCTGTTGCACCGCGACAGCCTGGGGAGCGAGCAGCCGATCCGCCCCGGGGAGCTCAACCTCATGACCGCCGGTAACGGCGTCGTGCACGCCGAGGAGCACACCAGCACCGGGCCGGTGCACCTGACCCAGCTGTGGGTGGCCCAGCCGTCGGCGACGCGACAGGGCCCTCCCGCCTTCGAGCACCATGGCGAGCTCCCCGAGGTTGAGCTGGGAGACGGGAGGGTGACGGTGTTGGTGGGGGCCATCGGCGACGCCTCGTCACCGGCGCGGCGCGACACCGACCACGTGGGCGCCGAGCTGATCGTCGGCTCGGAGATGGCGGTGCCCGTCGACCCCGCCCACGAGCACGCCGTCGTGCCTTTGGTGGGGGCGGTCGAGGTCGAGGGCCAGCCGGCCGAGCCCGGGCGCCTGGTCTACGTAGGGACGGGCCGTCACGAGCTTCGCCTGCGGGCCTCGGAGCCGGCCCGGGCGTTTCTCCTCGGGGGTGTGCCCTTCGACGAGCCCATCGTCATGTGGTGGAACTATGTCGCCCGCACCCGTGACGAGGTCGTCGACGCCCATCGGGACTGGGCGGCCCGTAGCGACCGGTTCCCGGTTCCGGCGTCAGCGCTGGCGCCCATCGACGTGGGCCCTCCGCCGTGGGCGCCCGGAGAGTCGCCCAGTCCTGTCAGTTGACCTCGACGAAGAGGATCTCGCGGAGCTCCGGCGCTCCCTCGAACCGGATCCCTCTCGCCTCGGCCGCGGCACGCCGCTGGGGCTGAGTTGCGATGGAGTTCTCGGCCGCCTTCCGGGTCTCCCACACCGTGCCCACTGCCGCCTTGCCCGACGACCGGTCGACCAGGTTGCGTACCGCGCAGAACCCGCTCTGCGACCGGATCTCCGGCATGACCTGGTTCACGAAGAAGTCGACGTTGTCGCGGACGGTGGACGGATCCATGCTCACCCTGGTGACGACGAGACTGCAGCCCGGCTTCACCGGCTTGGCCAGCTCGCTCACCACTTCTTCGAAATTCTCGACCGTCAACTCGCCGCCGACGACCTTGAGCGCCTCTTGTCGTGCCTTCCCGAGCGCGCTGTCGCTGGCGGCCCGGTCGGCCTCGCTGTCCCACAGCGAGAGGATGCTGAGCACCCGACGCGTCCGGTCACCGCTCGCCGAGACACCCCGGTACCCGTGCTGCGCGTTGATCACCGGGATGGCTTCCTCGCGGAGGTACGTGATCCCTCCGTCGATGTCGGTGGCTCCCGTGAAGGTCAACAGCCGTGTGTACATCGCGTACCTCCCTCTACCCGTTGGCCGGCCCGCCGTCGGGCGGGACGGCTGCTGAGCCGGACCGTACACCTCGTCACCCGGAGGCGCTCGGGTCGACCGTGGTTGTTTGGCAGGGTGATCGATGGCACATGCAACGGACAACGCCGGCCCAAGGATGCGATCGGTCGTCGGTGTTCGCGCTCATGTCACCGACGTCCCGGGCCGACCCAAAGACCATGACCAGGCGGGCGGACCAGGACAGCGGCGCCATCGCGCCGCGATTGCACGTGGTGGGACGGGTCCGGGACGCCGCCTCCCCGCGTCCTCCACCGCCTGTTGGCCTCGTCGACCCCTCCCGAACTTGCGGGTCCCGACCACCGGCGGGAAGCTCGCGCCGTCGCGAGGTGGACGAGACCGAATGGCGAGGTGGCGATGTCCATGAGCGTGCGCAGGGCCGGGTGGGTACTCGGCGCCGCTGTCCTGCTCGCCGCTGGCGGGTGTGGGTCGTCGTCGCCCGAGGCGTCCTCCGCGCACCACCACAACGCCAGCTCCACCACCTCGACGACGTCGTCGCTATCGACGACGACGACCACCTCGGCCCGCACCGGGTCGGGATCGGGATCGTCGTCCGCGTCGTCGGGCAGCACCGGGTCGCACGCCGCCACGACCACTTCTGCGCCCCCGTCCTCGGGCCTGCCTTCGGCCCCGAGCCCGGCCACGGCGGGCACCTACACCTACAGCCAGTCGGGGCAGAGCACGAGCAGCGACCCCGTGTTGGTCCCCAACGAGACCGACCCGTCGCAGGGCACGATCGTCGTGGACCCCGCCACCAGCCAGGGGGCGGGAAGGTGGACACAGGAGTGGCACAGCTACATCGATCCCGGCCAGACCCAGGACTACACCGACTCCACCTTCTCGATCTCCCCGAACGGGATCGCCCTGCTGTCCGAGGTGATCAGCGAGGACGGCCAGACCTTCACGTGTCCGTTCTCGACACCGTTGCAGATCGCCAACTGGCCCCCGACCGTGGGGCATCAATTCTCGGGAACCGCCAGCTGCACCGGCAGCGCTTCGTTCACCTTGCAGGCCAGCGGCAAGATCGCCGCCACCCAGGCGGTATCCGTCAGCGGGCAGAGCGTGAGCTGTGACGTCATCGACACCACCGCCACGACCTCGGGCTCACTCAGCTCGACGACCACTGAGACCGACTGCCTGGACCCGACGGCCGCCATCGACGTCCAGGAGAACAGCAACGAGAGCGCGACCTACGACGGTGTCACCATCGATTCCACGCTGATGCGCCAGCTGTTGTCGACCAAGCCCAGCTGACCCACCGACCACCTGGTGGTGTCCCGTCAGGGCAGACCGACGAGGAGCCCGGGCGCGGCCAGGGTCACGACCAGGGAACGAAGCTCTTCGAGGGCGGTCTCGTCGCCGCTCGATGCCCGCGCCCTGAGCACGAGCGCGTCGGCCAGGCACGGCCCGTCGCCGGAGACGTCCACCGTGGGCGGCCGGCCGTGGATCTCGTCGAGCATCGCCACCGCGCCGCGTCGAAGATGGCTGGCCCCGAGGACCTCTGCACCCTTCACCGCCCCCTCGAGAAGGGGGATGGCGTCGTCGCGGAACCCGTGCAGCATGAGCGCCAGCGCGGCCAGGGCCGCCCCGGTGTCGGCCATGGCGCCCTCGAGGGCGGGGGGGCCCTGGACCAGCCGCTCCAGAGCTTCGTCGTGGCGGCCGGCCAGCACCAGCGCCGTCTCCACCATGATCGCCGCCATGGCCACCACCGGGTCGAGCGAGTCGGCGGGTGGGAACGGCGGTGCCGCGTCGGAAGCGCTGGTGGCCAGGGCGAGGGCGAAGCTCGCCGACCACGCCAGCCAGTTCTCGTTGTGTCGCCGATCGGGCGAGACCGTCCGGGCCAGGACGTCGACCTCGGCCCGTGCTTCTTCGAACCGTCCGGTGAAACGAGCGGTGAAGGCCCGCAAGCTGTGGGCGTGCACCGCCATGTCCAGCGCTCCGATCTCCTCGGTCACCGTCCCCAGCCGGGCGCTCACGGCGTCGGCCTCCGACGCTGCACTCGGCGGGCCGAACAGGGACCGGAAGAACTCCTTCCACGACAAGGTGACGAGAATGGTCATCTGCCGGTTGCGGTCACCGCTCTCGTCCGCTGCCGCCAGCGCCTCGGACATCCAGCCGTCCATGCGAGGATCCTCGGGACGTGCCAGCGCCAGCAATGCGGCACAGGCCTGAACGCCGCCGCGATCGCCCACCGACTCGAAGATCTCGACGGCGATGTCGAGCTCGGCCGCCGCCTCGTGCATCCGGCTCGAGTAGAAGTGCGCCACCCCGGCGTTGGCGTGCGCCCACGCTTCGCGCTCCTCCCTCCCGAGCTCGTTCCATAGCCGGGCGACGTCGAGCAGCCTGGGCAGCGCCCACGCCGGGTCGATGAACATCTTGGCGGCCCCGGCGGCGTGGTCACGCTCGACGGCCTGGGCCGGGTCGTCGGGGTCGTCGGGGATGAGGTCCAACGTCGCCAGTGCCTCGTCCTCCTTGCCGCAGTTCGCCTGCAGCTGCCCGAGCTCGAGGAGCACCGATGGCCGGCGCATACCGAGGGCCACCGACTTCTCGAGCAGCCGCAGCGCGTCGAGGTGACGAGAGCCCTTGAGCAGCACGTGTCCCTCAGTCGCCAGCACCTCGGCCGCCTCGACGGCGAGCTCCTCGTCTTCGGGCAGGTACTCGGCGGCGCGCTCGAGATGCTGGGCGCGCCCTTCGAGGTTGCCCACCACGACCGCGGCCCGGCGGTGCAGCTCGCCCCGGGCGGTGCGGGGGAGCATGTCGTAGGCCACTTCGGCCAGGAGCGGATCGGCGGCCTGGTAGGTGCCGTCGGCCTCGGTGCGCACGAGCCCGCTGGCCGTGAGCGCGGCCAGCTCGGCGCCGCACTCCCGCCCGCCCAGGCCGACGAGCTCCTCGGGACCGGCGTCCCCGAGGACCGTCAACTGCTGGAAGACCGTCTTCTGGTCGCGCTCGAGCGCGTCGAGACGAGCGGCGAGCAGTGCCTGTAACGACGCCGGTACGGCATGCTCGGCGGTGAGCCGGTATCCGCCGGGCTCGTCGACGAGCAGCGCCCTGGCAGTGGCGGTGGCCACCAGCTCCCGCAGGTAGAGCGGGTTGCCCTTGGACATCTCGGCGAAGAACTCTCGGGTCTGGGGTGCGAGCGTCCCGCCCACGAGCGCTTCGGCCAGGCACTCGGCGTGGGAGCGGGTGAGCGGGCTCAAGCGCAAGGTTGTGGCGGCGGTGAAGCGGCTGAGCCACGACGAAGGGTCGGTCCGCCCGGCGACGACCGTCAATAAAGGGACGTCGCGGATGCGGACGGAAAGTTGCCCGAGGATCTCGAGCGTGCGTTCGTCTGCCCAGTGCAGGTCGTCGACCAGGACCAGCAGCGGTTTCTCGCCCACCTTCTCCTTGACCAGTCGTCCCAGCCCCCAGATCTGCTCGCGTTCGATGCTCGAGGCGTCGAGCGCCCCCAGGGACGGGTCCAGGTCTCCCACGACCGAGCGCACCCGGGTCTGCACGTCGGCATCGGCCGACGGCCCGAGCTGGTCGATGAGCTCGGTCGCGACCTGCAACCCGCCCAGCACCCCGTAGGCGGGGTAGGCGGCCCGCACCACCCGTCCCTCGCCGGCGGCGGTGTCGGCCAGCTCCTCGAGCAGCCTGGACTTGCCCGCCCCTGCCTCGCCGCACACCACCACCAGCGTGGCCTCCCTGCCCTCGACCACCCGGCGCCACTGCATCTCCAAGAAGGCGCGCTCGCTGTCGCGGCCCACGAGCGGCGTGCGCTCGGCTGAGCCGTCACCGGCCCGCCGGAGGTGGAGGGCGGCGAACACCTCGACCGGTTCGCTCTTGCCCTTCAGGAGCACCGGCTGGCGCTCCTCGAACTCGACGCGGGGTCCGGCCAGGTCGGCAGTGAGGCGACCGCACAGGACCTCGCCGGGCGCGGCCGCCTTCTCCAGCCGTGCAGCCACGTTGACGGTGTCGCCGATGACGGTGACGCCACCTCCCCCCACGGCGCTCACCATCACCTCTCCGGAGTTGACGCCGATGGAGAACACCAGGTCACCGCCCACCCGGCGCATGGCCAACCCGGCCGCCACCGCCCGCTCGGCGTCGTCGTCGTGGGATGCCGGGACGCCGAAGACGGCCATGAGGCTGTCTCCCATGTACTTGTCCACCGTGCCCCCGTGCTCGACCACCACCCGGGCCAGCTCCTGGAAGGCGCTGTCCACCATGTGGGCCACCACCTCGGGATCGGTGCGTTCGGCCAGCGAGGTGAACCCGACCACGTCGGCGAAGAGGACCGTGGCCAGCTTGCGCTCCTCGACCGCCGCCGGGCGGGACGTGACGGCGCCGTCACCTGCGCCCTCTGCGACCCCGTCACCGACTCCGGCGTCGACTCCGATGCTGAGGCGGCTGCCGCACTGGCCACAGAAGGGCTGGCCCTCGGGGTTGGTGGCGCCGCAACTGGCACACAGCCGGGCTTCGAGAGCCGCTCCGCAGTTGCCGCAGAAGCGGTAGCCCTCGGGGTTCTCGGCCTGGCAGCGCGGACAGCCGGCCATGGGCGTCACCCTAGGTCGGAACGAGCCGGACCACGGCCAGCGGGCGCGTCATGGTGGCCCGGTACCGCTCGAAGATGCCCCGGTTGGCTCGGTTGGCGACGGCGAACAGTCGCTCGTAGCCGGCAGAGCCGGGCAGCACGATCTCGGCGGTGACGGCCACTCGGCGCCGGCCCACGTTCACCTCGGCCCGAGGATCGGACCGGAGGTTGGCCAGCCATCCCGGAGGCTCGGGCCCACCGAAGTTGGACCCCACGACGAGGAGGGCCGGGCCGTCCTTGGCGTAGGCCAGGGCGACCGTGCGGCGCTCACCTGAACGCCGGCCCGTCGTGTGCAGAAGCAAGGAGTGCACGGGCCAGGTCATGCGGTGCCCCACCCATCCGCCGGTTCCGACGTAGACGCGGCGATGCATCTTGGTGAAGGCGCGCAGCCCGGGTTCGAGGGCGCCATAGAGCCGAGAAGGCCCCCTGGGCGATGTCGCCGGAGTGCCGGGCCCGGTGATGGGTCAGGTCAGGTGTCGGCGCGGAAGTCGACGAGCGGGGTGTCCTCGCCCACGGCGATGCCGTGCCACCTGGCCCACACCTCGACGACCCCTTCCACGTGCGACTCCACGTGCTCACCGCAGCTGCACGCCCCCTGGGACCAACCCCGCCGGAAGCGCATGGGCCACAGGGCGATGACGTGGTCGACGTGACGAGCCCGGTTGACCAGTCGATCCGCCTCGGACATCACGTCACCCCCGCCCCCGTCTCGTCGCGCTCCCGATGAGCGCCGTTTCCCCGAGAACGCCGCCCGCCAATCCGTCTTGCGCGGCCTCGGCAGGCCGGGTGGCGGTTTCGCCCGGCGTCAGCGCCAGGCCGGTTGCCGCGGCCAGGGGGGCGCCATGGTCCTGAAGGCGGCGGAGCGCTCCAGGTCGCCCCGACCGACCACCCCGACCAGGCGCCGAGCGCCGTCGAGCACCAGGGCCGGCACACCGGGGAATCTTCCCATTCGCTCCATCAACACCCCGACCGATTCGTCCACCCGGACGACGGGGGACGAGGCCAGGGGCGCAGCGAGCTGGGCCACGGTGGTGAAGGCCCGGCGTTCGGGGGGCACGTTGCGAAGGGCCACCAGCGGGAGCACGCCCGCCAACCAACCATTGTCGTCGAGGACGGCCACCGCCTCACCGCGGTACATCCACAAGTAGCGGTCCACCAGTTCGACCACGCTCACGCGCCCGGGGACGGCGGGCGGGTTGGGCGTCATGATCTGTCCGACCACGAGGTGCCCGAGGCTGCCGCGCACGCGGGCGACTCGTTCCTCGACCCCGGCGGCCGAGTACAGGAACCACCCGAGCAGCGCCGGCCACAGGCCGTACCATCCGGCGTAGGCGAACTCGATGACCCCCAGGGCGATGAGCACGACGCCGAAGACGCGCCCGGCGCGCGCCGCCGAGATGCTGGCCCGGGCCTTGTCGCGCCAGGCCCGCCACAGCCCGGCCCGAAGGATCCGCCCGCCGTCGAGGGGAGCGGCAGGGATGAGGTTGAAGGCGGCGAGGAGGAGATTGATCTTCCAGAGCCACGAAAGAGTGGTCACGACGAGACCCGGGGCGCCGGCGTGCGACGCGGCCAGCTCGAAGAGCACGAAGAGTCCGGCCAGTCCCACGCTCGTGCCCGGGCCCACGGCGGCGATCCGGAAGTCGGCCCCGGCGTCGTGGGCCTCGCTCTCGAGCTGTGCCACCCCGCCGAAGAGCCACAAGGTGATGGACCGCACACCCACGCCGTTGTGCCGCGCCACTATGGCGTGGGACACCTCGTGAGCCAGAAGCGAGAAGAAGAAGACGACCGAGGCCACCAGCGCCGCCACCCAGTCGTCGGCGCTGGCGCTGCCCGAGGGCCCGGTCGGGAAGACGAGCTCCGCCAGCTCCCAGGTGAGCAGGGCGAAGATGACGAGGACACTCCAGTTCACGCCGACGTCGACGCCGGCGAACCTCCCGAGACGCAAGCTCTGGCGCACGTCACCATTCTTGCTCGTCTCGCTGTGGGACCGCTGTGAGCGAGCTTGGGCCGGTGCTGTGCTAGGGATGCGGGGTGTGGCGTGCGGCGCGCAGGACGAGGAGCGGGCACGTCGGTGGCCCGACGACCTGGTCGAACAGGTGCGCCGGGACGTTGCCGGCCACCAGGCGGGTGACGAGCGCGAACACCGGGCCCAGGACCGGATCCTGGAGGCCATGGGCCGGTTGTCGCGGCCTTTCGACGAACAGGGAGACCCCTGCCACGTGACCGGATCGGCCGTCGTCGTGGGCGGGCGGGGCACGGTGCTGCACCTGCACAAGCGTCTCCACCGGTGGATGCAACCGGGCGGCCACGTCGATCCCGGAGAGGCGCCCTGGGAAGCAGCACTTCGCGAGTCCGAGGAGGAGACCGGCCTGGCGTTGCGCCACCCCGACGGCGGTCCCCGCCTCATCCATGTCGACGTGCACCAGGCGGCGAAGGGCCACGAGCATCTCGACCTCCGCTACCTCCTGGTGGCCGAGGACGCCGATCCGTCGCCCCCGCTCGGGGAGAGTCCCGAGGTCCGGTGGTTCTCGTGGGACGAGGCAGCCGGCATGGCGGACGTCGCCTTGCGCGGGGCCATCGAGATGGCTCGCACGCAGCCCGAGGCGCTCCCCGGCGTCGACTCGGAGAAAACGGGTACGGAGGACCGGTGACCGAGACCTTCGACCGTCTCCTCGAGGTCCAGGACCACGACACCCGCGTGGACCAGTTGCGCCACCGACGCGCCAGCCTGCCCGAGCGGGCCGAGCTGGCCCAGCTCGAGACCCGGCGCACCGGGTTGGAGGGGAAGGTCGCCGACGTGCGTCAGGCGCGTGACGAGCTCGCTGACCGCCAGAGCGCCCTCGAGAGTCAGATCGAGTCGGCCAAGACCAGGAGGGCGGAGCTCGAACGCCGCATGTACGGGGGCGCCGTGGGCGGGTCCAGGGAGCTCGCCGCCATGGACGACGAAGTCCGCCAGCTCGGTCGCCACGTGCACGAGCTCGAAAACCGCGAGCTCGAGGTCATGGAACAGCTGGAGCCCCTCGACGGCGAGCTGCAGGCCGCCGACGTCGAGCGGGACGAGATCGACACCGGTGCGCAGTCGCTGCGCCAGGAGATCGCCGGCGCCGAGAAGGAGATCGACGCCGAGATCGACGCCGAGCTCTCGGCCCGGGCCCCGCTGGTGGCGGCGTTGCCGGCCGACCTCTTGAGCCGCTACGAGGGCCTGCGCAAGAAGCTGGGAGGTACCGGCGCGGCGCGCCTGGTGGGGAGCTCGTGCACCGGGTGCCACCTGACGCTGCCGTCCATGGAGGTCGACCGCATCAAGCACGCCTCGGCGGACACCGTGATCACGTGCGACAACTGCGGTCGCATCCTCGTCCGCTGAGCAGGCCGGGCGTCGAGCTCGAGACCAGGCTGTGCTCGTCCTGGTGCGCCACGGCGAGACCGAGGCCAACGCGGCGCGCCTTCTCCTCGGCCGAGCCGAGTCGCCCCTGACCGAGCGCGGCTTGGCCCAGGCCCGCGCCCTGGGACGATTGCTCGGACCGGTGGCCCGGCTGGTGAGCAGCCCGTTGCGCCGGGCCCTGGATACGGCGGCCGCTCTCGGGCTCGAGCTCCCCGTCGAGGTGGACGATCGCTGGGTCGAGGTGGACTACGGCGAGTACGACGGCGAGCCGCTCGGGGCGGTGCCGGCCGAGGTGTGGCGGCAGTGGCGTGCCGACCCCGGCTTCCGCCCTCCCGGCGGCGAGACGCTCGAGGAGATGGGCGTCCGGGTGCGGACGGCCTGCGAGGAGCTGTTCGCCACGTCGGGGAGCGGAGCCCGAGCCGACGCCGACGTGGTGGTGGTGAGCCATGTGTCGCCCATCAAGGCCGCCGTGGCCTGGGCGCTCGGCGCCGACGACTCGTTGGCGTGGCGCCTGTACCTGGCGACGGCGTCCATCACGGTCGTGGCGTGGGGCAGCGACGCCCCGGTGCTGCAGCGCTACAACGTGACCGCCGAGTCCGCACGACGGTGAGCGCTCAATCGGACGGGTTGGCGCGCACGAAGGAGACGACGACCTCGGCCAGCTCGGGGCCACGGTCCTCCTGGAGGAAGTGGCCGCCCCCTTCGATGGTCGTGTGGGCCTGCCCTTTGGTGCCGGGGACGAGGTCGCGAAAGAGTGCGTCCGCCCCCTTGGTGATGGGGTCCTGGTCGCTGTAGGCGCACAGGAAGGGCTTCTCGAAGCCCCTCAAGACGTCCCAGGCGCGGCGATTGTCGTCGGATGCGGGGTCGTCGGGTCGGTTCGGAACCAGCATGGGGAACTGCCGGGCCCCTTCCTTGTAGGACTCGTCGGGGAACGGAGCGTCGTAGGCGGAGACCACGTGCTCAGGCACGTCGGTGGCGCACCCCCCGGCCACGATGCGGCCGATGGGCATCTCGGGGACCTCCTGGGAGAAGCGCTGCCAATTCATGAAGGCCTCGCCCATGGGCAGGTCGCCGGTGGGCAGGCCGGTGTTGGCCGCCACCACCCGGAGGAACCGCTCGGGATGCTCGGCCACCAGGCGCAGCCCGATCAACCCGCCCCAGTCCTGGCCGACGACGGTGACGCCGCTCAATGCCAGCCTGTCGAACAGCGCGGCGCGCATCCATTCCACGTGGCGCGCATAGGTGTAATCGGCCCGGGCCGCCGGCTTGTCCGAGCGGCCGAAGCCGACGAGGTCGGGAGCGATCACCCGGAATCCGGCTGCGGTGAGGACGGGGACCATCTTGCGGTACAGGTACGACCACGACGGCTCGCCGTGCATGAGGACCACGGTCTCCGAGGCGCCGGGGGGACCCTCGTCGAGGTAGTGGACGCGCAGGCCGGCTGACCCTTTTCCCGACGGGACCTCGACGTAGTGAGGATCGAAGTCGTATCCGTCGAGGCCCTCGAATCGCTCGTCGGGGGTGCGGAGCACATCCATGGTCGCCTCCTGGTCGAGGAGTGGGCACTCTAGGCCGATACGCTGCCCGCGGTGCGGGCAGTCGTCTGTCGCGAGCTGGGCTCGCTCGACAACGTGGTGGTGGAGGAGCGGCCAGATCCCTGCGCCGGCCCCGGACAGGTGGTGGTCGGCGTCCGTGCCGCCGGGGTCAATTTCGTGGACGGGCTCATGTGTCAAGGCCGCTACCAGATGCGGCCGGCCGCGCCGTACGGTCCCGGCGGCGAGATGGCCGGCGACGTGCTGTCGGTGGGAGAAGGCGTGACCCGGGTGCAGGTGGGGGAGCGCGTGATGGCCATGACCGGGTTCGGCGCCTTCGCCGAGCAGGTGCTCGTCCCCGCCGGCTCGCTCGAGCCCGTGCCGGCCGAGCTCTCGTACGGGCAGGCGGCGTCGTTCATCCAGAGCTACAGCACGGCGTGGTTCACGTTGGCCCGGCGCGCCGCCTTGTGCGAGGACGAGTGGCTGCTCGTGCTCGGTGCCGGTGGTGGCGTCGGGTTGGCGGCCGTGGACGTCGGTGTGGCGCTCGGAGCGCACGTCGTCGCTGCGGCGTCGAGCGCAGAGAAGCTGGAGCGGGCCCGGGCTCTCGGGGCCGAAGCCGCCGTTGCCTACGAGCAAGAGGACCTGAAGACCCGCGCCCGCGAGCTGTCGGGTGGCGGGGTCGACGTCGTCGTCGACCCGGTGGGGGGACGCCACAGCGAGCCGGCGCTGCGCGCCACCAAGCGCTTCGGGCGCTTCTGCGTGATCGGGTTCGCCGCTGGGCCCATCGCTTCGATCCCGCTCAACCAGGTGCTCCTCAACAACCGCACCGTGGTCGGCGTGGACTGGGGAGCGTGGGCCTTCTCCGACCCGGGCGCCAGTCGGGAGCTCCTGGCCGAGATCCTCGACATGGCGGCGAACGGACGCCTGCACCCTGCCGAGCCCACGGCCCGACCGCTCGAAGACGCCGGCGCGGTCATGGCCGGGCTGCTCGAGCGCTCGGTGAACGGCAAGGTGGTCCTCGTCCCCTGAGCCCCGACGAGCCGCCGCCGGCGGCAGGCGGGTTTCAGGTCACGAGGTGTCGAACATGGTGGTGAAGGTCAGCACCTCACCGCTCTTCCGACGAAGACGCTCTTCGAAGATGCGCCGGTAGCCGGTGCGGCTGATGCGCCAGCGCCCGTCCACCTTGCGGTACTCGTCCTCGTAGAGGGCGGTCCCGTGCAGCTCGAAGTCCTGGGCGTCGACGATGACCCGGTCCTCCAGGTACCAGATCCCCTCCGCCGTGGACGGGGAGGTGAGGACGATCTCGGGATGGTGCCCGGTGTGCATGGTCACGATCCCGGGGTCGCCCAGGGATCGGCGCAGGAAGTCGACGATGCCCTGGCGACCCTCGAAGGCGAGCTTCCCCGACTCGAAGGCGGAGGTGGCGTCCTCGGTGAGCAGCTCGCCCAGGTCGTCGAACGCCTTGGTGTCGAGCAGCCGGAAGTAGGCGTGCTTCACGGCGACGATGGCGGCCACGTCGGCCGCCCGGCCTTCGTCCACGGGGCCTCCTGGCGGTCAGGCGGGTGCTCGCCCCCGGCACGGGGTTGACCGCCGGAGCATACGGCGGGGATTCGTGCCTGGCCGGGGGCGTGGCGGGGGGTGCCGACCGCAAGTCTGCGCGCTCCGTGTCGTTCTGGCCACGTATGCGTAGAATCGTTGTGGTGGGGAGCCGTGGAGTGCGGTTGATCGCGGCCGCCGGCATGGCGGTCCTGATCGTCGGCGCCGTCGTCGCCGCCCTGGCGCTGGCCGGGCCCTCGTTGTCTTCGGCCCCGGCGCACGGCCACGTCTCCACGGCACTGGCCCCGGCCACGGCGGCGACGCAGGTGACGACGACGACCTCGAGCACCACGACGTCGACCACGACCACCTCGACCACGTCGACGACCACCACGACGACGCAGCCGCAGCCCGCCGTCGGCGGGCCCGCCAGCGGGGTCTGCACCAGCCCGAGCGGCATCTGCTACGGCCCCTGAGCCGCTGACTCGCTGACGCGTCGACGCGTCATCGAACCGCAACACATCTCGCGCCGCGAGGCGCAAATGCTTGGACGAGGCGCCGCGCCCTGTTACAACTGTCTCTCATTGTGAGTGCCGTCGGTCGGCTGTCGGCGCCACCGAGCTCTCGACGCGGTGGGGGACCAGGACTGCGGCTCCTCTCCTCGGTGTTGGCCACGTTCACGATCGCCTTCGCCGTGGTCGCCCCGTGCATCTCGGCCGGGGCCGATCCTGTGTCTGACACCCAGAACCACCTCGACCAATTGAACGGACAGCTGCAGCAGGCGCAGGCCCAGGCGACGCAGATCGAGGGACAGCTCCAGTCCGATGGCGCCCGGCTCGACGAGCTGTCCCAGCAGTACGAGGTCGCCCAACAGCAGGTGGCGCAGCTCGACGCCGAGTTGACGACGACACGGGCCCAGATCGCCCAGAGCGAGGCGCGCCTGTCGTCGACCGAGGCGGTGCTGCGCCAGGACGCCCTGGAGAGTTACATGAGCGGGGCGAGCGACGCCGACTTCGACTCGTTGTTCGAGTCGGGAGGGGAGCAGGCCGAGATCGTCGACGAGTACCGGGCGCTCGCCGGCGCGCAGCTCACCGACGCCGTCGACGCACTGCATCAGGCCCAGGCCACGCTCACCGCACAGCAGTCACAGCTCCAGGGCACGGAGAACCAGGCACGCGCCGCCGAAGCCCAAGTCGCCTCGGCCCAGCAGCAGGCCCAGGCGGTGGCGGCCGCCCAGCAGTCGGAGCTCGGACAGGTGAAGGGCGAAGTGGCCACGTTGCTGGCCCAGCAGGAGCAGGCCAAGGAGCAGTTGGCCGCCGAGCTGTACCAGCAGCAGCTCGAGGCGGAGGAAGCCGCCGCCGCTGCTGCGGTGCACTCCGGCGCGGAGTCGATGGCGACGACCGACGTCGCCGTCTCTCCCGATGCCGCCGGTGCCGTGCAGGCCGCTGAGAGCCAACTGGGTGTGCCGTACCAGTGGGGCGCCGAGTCGCCCAAGGGATCGCCCGATCCCGGTTTCGACTGCTCGGGCCTGACCCAATGGTCCTGGGGCCAAGCCGGCGTCAACCTGCCGCGCACGGCACAGGAGCAGTACGACGCCATCTCGCACGTCGACATGGCAGATCTCCAGCCCGGGGATCTCCTGTTCTGGAACGACGGCACGACCTCGGTGCAGCACGTCGGCATGTACGTGGGCGACGGGGACGTCATCGACGCCCCCGAGACGGGCGAGGACGTCCAGATCCAGCCCATCTGGACCAACGGGCTGGTGGGGGCGGGCCGGCCCTGAGCCGAAATCCGGCACGATCACCATGTCCGAAACCCGCCAGATAACGGCGCCCGCCCGTGCCACCATGGGCGGGCCGTGGAGGATTTCGAACGCCGCTACCGAGCCGTACAGAGCCGAGACCCGCGCTTCGACGGATGGTTCTTCACCGCCGTCACCTCGACCGGCGTCTATTGCCGGCCCAGCTGCCCGGCGCTCACGCCGAAGCGTGAGAACGTCCGGTTCTTCCCGACCGCGGCCGCCGCCCAGCAGGCCGGGTTCCGTGCCTGTCTGCGATGCCGTCCCGATGCCGCCCCCGGATCGCCCGAGTGGCTCGGACGCGCCGACGTGGCGGCGCGCGCCCTGCGCCTGATCTTCGACGGCATCGTCGATCGCGAAGGCGTCTCCGGCCTCGCGGCGCGCCTCGGCTACGGCGAGCGCCAGTTGCATCGGGTGCTCACTGCCGAGGTCGGCACCGGCGCGCTGGCGCTGGCGCGCGCCCAGCGGGCCCAGACGGCGCGGCTCTTGGTGGAGACCACCGAGCTGCCCCTGGCCCAAGTGGCCTTCGCCGCCGGCTTTGCCAGCGTGCGCCAGTTCAACGACACGGTGCGGGCCATCTTCGCCCGCACGCCGAGCGAGCTGCGGCGTGTCGCCCAGCGCCGCGGCCGGGCTAAGGGGCGCCGCGGTCGGCGGCCCCACATCGACCTCACCGCCGACGCGCCCCGGGACGGCCAGGCGCTGTCGGTGCGCTTGGCGCATCGCCGCCCTCTCGCTGCCGCCGAGCTTCTCGGATTCTTGGCCAGGCGAGCCGTTCCCGGGGTGGAGACCGCAGACGCCGGCTCCTACCGGCGCAGCCTCCGTCTCCCGCACGGCCCCGGCGCAGTGGAGCTGGTGCCGGCCGAGGGGTACCTCGAGGCGCGATTCGTCCTCGCCGACCTGCGCGACCTGTCCACCGCCATCGCCCGGTGCCGGCACCTGGGCAACCTGGACGCCGATCCCGAAGCGGTCGACAGCGCCCTGTCGGAGGACCCGGTGCTGGCGCCGCTGGTGCGGGCGCGCCCCGGGCTGCGGGTCGCCGGTTCCGCCGACGGGTTCGAGACGGCGGTGCGGACCGTCCTGGGCCAGCAGGTGTCCCTCGGTGGCGCCCGCACCCTTGCCGCCCGCCTGGTCGAGGCGGCCGGGACGTCACCAGCGCCCGGCCAGTGGGGGCTGCGCCTGTTCCCCTCGCCGGACGAGCTCGCCGGAGCGATCCGAGCTGGGGCGCCTCGCCCGGCCATGCCCGAGTCGCGACGCCGGGCCCTGGCTGCGCTGTGCGAAGAGGTGACGTCGGGCCGGCTGGTGCTCGACGCCGGCGCCGACCCCGCCGAGGTGTCGGCGCGGATGATGTCGCTGCCCGGGATCGGACCGTGGACGGCGGCCTACGTCTCCATGCGCGCCCTCGGCGATCCCGACGTCTTCCTGAGCAGGGACCTCGGGTCTCGACGGGCGGCGGTGCGTCTGGGGCTGCCCGACACCCCCTCCGCGCTCGAAGCGCGGGCCGAGCGCTGGCGGCCGTGGCGTGCCTACGCCCAGATGCACCTTTGGTCGGATCCGGTCCTCGTTGACAAGGAGAGTGCAGCATGACAACCGACAACCGGCGACTCGCCGTTCCCAGTCCGATCGGGACCCTCGTGATCGAAGCGAGCGACGACGCGCTCGTCTCGCTCCGGCTCCCGGCACCGGGCAACGGCCGGGGTGTGCCCACCCTGGACGCGATCGACGGCAACGGCCACCGCAACCCGCTGGGCGACGCCGCGGCGCAGCTCGAGGAGTACTTCGCCGGCCGGCGCCGCCGCTTCGACCTTCCCTTCGTCCTGTCGGGAACGCCGTTTCAGTGCGACGTGTGGCGCAGCTTGGCCGACATCCCCTACGGCACCACGGTGAGCTACGCCGAGCTGGCCGAGATGGTGGGGCGGCCAACCGCGTTTCGCGCCGTGGGACAAGCCAACGGCTCGAACCCCCTTCCCATCGTGCTGCCCTGCCACCGGGTCGTGGCGAGCGGTGGAGGCATCGGCGGCTACGGCGGGGGCCTGCCCGTCAAGCGCAAGCTGCTCAGCCTGGAAGGCGCGGCGGGGAACTGGTGAGCCGGCCGCCTGCCGGCGCCCTACGACGCCGAGCGGCTCTGGGCCGAGGTCCCGGCCAGGAGCCGGGGACGGGGTGCGAAGAGCATCGGTTCGAGCGCCTCGGGGGCCTGGGGCCGGGCGAAGAGGTATCCCTGGACGCGGTCGCAGGCCAGGCGCTGGAGCTCCGACAGGGCGCGCTCGGTCTCCACGCCCTCGGCGATGGCGATGAGGCCGAGGGAGTGGGCCAGGGCGATGATCGCCCCCACGATCACGCCTTCGTCTGACTCCTCGCCCAGGCCTTCGACGAAGGTCCGATCGACCTTGAGCGAGTCGATGGGGAAGTGCTTCAAGTAGGAGAGCGACGAGTAGCCCGTCCCGAAGTCGTCGACGCCGATGCGCACCCCGAGGCGCCTGACCTCGTCCAAGGTGGCGGCGCCGGCGTGCTCGTCGCGCATGAGCATGCCCTCGGTGATCTCCAGGCACACCGCGGCAGGGTCGATGCCGCCGTCGGTGACGGCCGACGTCACGGTGTCGACGAAGTCAGGGTTGGCGAGCTGGCGGGGGGAGATGTTGATGTTGATCTCCAACGCCCGGCGCCCGCTGGCCACGGCCAGGCGGTTCCACTCGGCCGCCTGCCGGCACGCCTCGCGCAGCACCCATGCCCCCAGTGGCACGACGAGGCCGCATTCCTCGGCCACCCGGATGAAGTGCTCGGGGACGAGCAGCCCCCGCGTCGGGTGCTGCCAGCGCACCAGGGCCTCCACCCCGACCACCGTTCCCGAGTGCAGGTCCACGATGGGCTGGTAGTGCAACCGCAGCTCGTCGCCGGACAGGGCGTGATGGAGCTCGTTGATGACGTTCAGGCTCTCGAGAGCAGCGGCGTGGCCCTTGCCGTCGAACAGCTCGACCCGGCCCCGTCCTGCCTCCTTGGCCAGGTACATGGCGGTGTCGGCGTCACGAAGCACCGCTCCGGCCTTGGGGGTGCCGTCGGTGACCGTCACCCCGATGCTCCCGCTCACGTACACCGGCGAGCCCTCGAGCTCGAAGGGGCGCTGCAAGGCCTCGAGGACGCGTCCCGCCACGGCCATGGCTTCGTCCTCGTTGCTGAGGCCCTCGCACAGGATGGTGAACTCGTCACCGCCGAAGCGGGCCACCGTGTCCTCGGGCCGGACGGTCGTGGAGAGACGCTCGGCCACGGCCTGGAGCAGGTCGTCACCGATGGCGTGCCCCAGCCCGTCGTTCACGAGCTTGAAGTGGTCGAGGTCCAAGAAGGCCACCGCCACCTTCCGGCGCTGGCGCTGGGCCCGGCTGAGGGCCATGGACAGCCGGTCGAGGAACAGCACCCGGTTGGGCAGGCCGGTCAAGGGGTCGTGGATGGCGGCGTGGGCCAGGCGGTCGCGCATCTGGCGCTGCTCGGTGACGTCCTGGACGTGGCCGATCAGATAGAGGGGCCGGCCGCCGGAGTCGCGGACGCACGAGGCGTGCACCTGAACCCATACCACGCGCCCGTCCACGTGCACGTAGCGCTTCTCGAGGTGGTACCCGTCCGACACCCCGGCGGCGATGAGCCGGCGTTCTGCCAGCCCCAGGGTGGCGTCGTCGGGGTGGGTGATGTCGCGCAGGTTGCTGCCCACCAGCGCTTCGGGCGAGAGCCCGACCAAGGCGCCGAAGGCTCGGTTGGCCCGGAGGATCTCCCCGTCGAGCGAGACGAGGGCGACACCCACCGGAGCGTCGGAGAAGGCGCTGCGGAAGCGCTCGTTGGCTTCGACCAGCTCGGTGATGTCGTGCAGGTTGCCCACGATGCCGTGCACGTCGGGATCGTCCATGCGGTTGGTGACGGTGGCCTCGAAGGTCCGCCAGTGCCGGTTGCCGTCGCGAATACGCAGCTGGGTGTGAAGGACCTGCTCGGGGTCTTCCTGGAGGAGAGGCATCTGGCTGTTGATCTGCTCGAGGTCGACCGGATGGATGAACCCGCCCGCCGACTGCTCGAAGTACGGCTTGGGGGAGATGCCGAGAAGCCGTTCGAAGGCGGGGCTCACGTACTGGATCAGCCCGTCCTCGCCCACGACCATGATGATGTCGGCGGCGTTCGAGACGAGCGCCTTGAACCGCCGCTCGGACTGGCGCACCTCCAGCTCGGCGGCCTCGCGCTCGGCGGTCACCCGGCCCAGCAGGCTCATGGTCAGGATCGTCCCGAGCCCGGTGAGGGCGGCCAACCCGTGCACGAGCGGCTGGTGGATCATGGTGGGGGCGATCCCGAGGGCGACGGCGCCCTGCCCGAGCCCGAGGCACACGGCCGTGGCCCCCTCGGCCCAAGGGGTCACCTTCGACCCGAAGAGTTGGAACGACGTCCCGGCGCCGAAGAGAAACCCGATGGACAGGACCGGGCCCCAGCCGGTGGCGTAGGCCACCCCAGCAATGACGGCCATGTTGACCATCACGTACGCCGGCATGTGCCAGGCGCGCCGGCGGTCCCCCCACAGGGCGGCGGAGACGATGGACAGGCTGCCGCCGCAGAAGACGACGGTGACGAGGAGCCAGTAGGGCAGCGGGGCGACGAGCCCCAGATAGCGGAGGAGGCAGAAGGCGGCGGCCACCGGCGGGTTGGCCAGTGTGGCCTTGTCGACGGCGCGCCGCTTCAGCCGGCTGGTCAGCCGTTCTGGCTCACCTTCGGCCTCTGACCTGGACTCGAGCGCCTCCACCAGGGGATCATCGGCGCCGGGCCGACCCCCCTTGAGACGGCCCGGACGCCGGCCTCAGCGGCGGCGGCGCTGCCAGGACCCCCGGTCGAGGACCAGGCCGAGCCCGATGCCGAGCATCCAGACGTCCTTGGCCATGGGGCGGCCCTGGCGGGTGGGGCGCACGCTTCCCTCGTGAGTGGCGCCAGGCGTGTGCAGGTACAGGTTGACGAGGCCCCCGGCGAAGGCGGTGAGCCCCAGCCCCACCAGCCAGCTGGGGACGAAGGGCACGAGCAGGGCGCCGCCCAAGGCGATCTCGCCGGCGGCGAGCGCGTTCACGAACGTGGGCGGGTCCATGTCGGCCACGACGGGATAGGCCGAGGCCGCCGCCTGGTGGAGCCTCTTCACCGTGTCGTCGTCGGCGTCGAGCTTTCCCAAGCCCTCGTTGAGGACGAAGGCCCCGGCGGCGAGCCGCCCGGGAAGATGGCGGATCCGGGTCCGTGGCTTGAGCACGAGCTTGCTACCCAACATGGTCGTTACCTCCCAAGTCTCCGGGTGGGCCCGGGTCGGTCTCCCCGGCCCGCTTCATACCCGCTCGGCGCGCGGCGTCACCTTGATTGTTCGGGCGGGGAGCCCCGTCGATCGCGGCGCCTAGTCGAGGAAGGTGAAGAAGAACAGCTGCGTCCCGTAGGCGACGAGACGCGGGCGGTCGGCGCCTTCGGGGCCACAGTCCCACAGGGCCATGTCGGCCGAGGCGTACCCGTCACCGGCGTAGCGGGCCCGGTTGTGGGCCAGTACCCACGGCGAGCGACATTCGTCGAGGAGGTGCACGGTGAGATCGACACTGGGCGCGAACCACTGACGTCGCTGTCGCGATCCCAGCCGTTCGCCGACCGCCCCGGGCATGGTGTCGACGAGCACGACGAGGGCAAGCGGATCGAGCGCGCCGTCGTCGAGAAGCGGTGCCTCTTCCATCCGGTACCAGTGCACCGACTCGGCCGGCTGCGGCTCGTAGTCGTCCCACGGGGCGTGGCCCACCACGGTGCGGCCCTCCACCCGCTCGGTCCAGAAGCGCATGGGCTCGAACCCGGCTGCCTCGGGCGGCGGCGATCCCCGCCACGACGGGCACTGCTCAGGGGGCGGGATCGAGCCAGGGGGCTCCAAGTCGGTGAAGGAGAAGCCCCGCCGAGGCACGCCGAACACCGCCGTGGTGGTGTGGCCCCGCTCGGCGTCGTCGTTTCGCACCTCGGCCCGTACGTGCGACATGGAGCGGCCCTTGCGGAGCACCTCGACGTCGATCGTGAGCGGCCCGTGCGCCACCTGGGCCACGAAGGTGGTGTGGAGGGTGCGGAGCCGCTGGGACGGGTCACCGAGCTCCTCGGCCATGGCCCGCAGCCCGAGGGCGGTGACGATGCCTCCCTGGGGCAGCGGCCGCAGGTTCCACACCTCGGACAGCGTCGCCTGGTAGCGCCCTTCGCCCACCCGTCGGACCGCCGTCTCCTCTGCGAAGCGGCTGCCCATAGGGCGCCCATTCTGTTCGTTCCGGGGTGGGGACGCGCCAGTTGCTACCGTCGGACAGCGGAGGGCGACATGGACCGACGGCGCGTCGAACGCTGGATCACCGCCTACGAAAAGGCGTGGCGCTCGCCCGGCACCGCCATGCTCTCCGAGCTGTTCACGCCCGACGTGGAGTACCACCCCTCCCCGTGGGCGGATCCTGTGGTCGGGCTCGAGGCGCTGGCGCAGTTCTGGGAGGCGGAGCGCAACGGGCCCGATGAACCGTTCTGCATGGATGCCGACGTGGTGGCCGTCGAGCTCGAGACCGCCGTCATCCGGGTGGAGGTGGAGTACGAGACGCCACCGTCGCGCTGGCGCGACTTGTGGGTCGTGGAGTTCGCGCTGGGTGGTCGGTGCGCCCGATTCGAGGAATGGCCCTTCGCCCCGGGCCAGAGAGACGGCCACATGCTCCAGCCATGAAGGTCCGTTTCGCGGTGTCTCTCGGTTTGGGCCCGCCCGATCCCGGCCAGCTCGCCGAGGTGGGTGGGCAGGCCGAGGCGCGGGGGTTCGACACGCTGTGGCTCTCTGACGTGCCCGCCGCCGCGTCCACCGAACCCGGCTTGGGGTTGGCCTTCTTGGCCGCCGCCACCCGTCGGGTCCGCCTGGGGGCGAATTTCATCCCGTTCGGTCTCGCCCCGTTCGCGCTCGCCCACCGGCTCGCCCAGCTCGACCAGCTGTGCGCCGGTCGCCTTCTCGTCACGTTGGTGCCCGGCCTCGACCTGCCCGGTGAACGCGAGGTCCTGGGAACGGCAGGACGCCACCGGGGACGGATGATGGAGGAGCTCGTTCCCACCCTCCGCCGCTGGTGGGCGGGTGACGCGGTCGAGGGCGACCTGCGCCTTCCCGTCCTCCCCGTGCAGGACCCACTCGAGGTGTGGCTGGGCGGCTCCGGGCCCGACGCCATCGCCCGGGCAGGCAGGGTCGCCGACGGGTGGCTCGGGTCCCTGGTGTCGCCCGAGCGGGCCGGGACGATCCGCCGCGCCATCGACGAGGAAGCCACCCGGGCGGGGCGGCGCATCGACCCCGAGCACTTCGGCTTGGCCATCGGGTACGCCCGTCGTCCCGACGACGTCGAGCGGGCCGTGCGCCTCCGCCTCCCGCGCCGACGCCACGAGGACACCGAGCTGAGCGAGCTGGTCCCCGTGGGCCGGGACGCCGTGCGCCGCTTCGTCGGCCGGTTGGTGGAGGAGGGTCTGTCCAAGTTCGTGGTCCGGCCCATCGCCCCGGTTCCCTCGGCCGAGGCGTGGGCGGAGGAGCTCGCCTGGCTGGGCGACACCGTCCTCGACTTGCAGACGTGAGCGCCTGGCTCGGTTCTGGCCGCCAGGTCCCGGTCAGCCCGGCTGGAGCGGTGGCTTGCCGGCGCGCAAGGTGAGCGGGCGCAGGGGGCCCATGGGCGCCACTGGTCGCCGCCGGGGACCCGACCACAAGGCGGGCGGGGCGTCGACGATCCAGGCCAGGGCGTAGGCGGCCGCCTCGTAGTTCACCCGCCATCCCAAGAAGTCGAGCCAGGCGTCCTCGGTGGGCCGGGGGAGGGGGAAGTCCACCCGGCGCAGGCGCTCCACGGCGTCGACGAACTCCTGGTAGGTGAGGGAGATGCCCTCGTTGGGGTCGGGCTCGCCGGGAAGCTCGATCCGGTAGGCACGCGCCAGCGTGGTCAGGCAGGTGAACCCACCGCGAAGGCACAGCCTGGCCTTGACGGCCCCCACGGCGTCGGGGAGCAACGACAGATAGAGGGCGGCGGCGTCGAGCACGGCGACTTGTGCCGTGACCCACGACGACAGTGGCCGCGGGGAGCGGAATCGAACCAGGGTCGGATAGGTGGCGTGGCTCTCGGAGACGTCGGCCGACCACTGCTCCCACTGCTCGAAGAGGTCGGGGAGCTCCGACACGGCGGAGACGCCGGTGCCCAGCCCATAGTGCGTGCGGGCCAGCAGCTCAGGTCCCCACGACGGCACACCGGCACGCGAGTCGAGCATGGTGACCAACGTCTCGCGGCGGTTGAACGCCGAGTACAACGTGGGCAGGTAGGCGATCTGCAGGGCGATGGTTCCCAAGCCGGCCAGGGAGGCCAGGTCGTCCACCGCGGCCGGGCCGCCCGAGTGCGGAGCCAGGTAGCCGAGAGTGACCAAGGACGATGCCGCCTGTTCGAAGGCGCCACCCAGGCCCGAGGACGCGACGAACGGCCAGAGCAGCAAGGCGAAGCCGATCTCGAACACGCCCAGCCAGACGGCGATCTGGACGATGAGGGCGACCGGGGCCTGGGCGGAGAGGATGCGGTCGCGCTGTTGGTAGTCGTCCAACCTGTCGGTGACGGCGTGGAAGAGGAAGTCCAGGCTGAGCGAGACGCATCGGGTCAGCCAGCTGTGCACCCGTCGAGGGATGACCAGGGTGCCGAGCACGCTCCATCCGGCGGCGAGGACGAGGAGCGCTCCGAGCACGGCGGCCAGGTCCCGGAGCACAGGCACGCCTCAGCATGGCACGCTCCCCCCGGGCGCTCAGGCGCTGGAGCGGCCTCGTCGGCGGCGCGTGCCTGCCGATTCGTGAGCGTCCGGGCAAGCGGACACGGCCAGCGAGGCGAAACCCCGGACGATCCACCCGAACGCGGTGTCGAAGAAGTCGTGGACGCTGTGGAGCGTGCCATCGGGAACCGGGGCCCAGGCCCGGAAGGTCATGGCGATCGCCGGTTCGGGGGTCTCGGTCGAGACGGCCCGCATCTGCATGCTCAGCGTCCCCGGCGGAACCGTCCCGACAGGGGGAATCGAGTACCGGGAGTCGACGACGAGGTCTTCGGGGGGCGAAAGGAACGACGTCGCCGGATCGTGTCCCGCCCAGCCCAGGAGCACGCGGTCGAGGCGGCCGACACGAGGCTCCTCGTCCAACTGCGTCACCGGGTTCGCGTAGCAGAGCTCACAGTCGGAGACGTCCGGGATCGCCGGGTCGGTTCCTGAAGCCTCGAACACGCCCTCGACGTCTCGTTCGAAGACGGGCCAGAGCGTCTCGTAATCGGGGAAGCCGGCGTGTGGGCGGCGGTGCCAGGTCCGGGTCAGGTGGCGGCCGCCCACCTCGAGCGACCCGTGAGGAGCGCCGGCGGTGAAGGCGCTGCTGACCAGGCGACCGGATGCAGCCGTCAGGCCGAAGCCGATACGCATATGGACGTACGACTCCACCAGGTCGTTCAGAACGGGACGTGTGCTGTCGGCGTTCATCGTGTCAGGCGTGGGCTCCCTCGCGCTTCGCGACAGCAGAACCTCTCCACGTCTCCCAGGTGTCAAACGGGGTGACGTCGGACTCTTGTCCTTGTCCCGTACGGTTGGGCCGGCATTGAGGCATCTCGTCCACGCTGCGGCCGCATCATGGTCTGGCGAGGGCCTCACCCAGCAGATAGATGGCCACCTCCGGCGCGGTGCGGAGCACAGCGAGCAGCTCGCGCCGTGCCATGACGAGCATGGTCCCGGCGCTCAGGGCCAGGGCCGACACCGACGTGCCCGACCCCTCGAGCAGGAGCTCCTCGCCGAAGTGCCCACCCGGCCCGACGACGGCGTGGAGATGCCCGTCGCGCACGACGGCGAGATGCCCTTCGACCACCACGAAGAAGCAACCCGCCACCTCGTCATCGGTCAGGGCCGACCCCGCCGTGAAGCGCACCGGACTCGCCAGGCGTCCGATGTGACGAAGCTCGGCCTCGGAGCAGTGGCGGAACGGGCCCAGCTCCCGGAGAGTGGAGAGATAGGGATCTCTGACGGAGAACCGCATGACGATGAGGGGTCAGGCCGTCGTCTTCAGCTGCGCTTCGAGACGACGGTAGTTCGACCGCTGGGACGCGTAGGCGGCGCCGTGGGCGGCCAGCCCGATGCCCCAGCCGAGGAGAGGGAAGACGAACCATGGGAACCCCGTCCAGGTGAGCGCCCAGATCACGACGAGCAGGATGTTCACCGCCACGTAGACCGTGGCGTGGATGACGAATCCGGTTCGGTTCGCGGCCAGGACCTCGGACTTGTGCTCCAGCTTCTCGCGAAGGACGGCGCGTTCGAACGGGTCGGTCATTTCGCCGCTCCTTTCTTCTCGAGCATTTCCTCGATCTGCTTCTGCGGGCCGGCCAGGAGCTCCTGGACCACTTCGAGACCGACGGCCCTGATGCCGGCACGCACCGTCTGCACCAGCAAGGAGATGGTCCGCTCGGTGTCGTCTCCGACGAGCCGGACCCCGGTGCGGACCTCGATGGCGTGGAGGATCGACTTGCGAGACTCCAGTGCCTCGCGCCCGAGCGCCGAGAGCCGGCACATGCGCCGGTCCCCGTCGTCCTCGGTGGTGACCAGGTCCTCGGCTTCCAGCGCGCTCAGGGCGGGGTAGATGCTGCCCGGCGAGGGTCGGTAGGCGCCGCCGAAGCGCTCCTGCAACGCCGTCATCAGCTCGTAGCCGTGGCGGGGGGCCTCGGCCAGCAACGCCAGGATGACGAGGTGCAGCTCGCCGGACCGGAAGAAGTGCCTGCTGGGTCGCCCAAAGTCGCCACCCGCCTGATCGTGGCTGGTCATACGAATCGTTACGAATCGTATATCGATTCATTACGACGGTCAAGGGCCGGCCGCGCTGCCCGGCCGCCCTCGAGGCGCGGATCAGGCGTTCGTGCCGGGCCCGAGCGACAACGAGGTGGCGGGAGCGTCGGCCGCCCCCTCGATCAGGGCGACGAGGTCCGCTCGTGCCCTCGCCACGCGTGAACGAATGGTGCCGACCGGACAGGCGCACACGTCGGCCGCCTCCCGGTAGTCCAAGCCGAGGACCCGGGTGAGCACGAAGGCCGTGCGCCGGTCGGGCTCGATGCGGCTCAGGAGGTCGGTGAGGACCGGGAGGCGACTGGCATCGGGAGCCTCCGCCTCGACCGGGACGAAGGCGAGCGCCCGGTCCCGGCGTCGGCGCCTGGTCCTGGCCCGGAGCTCGTCCATGCAGGTGTTGCGGGCGACGGCCAGGAGCCACGTCCGCGCCGACGACCTGCCGCTGAACCCACTCAGGGCACGCACGGCGCGCACAAAGGTCTCCTGGGCCAGGTCGTCCGCCCCCTGCTCGTCGACCACGGCAGCGCACAGCCGCCACACCTGGTCGTACGACGCGTCCACGAAGCGGCGCAGGGCTACCTCGTCCCCGGCCTGTGCCTCGCGGGCCAGGAGATCGAGCGCGTCCACGGTCAGCTCACCATAGGCAGGCCCGTCCAGGGGCTCCAATCGCCCTCGTCGCGGACCGACAGGCACGGAAGCCCCGTCGTCGGGAACTATTCGGAACCCCCGCACGACTACATGGGGCGTGCCGGGGATGGGGAGCGGGCTCAACCAGAGCAACCCGACGATCGTCGACGCCTTCCACACCGCCCTCCTCCATCAAGGCGTCGTCGTCCTGGTCCTCCTGGCCGCCCTGGCCGTCGCCTGGAACGTGCTGCGGGGCATGCAGCTGCGCCGGGCCATGGCCGGCACGGCCGCTCCCGTCGACACCGGGCCGGTCGCGCCCGAGCCCTCGGCGCTCCGGCTGCTGCGCATCGGGTTCGGCCTGCTCTGGCTCTTCGACGGCCTGCTCCAGGCCCAGTCGGCCATGCCCCTCGGCATGACCCCCCAGGTCATCCAGCCCGCCACCGCCGGGTCGCCGGGCTGGGTCCATGCCGTGGTGGGCTTCGGGGAACAGGTGTGGAGCTACCACCCGGTGGCCGCGGCTGCCGCCACGGTGTGGATCCAATGCGGCATCGGCCTCTGGCTCCTGGCTGCGCCCCGAGGGCGATGGTCACGCGCTGCCGGCCTGGCCAGTCTGGGGTGGGGCCTCGTCGTGTGGGTGTTCGGCGAGGCCTTCGGCTCCATCTTCGCCCCCGGGCTCACGTGGCTCTTCGGGTCCCCGGGTGCGGTGCTCTTCTATTGCCTGGCCGGCGTGATGATCGCCCTTCCCGAACGGGTCTGGGTCTCGAGGACGCCCGGACTCGTCCTGCTTCGGGTCATGGGGGCGTTCTTCGTGGGCATGGCGCTGCTCCAGGCCTGGCCCGGGCGGGGGTTCTGGCAGGGCGGCGCCAACGGCACCCTGGCCGGGATGGTGGCCTCCATGGTCACCACCTCCCAACCCCACTTCCTGTCCTCGTGGGTGGCCGCCTTCGGCGGGTTCGTCAGCGCCCACGGCTGGTCGGTCAACCTGGCGGCGGTGGTCGCCCTCTTCGGGTTGGGCGGCGCCTTCCTCGTCGCCCGCCGGGACGTGGCGCGCCTGGCCCTGGCGGCGGCCGTGGTGCTGTGCCTGGCCGACTGGGTGCTGGTCGAGGACCTCGGCTTCCTGGGCGGAGTGGGCACGGACCCCAACAGCATGATCCCCATCCTCCTGGTCCTCGGCGCCGGCTACCTGGCGCTGGTGCGTCCCGCGCCGGCACCCGACCCCGTCATCGTGCCCATCCAGGCGACCGCATCGTCGTCCCCGTCGCTGGTGGAGCGACTGGGCGCCAATCCCAGCTACGCCTTGCGGGCAGCCGGCGCCTTGGCCGCCCTCGGCCTCGTGCTGCTCGGAGTCGTCCCCATGGCGGCGGCGTCGACCAACCGCACGGCAGACCCGATCCTCTCTCAGGCGATCAACGGGTCACCGGGCGTCACCGACGCTCCGGCCCCCTCGTTCGCGCTCGTCGACCAGGACGGGCAAGCGGTGTCCCTCGAGACGCTGCGGGGCAAGGTCGTCGCCCTCACCTTCCTCGACCCGGTGTGCACCTCGGACTGCCCCATCATCGCCCAGGAGTTCAAGACCGCCGACGCCATGCTCGGCTCTTCGAGCCGGCACGTGGTGTTCGTCGCCATCTGCGCCAATCCCATCGACACCGAGACGGCGTTCCTGCAGGCGTTCGACAACCAGGAACGTCTCTCGTCGGTGCCCAATTGGCGTTACCTCACCGGGTCGGCCTCGACGCTCCGGTCGGTGTGGAACTCCTACGGCGTGCAGGTCGACGTCGAGCCTGGGGGCGCCATGATCGCCCACAGCGACATCGCCTACGTGATCGACGGACGCGGCGTGATGCGCTACGTGCTCTATGCCGACCCCGGCCCGGCCACGTGGGCGACGCAGTCGTCCTTCAGCGCCACCATCGCCAAGGCCATCGAGACGACGCTCCGGCAACCGTGACCCCCCGAACGCGCTTGCTTGCTCGCCCCGTCGGTGTCTGTTGCCTCGTCTTCTGCCTCGGCGCCGTCGCCACCGGGTGCTCGACGACCACCTCGTCGTCACCGTCGGCCGCGTCGGGCAGCATCCTTTCCACTCCTCTCGAGACGACGGTGCCGGCCGGCGGTGCCACGTGGGCGACGCTGCCCATGGGGGACCTGGGCCAGCCGCTCAACACCTTCTGGCAGCTATTGGAGCTCCCGCCCGGGTCCAGCCAGTGGACCAACCAGGTGGAAGTCACGGCCGTGGCCACCAACGGGGGCATCGTGTTGGACAGCGGCCCGGCCGGCATGGTCGCCGCCGTCCGTCCCTCCAACATGCTCACCTACTCGCCGCTCGTCATCACCGCCGACGCCGGCAGCTCGTGGACCCAGGGCCTGATCGACGCGTCGCTCGTCGACCGGCCCGGCTCGCTCTCCTCGGGCACCGCAGACGCCTTCGCCCTGGTCGCCGGCTCTGGCGGGACGCTGGTGCTCCGGGGCTCGGCCGCCCTCGACGGTTGGCACCCGCTCGCCGACCAGCGCACCCTTGCCGCCAGCGCCGGCGGCAGGACGTGCGGGTTGACCGCCGTGACGGCCGTCGCCGACCTCGCCGGTTCTCCCGTCGTGGGCGCTGCCTGCGGGCACGCCGGGACGGTGGGCGTGCTCGCCCAAGGCGCGGGCGGGCAGTGGCGGCTGGCAGGGCCGGCGCTGCCCGCTCAGCTACGCGGCGACCGGGTCGAAGTGGTCGACCTGTGGCCCGACGGGCAAGGGGAGGCCGGCTTGCTCGAGCTGTCGGGAGGTGGGCACGAGCGCGTGGCGGCCGCCTTCTCACCCGACGGCAGCACGTGGACGCTCTCGCCGGAGCTGGCCCTTCCCGGCGGTGGGACCCTCACGTCCGTTGGAGTGACGGGCAATGGGGGGGTGTTCGTGCTGGCGGCCAGCGGTCAGGGCGAGCTGCTCGACGTGTGCACCTCCTCGGGAAGTGGCTGGCAGACGCTGCCTGCTCCACCCCGGGGGACGTCGACGGTGGCCTTCCCGATCGGGACGGCACCCTCCGCCCTGGTCGTCGACCACAGCACCGTGAACGTCTTCACCCTGCGATCCAGCGCCTGGTCGCAGAGCCAGCGCCTCGACGTGACCATCCAATTCGGGTCCTCGAGTTGAGACGGCGCCCAATTCGGGTCCTCGAGTTGAGACGGCGCGGCGAAGCCGACGCCGGGGAGCCCCCCGAGCTGGCCGACTTGGTGCGCCGACTCACGCTCCGGCCCCGCCGTCCTGTCCCCGACGGCCTGGTGGAGCACATGGTGCACGTCCAGAGCCGCAGCGTCGAGGGCCGGAGGCGATCCCACCTGGAGGGCCGGTGGCGGCCACGCCTGTCCTGGGTGGGCGTGGCACTGCCCGCTGTGGCCGCCGCCGTCCTGCCCCTGGCCGTGGCCCAGCCAGAGCGGCCGGCACCCACTCACTCGCCCACTCCCTGCACGCTGCACCTCGTCGACCACGCTGCCCAGGAGCGCTGAGGTGACAGGCGCCTGGCGGCGGGCGCCGAGCTTGGGCACAGTGGAGTGGTCATGCCGATGATGCGGCCCGTCGCCTTCAGCCTGCACAGCGCCTTGGCCAATTGGCAGTGGACCCCGTTCTCCCTGGTGGTCGTGGCCGTCCTCGTGGCGGTCGCCTACTGGTACCTGCGGGCCGACTGGCTGCTCGCCACCCGGGGACGACGGTGGCCGGCGCGCCGCACCATCCCGTTCCTGGCCGGGCTCGTCGCCGTCGACATGGCCCTGCAGTCGCCGGTGGCGGTCTTCACCCAGAGGTACTTCCAGGCGCACGTCGTCCAGCACCTGCTCCTCATGATCGTGGCGCCACCGCTCCTCGCCTTCGGCGCTCCCTCCACGCTCCTGCTCCAGACGGCGAGCAGGCGCACCAAGGCCCGGTGGCTGGCCGTCCTGCGCTCGAAGCCCTTCGCCGTCCTCACCCACCCCGTCACCGTGTGGAGCTTGTACTTCGGGTTCATGTTCGGGTTCTTCCTCACGAGCCTCATCAACACGGCCATGAACGACATGTGGATCATGGACGTGATCAACGTGGTCTTCCTGCTGGGCGGCACCCTCTACTGGTGGCCGATCGTCGGGCTCGATCCCATCGTGCACTGGAGGATGGGCTACGGGGCACGCATGGCGAACGTCTTGGTCGGGGCGGCGCCCGAGACGTTCCTCGGCGTCGTCATCCTTCTCGAGCGCCAGCCCATCGCCTCGATGTACAGCGTGGCCAGCACCCACGCCGGTGGCGGGCTGTTGTGGGGGTCCACGGAGATCGCCACCATCATCGCCTTCGTCCCGCTCTTCCTCGGATGGGTGCGCTCCGAGGAACGCGCCGCCCGCCGGGCGGATGCCCGCGCCGACGCCATCGCCGCCGCCGGTGCGGCGGGTGCCGACGAGGTCGATCTGGAGCTGGCCGGGATCGACGCCCGTGACGTTGCCGAGAAGCGCTCGAGATGGATGTCGCCCACCGACAAGGCTCGGGTGGCGGCGTGGGAAGCGGCGTGGATGGCCAAGGCCGGTGCGGTGCCCGAGGAGCAGTCGGCCGAAGCCTGATGGACGAGGCTCGAGCGGACCCGCACGACGCCGACGACGCCTACGTCGACGACGACGCACAGCTTCGGAGCTACGTGCGAGGCCTCGGCGCCACCGACGCCGAGATGGAGCAGGCATCCGGGAGCCGGCCCGGCGGTCTCGGCCCGCTGGCGCTCGACCTCAGCATCCGCCCGCCGGGGGAGTGCCAGAGCTTGGAAGAGTTCTTGTCGAGCGATCCCTCGAGGCGTCCCCTCGTGGAGCGGCTGTGGAGGGCGGTCGGGTTGCCCGAGGACCCCGACTTCCCGTTCCCCGTCACCGCGGACCTGCGCAGCGCCATGTCCGTCCTGGTCGCGTTCGCCGAAATTGCGGGCGAGGAGTTGGTGGTGGGGTTCGCCCGAGTGCTCGGCGAGTCGGTGGCGAGGATGGCAGAGGCCGTGAGCGGAACGACCCGCATCGGAGCCGAGGTTCCCATGCGCGAATCCGGCGTGCCGTACTCTGAGTTGGTCCGGGAGTACACCAGGGTGGCGCGCGAGGGGCTTCCCGAACTGCTCGACGTCGTCACCACCCTCTTCCGTCGCCACGTCGTCGTCGTCTCCTACCAGCGGTGGTCTGCTGACGACACCGGGGCGGTCGTCACCCTCCAACGGACCGTCGGGTTCGCCGACCTGGTGAGCAGCACCCAGACCCTCCTCCCGCTCTCGGTCGCCGACATCGCCCGAGCCGTCCGTCGGTTCGAGCAGGACGTCTGGGACGTCGTGGCCGGTGCCGGAGGGAGGGTCGTGAAGCTCATCGGCGACGAGGCCATGTTCGTGCACAGCGATCCGGTCGCCGCCTGTCGGATCGCCGGGGAGCTCGTCACGACGTCGTCCCTCCCCATTCGGGTGGGACTGGCCCGAGGGGACGTGGTCTCCCTGCACGGCGACTACTACGGGCCGACGGTGAACCTCGCCGCCCGGCTGGTGGCCGTCGCTCCGCCGTCGGGTGTCGTCGTTTCGCAGTCCGTGGCGGCGCACGGGGGCGGATTGCGCTTCGAGCCGATCGAGACCGGGCCGCTCAAGGGGTTCTCCGATCCAGGCCGGGTGTTCCAGCTCGTCCCCGGGAAAGTTCTCGACACACAAATGTAATGAGGGCTAGCGTCCCGAACCGACGGGGTCTCGGCCCGGCGACGGAGAGTGGCCGCAGGTCGAAGGCGTCGTGCACCGGGTGAAACCGGGTCTGGGGAGGACGCCCCGTGACGGGGCTCGGCAGGAGGGGGAGTGATCGTGCGGCTCTTGAAATTGAGCGGGCTCGGAAGCCTGTCCCTGGTACTGGCGCTGGCCATGGTGGTGGCACTCGGGCCGCCGGCCTATGCCTCGACCAAGGGACCGACGAGCCTTCCGGTGTCTGCGTTCACCAGCAACTTCTCGGTCATGTCGAAGCTCAAGGCGCTGGCCAAGGCGGGCAAGGGCAAGGTAGCCGCCATCCTTCCCGACACGGTCAGCTCGACCCGCTACGTGGAGTTCGACGCACCCGACATCAAGACGGCGCTCGAGGACGCCGGACTGAGCTCCTCGCAGTTCATCATCCAGAACGCCCTGGGGGTCGACGCCACGGAGCTGAGCGACGCCGAGACGGACATCACCAACGGGGCCACCGTGCTCCTCATGGACCCGCTCGACTCCGGAGTGGGATCGGCCATCGAGAGCTACGCCAAGACCCACGGGGTGGACGTGATCGACTACGACCGCCTGACGCTGGGCGGGAGCCGCGAGTACTACGTCAGCTTCAACAACGTCCAGGTGGGCAAGCTCATCGGCCAGGGCTTCGAGAGCTGCGTCGCCGCCTGGCACGTGTCGAAGCCGCAGGTGGTGGTCATGCACGGGGCGGCAACCGACAACAACGCCACCCTGTTCGCCCAGGGCTACGACGCGGTCATCGATCCGTTCTTCAAGAGCAAGAAGTGGGTCGACGTGACCAACACGGCCGATACTTGGGACCCGCCCACGGCGCTGACCGAGTTCGAGACGGCCTACACGGCGCATCCGAACATCAACTCGGCCGTCATCCCCAACGACGAGACGGGCGCCCCGATCATCACCTACCTCCAGACCCACGGCGTGAAGCCCGACACGTTCCCCACGACGGGCCAGGACGCCACCTTGACCGGTCTGGACAACGTGTTGTCGGGGTACCAGTGCGGCACCGTGTACAAGCCGATCTACCTCGAGGCCGGTGCGGCCGTCGCCCTCGCCCTCTACCTGCGGGCCGGGCAGAAGCCGCCCTCCAACCTGGTGAACGGCAAGACCAAGGACACCATGGAGAACAAGAACGTCCCGTCGGTGCTGATGATGCCGGAGTGGGTCACCACCAAGAACATGAAGTCGACCATCGTCAAGGACAACTTCGTGCCGGTGAGCTCCCTGTGTGCCGCTCCCTACACGTCGGACTGCACCGCGGCAGGCATCACCCCCTGACCACGGCAGTCCGCTGCCCTACGATTCGTAGGGGTCCGTCGAGCCCGCCTCCTCGGTGTTGGGGGAGGCGGGCAGACGCCATGCTCGGAGGGGGTCGGTGAGACGTCCATGGGCACGTGACGGGGGAGGACACCCCGACACCGCAACACAGGCGGGCGTGCCGTCCGCACCCGTCGACGGGGCCCCGCTCCTCTCGCTGCGGGGACTGAGCAAGGGCTTCGGTCCCGTGCAGGCCCTGACGCGCGTCGACCTGGACCTCCCGGCCGGCCAGATCACGGCGTTGGCCGGCGACAACGGGGCGGGCAAGTCGGTGACGATCAAGACCATCTCCGGCCTGTGGGAGCCGGACGGGGGCCAGATGGTCTGGGAGGGGCACCCGGTCGTCCTGCGCAGCCCGAAGGAGGCGGAGGGGCTGGGGATCACGACCATCTACCAGGACCTGGCCCTGTGCGACAACCTGGACATCGTCCAGAACATGTTCCTCGGCCACGAGCGCAGCCGCCGCGGCGTCCTCGACGAAGCCAGCATGGAGCTCACCGCCCGGCGGACCCTGGAAGAGCTGCACGTCACGACGGTGCGGTCGATCCGCCAGCCGGTTGCCTCGCTGTCCGGTGGCCAACGCCAGTCGGTGGCGGTGGCCAAGGCGGTCATGTCGCACGCCAAGCTCGTCATCATGGACGAGCCGACCGCCGCCCTGGGCGTGACCCAGACCCGGATGGTGTTGGATCTGATCAAGCGGCTGTCGAGCCAAGGCGTCGCCGTGCTGGTGGTCTCGCACAACTTGAACGACGTCTTCGCCATGGCAGACCGCATCGCCATCCTCCACCTGGGAAGGTCGGTGGCGAGCGGGCCGATCACGGACTTCGACCCCCAGGTGGTCGTCGACTACATGACGACCGGCTCTTCCACCCGAGCTGGCTCCGGGCACCACGATGGCGAGGGCTGAACCGCCCCCGGCGGAGGAGCCCAAGGCCGCCGCCGAAGAGGCGAGCGAGCTGGCGGCGATGGCCGCCACCACCGGCGTCACCTCCCCCGAGCTCCTCGTCGACTCATTGGGGGAGTACCTGCGGGCGTGGTGGACGCGCATCCGAGCCGGGGAGAGCGGCGCCCTCCCCGTGCTCGGCGGGCTGGTGCTGATCGTGGTGATCTTCCAGGTCCAGCAGTCGGCGTTCCTGTCGGCCAAGAACCTGGTGAACCTGTTCATCCTGGCCGCGCTGTTCGTGCTCTTCGGATTGTCCGAGATCTTCGCGTTGCTGCTCTCGGAGATCGACCTGTCGATCGGCTACGTCGCCGGTGTCGGCGCCTTCATCATCGCCGAGCTCATCGCCCCTCCCAACAACTGGCCCTGGTTACCGGCGGTGATCCTCGGGTTGCTGGCCACGGCGTTCCTCGGGCTGCTGCAAGGGTTGCTCATCACGCGGTTTCGCCTGCCGTCATTCGTCGTCACCTTGGGCGGCTACCTGTTCTTCCAGGGCCTCATCATCTATCTGGCCGACATCGACTCAGGTGCGGTCGGAGGCGTGGTGCGGGTCCCGAGCACGAGCGTGGTCTTCGACCTCGTGAACGACAACATGAGCCCGTTGGTGGGCTGGATCGCCCTGGTGGTCGTGGTGGCGCTGTTCGCCGCCGTGTCGCTCTCCCGAGCGGCGCGGCGGAGGTCCCAGGGGCTGAGCGCCCCGCCCATCAGCATCGTCGTGCTCACCGTGGCCGCATCGGCCGTGGCTGGGGTGGTGCTGGTGGTGGTCTGCAACGTCAACCGAGGGGTGCTCGTGCCCCTCAACGGGGTCCCCTGGGTCATCCCCTTCGTCCTCCTCGTCGTCCTGGCCGCCTCCTTCATGCTGAACCGGACCCGCCTGGGCCGCTACATCTACGCCATCGGGGCCAATCCGGAGGCGGCACGCCGGGCCGGCATCAACGTGGCCATGGTGCGCACCCTGACGTTCGTGATCTGCGCCTTCACCGCCGGGTTGGCCGGCCTGGTCTACGAGTCGTGGCTCGGTTCGGTGTCGGTGGGGATCAGTGGCGGCACCTACATCCTGTTCGCCGTGGCTGCCGCCGTGATCGGCGGGACCAGCCTGTACGGCGGCCGGGGCAAGGCGTATCACGCCCTTCTGGGCGGCTTGGTCATCGGCGCCGTCGACAACGGCCTCGGGCTTCTCGGCGTGACCGCCGCCGGTCAGGACATGGCCACGGCGCTGGTGCTCATCGCCGCTGTGACCGTGGACTCGGTGCTCCGCCGTCGCGGCACCCAGACGGTGTGACACGAGGACCGGCGACCCTGGGACTCCGTGGGCGCCCACGGGATCGTGCAGGGTGCTCAGAACCAGTGGATCCAGGGATGCCCGTGGCGCCAGATGATGACGTCCACCTTGCCGACGATGTCCGACGCCGGGACCGTCCCCCAGTAGCGGGAGTCATCGGAGTCCCCACGGCAGTCGCCCATGACGAAGTAATGGTCGGGGGCGATCCTGGTAGGGGTGATGGCGCGGCTCGGCGTGGCGCAGACGCCCTTCAGGGCGGGGAGCCATGGCTCGGGCAAGAGCCTTCCATCGATGTAGACGTGGGAGGCCGTCCCTGAGATGGTTTGACCGGGCAGACCGACGACCCGTTTCACCAGCGTGGGCGGACCGCCCACGTCGGCGGGAGGGTCGTGGAAGACGACGATGTCTCCCGGGTGTATCGCCCCGTCGAGCTTGTCGACGAGGACTCGGTCTCCGGGCTGCAGCGTGGGAGTCATCGACGGCGACGGGATGTAGTAGGTCTGGATGACGTAGGCACGGACCGACAGGGCGACGACCAGCGCGACCACCAGGACGACTGCCCATTCGACCAATACCCTGAGCCCTCGTCGCACCGGTGCAGTCTGCCGCGTCGCTGCGGGGTCGCCCAGGCAGATGACGGCTCTCTATGCTCACGACGTGCCGTACCGGGTCATCCAGTGGGCGACGGGCAACGTCGGCCGAGCCGCCATCGAGGGTGTGCTGGACCATCCCGACCTCGAGCTGGCGGGATGCTGGGTGCACTCGGAGGACAAGGACGGCGAGGACGTCGGATCGATCCTCGGCGGCGAGCCGCTGGGGGTGGGCGCCAGCCGTGACGTCGACTCCGTGCTGTCGATCGACGCCGACTGTGTCGTCTACAGCCCGATCTTCGCCGACCCGGCGGTGATCACCCGGATCCTCGAGTCGGGCAAGAACGTAGTGACGCCGCTGGGCTGGTTCTATCCGCCTGCGCCGGAGCGCCAGCGCCTCGACGCCGTGTGCCGCGAGTCGGGGGTGACCTTGCACGGCACCGGCATCCACCCGGGGGGTATCACCGAGCGGTTCCCGCTCGTGATCTCGGCCCTCTCCGGTTCGATCAGCCACGTCCGGGCCGAGGAGTTTTCCGACATCCGCACCTATGGCGCCCCGGACGTGATCCGTGACTGGATGTTGTTCGGCAAGTCGCCCGAGGAGTCGCGCACCAGCGTCATGGCCGACATGCTCGGGGCCGGGTTCCGCCAGTCCGTCCACATGGTCGCCGACGAGCTGGGCTTCGACCTCGACGCCGATCTGCGCACCACCCACGAGATGGCGGTGGCCACCGCTCCCATCGAGTCACCGATCGGCCCGATCATGCCCGGTCTGGTCGCCGCCCAGCGGTTCCGGTGGGAAGGACTCGTCGACGGGGAGCCGGTGGTGACGGCGGCGGTGAACTGGCTCATGGGCGAGGACGACCTCGACCCGTCGTGGAGCTTCGGCCCGCACGGCCCCCATTTCGAGGTGGAGGTCACCGGCGACCCGAGCTGCCTGTTGACCTTCGAGAAGCTCCATCCCACCTCGGTCGAGGCGGGTCTCGAGCGCAACCCCGGCGTGGTGGCCACGGCCATGCACCTCGTCAATGCCATTCCGTACGTCTGCGAGGCCGAGCCGGGGCTCCTCACCTATCTCGACCTGCCGCTGGTGGCCGGACGAGCAGCGCTCGAGCTCGGCCAGGGCCGGCGGGGCCGGTGATCCTCGACCGGTTCCGACTCGACGGCCGTGTCGCCATCGTCACCGGCGCCGGCCTGGGGATCGGCCGGGGAATCTCCGTCGGCCTGGCACAAGCCGGGGCCGACGTCGTCGTGGCGGCGCGCACCGAGACCGATCTCGAGGCCGTGGCCGGCCAGGTCGAGCAGGCCGGTCGGAACGCCCTCGTCGTGCGCAGCGACGTGACCGACCTCGATGCCCTGGAGCACCTCGCCGATGCCGCCGTCGAGCGCTTCGGGCGCCTCGACATCCTCGTCAACAACGCCGGGGGGGCGATGCCCCGAGCGGCGATGGACACCAGCGCCAGGTTCCTCGAGACGGCGTTCCACTTCAACGTGACGGCGCCGTTCGTCCTGACCAAGCTGGCTGCCCGCCGCATGGTCGACACCACGGGGAAGGGGGCGATCGTCAACATCTCGTCGCGGTCCGCCAGCATGACCCAGACCAGCTTCGCCGCCTACGGTGCGGTCAAGGCCGCGTTGGACCGGGTCACCCGGAACATGGCGCCCGAACTGGCGCCTCGGGTGCGGCTCAACGCCATCGACGTCGGAGGGGTCGCCACGCGCTCGCTCGACATCGTGCTGACCGACGACAACCTGCGTCGGCAATTCCTCGGCGCCACCCCGATGGCCCGCCCCGGTGAGCCCGAGGACATTGCCTGCGCCGTGCTCTACCTGGTCTCCGATGCCAGCTCGTGGGTCACGGGCAAGGTCTTCGAGGTGGACGGAGGCACCGAGGCCCCGTCGATCACCGTCCCAGCGCCGCCCCTCGAACCCCTCTCCGGCTCCACCTCTCAAGACTGAGGCGGTCTACCCGATGCAGAACTCGTTGCCCTCCGGGTCCAGCATGACGCGTTGGACGTGCTCGAGCGGTACGCCACGAGTCAACCTGCGGGCCTCGGGAGCCGATATGTCCCGTGATGCGCTACTCGCGGATCGTGCGTGGCGGGCTGCCGTGGCTTGCGACCGGCCTGGGGTTGCTCGCTGCCAGCTTGTCCCTGTCGCTGTGGCTGGCAGCCGCCGCCTTGGAGCACAACACGGGCCTGCTCGACAGCGTCAGCGGGGCCCTGTCCACCTCTTCGCTCGTGTCGTCGGGCCTGGGCACGAATCTGACCCCCCAGCAGCAGGCCCAGGCCTCCAGCGCGCTGTCCCAGGCCCTCGACGACCCGTCCGTGCAGGCGGCGGTCGCCGCCGGTCAGGGGCAGGCTGACGGGGCCCTGGACGCGCAACTGCGCTCCAGCGATCCCACCCTGGCGAGCCAAGTTGCTGCCCATCCGGTACCCCTCTCCACTCTTCGCAGGATGGTGTCGGACCTGCCCAGCCGGTTGCGCAGCTACAGCGACTGGTCGGCCATCGCCGCTCTGACGCTTGTCGGGGCGGCGTTCTCGGCCGGCGCCAAACGCGAACGGGTGTTGCGACGGGCGGCACGCTGGGCGCTCAGCACCGGTGGGTTGGGACTCGTGTTCGGCATGCTCGTGCCCTACGCGGCCGGCCATGTCCTGCACGGCGGGGAGGTCGCCCGCCTCGCCCGGGGGTTGGCGGCCGGGACCTCCGACAGCGCCGGTGGCCTGTTCGCCGCCCTGGTGGCCGCCGGGGCACTCGGGCTGGTGGCGTGCCGGAGGTGGCGCCGCGCTCCGCTCGAGGAGGTCCTGCGTGCGCCGGCGACGGTGAGCCCGTAACGGCCGGCCACCCGGAGGGAGAATCGTGAGTTCTCGCTCCTGAGCAGGCAGTTTGCATGTGACGTCCATGTCAGACAACGTGGTGGCGCGACTTGGGGAGTCACGGCGGCTGGGCGTGGCGGCGCAGGCGGAGGGGAAGCGGCCACATGGCGGCATTGGGCGGTGCATGGACACGCTGTCCGGGTCACCAGCACGTCGGCCCGTCCCCGTCACGTGGATCGGCTGGTGAGACGTGGCCCGCCTAGCGACGGTCCTCGTCACGAGCCTGGCCCTCTTCACCACGATCGGGCTCTTCGGTGCGGGTGACCATGCGCCGGTGTCGGCCTCCTCCAGCTGCGTCGTGAACGGCTCCTGGCCGCAGTACTTGGGCGATCCCACCCACTCCGCCAACGCCTGCTCCTCGATCACGACCTCCAACGTGACGACGCTCACCCCGTCGTGGTACACGGGCACCGCCGGCGCCGTCACGGCCAGCCCGGCCGTGATGCCGAACATCGGTCCTCAGGGCTCGGTGTTCGACGGCGACTCGTCGGGAGTCTTCTACTCCTTCGACGAGACGACCGGTGCCGTGCAGTGGACGTTCGACACCGCGCAAAAGGCCTACACGGCGGCGGGAACCGCCTGCTTCCTCGATCAGCCCAACGACGTCGACGAGCACCATGCGGGCTTCGGAGAGATCACGTCGTCGCCGACGGTCGTCACCCTTCCCGGAGCGACCGCTCCCACAGTGTTCTTCGGAGCTGGGGACTCGCTCTTCGCCCTGAACGCCCTGACCGGCGCCTGTGAGTGGGCACAGGACGCCGACCCGGGCGCCGCCACGAACGCCCTCGAGATGGAGTCCTCCCCGGCTATCGACACGTCACTCGATCCACCCGAGGTCCTCGTGGGCGACGACGACAACTCGTCTTCGGGGATCGCCGTGACCGGCCTGCAGACCTTCGACGCTCTGACCGGGACCCTGTTGTGGAGGTACGAGCCCGAACGGGACCTCACCTTGACCCCGAGCGAGTTCGACGGCAGCGCCTACTACACGCTCAGTTGCGGCGACGGGACCGATGGCACCGACCCTGCCCTGCCGGGCACGTCCGAGAACCAGTTCTGCAACGAGACCAACATTCCCGGCCTTCCCCCGGCCAACAGCACGACCTATGCCGACGGCTGTGGTGACGTCTGGTCGTCCGTGGCACTCGACACAGGCTTCGTCGATCCGGCCGGGGACAACACGTTCGAGGGCTCCGGCCCCTCGGGCCCGGTGTCGACGCCCCCGGCCACCACGGACTGGGAGCCCAGCCTGATCACCGCAACGGGCGGCCAGTCGCTCGACGGCTTGGCGCTCTTCGGCACCGGGAATTGCGCGGCGAACCCCAATCCGGCCGCCGCCCTGGCGCACGGCGACTATGCGGCGAGCGAGGGGATCTTCGCCCTGGACCCGGTCACGGGCCACCGGGTGTGGGACTTCATCGAGCCGTACAACGCCTACGTGAACAACATCGACGAGCCCGGGGACGGCGACGACGACTTCGGCTCGAGCGCCCTGCTGGCCACCGTCCCTGCCACGAGCACACTGACGAAGACGTGCGGACTGGCTTCGTCGGCTCCGTCGGTGGCGCTGGTGATCGAGGGCTCCAAGAGCGGGTACGCCTATGGCGTGTGCGAATCCGACGGCGGCGAGGTGTGGTCGGTGCAGGCGTCCCAGGCGGGTGAGCTGACGCAGTCGGCGGCCGGGTCGGTCGGGGGATTCCTGGGGTCAGCCGCGCTGGGCTCGGCCAACGGACGTCCGACCGTCTTCTTCACGTCGGCCATTCCTTTGCCCTTCACCAACGACGGCATCCGGGAGCCGGGGAGCAACGACGACAACATCTCGTCGTGTCCCGGGCCCGTCATCAGTGACGTGCCCGTCCTCCCGCCGGCGTGCCCGGACCTGAGCCTGCTCTCGAATCCCCAGCGTCTGGTATCGCTCCACGCCATCGACGCCGCCACGGGCGCAGTCGTATGGCAGGCGCTCTCGCTTCCCACCTACTCGGCTGCGTCGTACACCAACGGCGTGGTCTTCTTCCCTGACACGACCGGCTTCAGCCTCGTGGCCTACGACGCCCAGGACGGCCTCCCCCTGTGGGCGTTCCCCTTGGGCGCGGCCACTGCGTCGGGAGCGGCCATCGTCGGCGACCGCGTCTTCGTGGGTGCAGGGTTGGCCGAAGAGAGCGAGGACGGGGTGACGATCCCGCCCGGGGCGAACGGCGTGTGGTCGTTCTCCACCACGCCCGGCCTCCCCAACATCACCCCACCGCCGTTGCCCTGAGGGTCAAACCAGGTCGAAGCGATCGAGGTTCATGACCTTGTCCCAGGCGGCCACGAAGTCACGCACGAACTGCTCCTTCGAGTCGTCACATGCGTAGACCTCCGACACAGCACGCAGCTGGGAGTTCGAGCCGAAGACGAGGTCCACGGCGGTTGCGGTCGCCCTGAGCTCGCCCGTGGCCCGATGGCGGCCCTCGTACACGTTCTCCGAGGCCGCCGAGACCCCCCACTCCGTGCTCATGTCGAGGAGCTTCACGAAGAAGTCGTTGCTCAGCGCCTCAGGCCGGTCGGTGAAGACACCGTGCTCGGATTGCCTGAAGTTGGCGTTCAGGGCCCGCATGCCAGCGACGAGGACCGCCATCTCGGGAACGGTGAGGTTCAACATGAACGCCCGCTCCACCAGCAGCTGCTCGGCCGGCCTCTTCTCTCCGGCTCGGAGATAGTTGCGGAAGCCGTCGAAGGCCGGTTCGAGCACGGCGAAGGACTCCACGTCGGTCTGTTCCTGCGAGGCGTCCGTGCGACCCGGTGCGAACGGCACCGTGACGCCGAAGCCGGCGTTGGTGGCCGCCTGCTCGACGGCCGCGCACCCGGCCAGGACGATCAGGTCTGCCAGGGAGACCTTCTTCCCGCCCGACTGTGAGCGGTTGAAGTCCTGTTGGATCTGCTCGAGGGTCTGTAGGACCTTGGCCAGCTCGGTCGGGTCGTTGACCTCCCAGTCCCGCTGCGGAGCGAGGCGAATGCGTGCCCCGTTGGCCCCACCTCGCTTGTCGGTGCCCCGGAAGGTCGCCGCCGACGCCCAGGCGGTGGAGACGAGCTGGGAAACGGAGAGCCCCGAAGCGAGCACCCTGGCCTTCAGGGCAGCGACGTCCTCGGCTCCGATCAGCGGGTGGTCGACGGCGGGGACCGGGTCCTGCCACAGCTGGGGCTCGGGGACCCATGGGCCGAGGTAGCGCGAGACCGGTCCCATGTCGCGGTGCAACAGCTTGTACCAGGCCTTGGCGAAGGCCTCGGCCAGCTGGTCGGGATGCTCGCGGAAGCGCTTGGCGATCGGGCCGTAGACCGGGTCCACCTTCAGGGCAAGGTCGGTCGTCAGCATCATGGGGGCGTGCCGCTTCGACGGGTCGTGCGCATCGGGCACGGTGCCTTGGGCCTCGGGATTCGTCGGCCTCCACTGCTTGGCACCGGCCGGGCTCTCGGTGAGCTCCCAGTCGTAGGCGAACAGGTTCTCGAGGTACCCGTTGTCCCATTTCGTCGGCTCGTTGGTCCATGCACCTTCGAGGCCGCTCGTGATGGTGTCGCCGCCGCTGCCCGTGCCGAAGGTGTTGTGCCAGCCGAGACCCTGCTCCTCGAGAGGGGCCGCCTCGGGTTCAGGACCCACGTACTGCGGACCGACGGCGCCGTGGCACTTGCCGAACGTGTGGCCGCCGACGATGAGGGCAACCGTCTCCTCGTCGTTCATGGCCATGCGCCCGAACGTCTCTCGGATGTCGTTGGCTGCAGCCAGCGGATCAGGGTTGCCGTTCGGGCCCTCGGGGTTCACGTAGATGAGGCCCATCTGCACGGCGCCGAACGGATGGGCCAGGTCCCGGTCGCCGCTGTAGCGCTCGTCTCCGAGCCAGGTGTCCTCGGAACCCCAGAAGACCTCGTCGGGCTCCCAGATGTCGGGTCGCCCGAACCCGAAGCCGAAGGTCTTGAACCCCATCGACTCCGCGGCGAGGTTGCCGGCGAAGATGATCAGATCGGCCATGGAGATCTTCCGGCCGTACTTCTGCTTGACGGGCCAGAGCAGGCGGCGGGCCTTGTCGAGGCTGGCGTTGTCCGGCCAGCTGTCGAGGGGGGCGAAGCGCTGGGCGCCTTCGCCACCACCGCCCCGGCCGTCGGCGATCCGGTACGTACCGGCCGCGTGCCATGTCATGCGGATGAACAGCGGGCCGTAGTGGCCGTAGTCCGCCGGCCACCATTCCTGCGACGTCGTCATCACCGCCATGAGGTCCTTCTTGAGCGCTTCGAGATCGAGGGTCTTGAACTCCTCGGCGTAGTCGAAGTCCTCGCCCATCGGGCCCGACAGCCTCGAGCGCTGATGGAGCACGGACAGATCGACCTGATCCGGCCACCAGTCCCGGTTCGTCCTGGGCCGGCCCATCTTGGGGGTGGGGGAGGGGATCTTCGGGCTCTCGCTCTCGCTGTCGCGGTCAGACACGGTGGTGCCCTCTCTTTCAGGCGTGCTGTCGTCGTTCCCCGCCGCCTGGTTACGCTAGATCTGGAGCTAGAAGAAGTCAAGAAGTAGCGCTGAACCAGATCTTGAGATCATCGCGATCTGATATACATTGAAAGACGTGACCTCGGTGCCGCTTCTCGACCGCCTCCGGGCGCTGGACTGGCGCTTGACGCCCCAGCGGCGGGTCATCGCCGAGGTCATGGGGGGTGACCACGTCCACCTCACGGCGGAAGAGGTGCTCGAGCGGGCGCGCCAGCGCCTCCCCGAGGTCAGCCTGGCCACCGTGTACAACACGCTCAACGAGCTGGTGTCGATGGGCGAGGTCCAGCCCGTGGACGCCGGTGGGGGCCCGACCCGGTACGACCCCAACACGAAAGACGGCCATCACCACCTCGTGTGCCTCGTCTGCGGTGATCTGCGCGACGTGCACCCCGAAGGATTGGAGGCCCTGGAACTGCCGCGCTCGGAGCACTTCGGGTTCCGGGTCGTCAACCGAGAGGTGCTCTTTCAGGGCTACTGCAGCAACTGCGGCCGCCCGTAGCGGGGGATCCCGGGCTAGAACTCCTGTGCGCAGCTTCCCGTGACGGGCAACCCTGCCCGCTTGGCGGCCGTCTCGAGCTCGTTCAAGGCTGGTTGGCTCTTTGCGACCTCGGCGACGAACCCACTCACGTTGCCGGCGAGGGCGTCGTTCTTCTGGGCCGCGGCGATGGTCAGGAACGAGAAGGCCAGGGCCTTCACCTTGTCCCATGCGCTGGACCCGGTCGAGGGTTCGCCCAGCGCAGCGAGGGCAGCCTCGAAGGCCGGGACACCACGTTGGTTCTCGGCGAAGTACGCACCGACCGCGGGCAGCTCAGCCGCCGGGGGATCGTCCGGGTTGAAGTTGCTGTACGGGAACGTGCCGGCCGGCGGGTACCGGGCCACGTTGGCCGAACACGCCTGATCGACCTTGGCGACGAAGGCGGCGTCGATCTTGGCGGACGCAGAGGTCGAGGAGCTGCACCCGGAGATGGCCAGGGCGAGCGACGCGCACGCCACAACACTCCAGCGCCGAGGGCGTGACGGCTTCGACGGTCGAAACAACGAGGAAAGGGTAGGCGAGGCCACCCCCGCTCTCAACAGGCGACTCAGCCCACCGCCGGCAGGGTGAGTGTGCAGTGCACTCGCCGAGGGTGGGCCGGGTCCAGGGCATTGAGCACGTCTTGAGCTGCCACGGGATCCGATGCGATGGCGAGGTGGTCCGCCTCGTCGAGGTGGCACTGGTCTTGCACCACGATGTTGTCGACGCCAATCCCGAACCGCCCTCCGGCGCACCGGGGATCGATGAAGTCGCTGGTGTAGGGCCGTACGAGCTCGTCGTTCTCGGTGGCGATCGACGTATAGCTCACACCGTCGACCGCTGCGCCGTCGTAAGGGCACGTCGCCGCCTCGTCGGCTGTGGCATGCGCGTTGGGGGCGTCAAGGGTGGTGATGAAGCTCGATCCGACGAGGAACTCGGTGCACGACGCGCAGAACGACGCGACCAGGGCGCTCTCCTCGGCGGAGTACCCGTACGCAGCTCCGAGGGCGTACAGATCAGAGAGGCCCCAGAGCGTGGTCCCGTGGAGCACGCCGCTCAACATCACGAAGTGCGCCACCACCTTCGATCCCCCCAGGAACTTGAGGTAGTAGTCGGGCATCGTCCCACCCTCGGAGTGGCCCACGATGTCGACCTTGGGCGCATGCGTCTCGGCCAACACCTGGTCGACGAAGGCAGCCAGCTGGCGCGCGCTCGTCGCCATGTCGGCCAGCCCGCCGATTTGGTCGACGGGCCGCGGCTCCGAGGTGTCGTTCCCGTAGGTGAGCGAGTACACGCAGTAGCCGTTGTCGGCCAGGAACGGCGCCATGGTCTGCCAATTGTCGTTTTGGTCGGCCGCCAAGCCGTGCACGAGGACGACAGGGTAGGGGTGCTCGGCGCTCGGTTTGCACGGGACGTCGGACCCGGGCGGAGGCACGTCGGGGCCGTTCTCTGAAGCAGCGACGATTGCTGTCGGGAGAAAGGACCAGACGACCGGGTAGTGGGGCGCCGAGGGTGCCGCACTCGCCAGACCCGGCCACACGACCGCGCCACCGACGAGCAGGAGAAGACCCGCTACCGCCTCACGCAGCATCCGCCTGGCGCGCATTTCGGACATTGTTGCACAGTTCGGTGTCGACGTTCTCGACGATGACGCCTCCGACCTGTGAGCCCTGGCCGAGAACTGTCCGCCCTCGCCATGGCGGGTCTATGCGATCTTCTCCGGAAAGGCACGCATCACAGCCGCAGTGCGGTTCGAGACATCGAGCCTGGCGTAGATGTTCTCCAGGTGCGTGCGCACTGTCCCTTCGGACAGCCCGAGCTGACGGGCGATCTGGATATTGGTGGAGCCGCCGGCGATCAGTCGCATCAACTCCCACTGCCGGGGGGTGAGGTCGGGTACTGGAGAGCGTCGTCGCGCGGCGTCGAGGTAGGCCTGATGGAGGTGAGGGCGCAGCAACGTGAGGATTGCCCGGTCGCGCTCGGAGAACTCGGAGCCCGGGCCTCGCACGAGGAAGAGGCGGGCGATTCGTCCGGGTTCCGCCTCCGGTCCCGGCGCCTCGGGCAGAAACAGCCCGATGTGGTGCTCAAAGCCCTGTGGCCTGTAGACGTCGCAGTACATGCCGGTGGAGTGGAACTCCGGCACTGAGTAGAAGTCGGCGACCTGGAGGATGCTTCGTAGATCGCCACTACGGTCGGGGTAGCTGCAGGGTTTGCAAGCCCAGAAGTGCTTCCAGAAGGCTTCGTGGATCCCCGTGTCGGATCCAGTGCTCGGCCGGTCGTCGTCAACGTCGTCGGGGATTTGCTGGGAGAACCAGTATCGCTGTCGCTTGGTGTCGTACCCCTGGAACAGGACGTAGTCGCAGGGGATCTGGGCCTTCAGGTCGCTGAGCAGCGAGAGCGGCAACCCAACGTCTGACAGGTCGGGCCGGTCCTGGTCGATGATGCCGGCAAGGACCTGGAGGTCGTGATCGCTGGGCATGATCCGAGTGACCATGGCGCCTCCTCCGCCGGGCGCACCTTACGCCCACGCAGCCTGACCTGGGCATCCGTAATTCTTCGGATAGCGGTCCGCCCTTCTCAGCGCTCATAGTCCGACGAAGGGGGGCACCTCAACATAAGGAGACCACTATGAGGCCCGTCCGCTACCTCCGTCGAGCTGCGAGCGTCGTCGTCGCACTTGCGAGCACCATGCTCGGCTTCCTTCTCTTCGCCCCCTCGGCGTCCGCCCTGGTGATGCCTCCTCCGGGCATGTCGCCGACCGGTCCATCACCACGACCAGCCCAGACGCTCGTCCACAGCGCGGTCACGGGTGGCTTCGCCGGGTGGGAGATCGCCCTCATCGCCATCGGGGCCGCTGTGGTCGCGGCCACGTTTGCTGTCTACACCGACCGTGCTCGTGAGTCGCACCGAAAGGTCAGGGTGTCGGCCGCATAGCAGTCCGGCCAGTATCGGGCGCACCTGGCTTCCGGCGCCGGAATCGGTCCAGCGGGTTGGGCCGACCGACCGGGAACCAGGTTCGCCCGTGGTCGGCGCTCACTCGAAGCTGATGGTGCTCCAACGTCGAGCGACTGAAGGATCGCCCTCGAGAGAAATGGTGGCGTCCCCGATGGCCCGCCGACCGCACATCCACAGCAGAAGGTCCGAGGCGACGGCCCGCACGGTGGCCTCGGGATCCCGGAGGCCGTCAGCGCGGTGCAACTCGGTGGGCGACAGCGTCAGCGTGCAGGCGAAAGGCGCGTCGGTGGCTTCGAGGCCGACGGTGCCGGTCAGGTGCGGGTTGTCTTCCTCCATTCGTAAGCAGAAGTTCACGATTTCGACGTATTCGTCGATGCCGTCCAGGGCCAGGACGGGGTCGACGGGACGAGGCTCTCCGGCCGCGTTCTCGGCGTCCCAGCGGTGGACAGCGGTCTCGTGGGCCATCCGCCGGGGCCAGAAACGAGCCGGGGCCGGCGCCAGCGCCATCCAGTTCCACACCTGGTCCTCGGGATCCACGTGACCCAAGGTGCCGAGGAGCATGTCCAGCCCGTCTGCGAACCACTCCGGGAGCAGCTCCGCCGGCGGCCGCTCGGGGAACGCCTCCCGTGTCTCGGCCTTGGTGCGGACCATCTTCTCCACCCACCGGTGCACCTGTCCGAGGTGAGCAATGACGTCTTCTACCGTCCAGCCCGGGCAGCTGGGCACCTCGGCCCGGGGGGCGCGTCGGCCGACAGCCAATGCAGCCGACCCGTCGGCGGAAAGGTGCTCCAAGTAGTCGAGCTTCTGCACCGGCGTTGTCTATCAGCCGAAGCTTCCCGCCCGTAGCCGCCGGGCCTGGGTCTCGGCAGGCCGGCCGCCGGGCGGGGGAGCTCGGGGTCGCTAGGCGCCTTTCTCGGGCGCGATCAGAACCGGGCGGCGGGTGTGCGCCGCCAACGCGTGGGAAACGCTGCCCAACAACGCGGTTCTGAGAGGCCCCCGGCCCCGCTGGCCGCACACGACGAGACGGGCGGAGATCTCGTCAGCAACAGTCAGGATGGCGTTGGCGATGCCCTCGGTGGACTCCTTGGTCATTGCCGACGCCTGGTATCCGCGCTCGGCGGCTCGCCGGGCTCCGTCTTCCGCGGCTGCTCGAGCAAAGGATTGTTCCTGCTCGTCGACGTCACCTTCGCTCGGGAGCGAGCCGGCGGTGAACGCGCCGCCAAGCGCCAAGCGGACGGCAATCGGTTCCCAGACGGTGAGGACGACCACCTCGCCGGAGGGCTCGATCAGTTCCCCCGCTGCCCTCATGGCCTGGCGGGACCCGTCCGAACCGTCGTAACAGAAGAGCACGGGGCCCTTGGGCCTGCCCTGGGTCATGCCTCTCTCCTTGTGGGTCGTGCCGCCGAGTTTGGAACACCTCCGAAGTTACCGCCTTCAGCCGGCGGGAAGGCCATTGGCGAGCACCTGAACCGCGCCAGGCCCGGGTGCAATCAGGGTGGACGTGGGCGTCAGGCCGTCGAGCAGCAGGCATCGTCCAGACGGGGAGCACGCCACCCCTCCTGGGGAATTGGCGGTGTACCCGTTCGGAGGTGAAGGAAGTGACGTCATCTGGCTCCAGCGAGTGCCGTCGTCCGTCGTCACGACGACCTGAGTACCCGAGGCGACACAACGCCCGGACGCCGGGCAACTCACCGATACGGGGGCGGAGATGGCTGCCAGGCCCCGTGCCTCCACCTGCTGCCACGGGCCCTCGACTGCCCCAGTGAGTACTGACCACGTCCCGGTGCGCAGGTTCGTGACGAACATCAGACAGTCGGAGGGTCCCGCGCAGGCGACGGCCCACGGAACGCCGGCTGGTTCATCGGTGACGCCGAGGGTATGCCCCCCGTCGTCGCTCGAGAGCACCACCCCCTTTGTGTGCTCCGTCAGGTATCCGCCGTCAAAGGGAACGATGTCGGCCTCGTCCCCCAGGAAGGCACACTGCTGGTCGACGCAGGTGACGTCAGACAGATAGACGTAACGCGCGCCGGAGCGACCGGGCAGGCTCGAGGCCGTCCAGGTCCCGCCCCCGTCTTCGGTGATGAGCACGGTGGTCGCATAGAACCGGTCTGCTCCTGCCCAGGGTTCGAGCCCGTCGATGTCCGGGGCGTCCTCGTGCCAGGTGAGTGCCACGCAGTGCGAGGCCGATGGGCACGCCACGTCGGTCACGAGCTCCACCCACGACGGCATGGAGTGCTGGGTCCAGCTCCGGCCGGCATCCGTAGTGGTGAGGAACCTGACCTCCGAGCCCGGCGTGCCGGCGCTGCCGCCCGCGTCGAGCACGGCGCCCGCCGCGCAGGTGGTGGCGTTCACACAGGAAATGGGAGACGACAACCAGGTGGCGGGGGGCAGGTTCAACTCGGTCCAGCTCCGGCCGTCGTCGCTCGAACGGTATGCGGTCGAGCGAAATGGTTGGAACCCCGGCACCACGCCAGGCGCCGTTGGCGCCCCATCGGGCTGGTAGCCGTTCTCCTGGACGACGACATAACAGGTGGGGTTGTTGACGCCGGCACAACCGATCGTCGATGTCGGCCCGGCTCCCAGATAGTTCGGCGCGCCTCCCTGGAGCCAGACGGTGGGACCGGGTTGGTGCCAGGTCCTCGACGCCACGGATGCGAAGACCTGAGAGCCGGTGGCCGAGGATGACGATGCGCAGCCCCCGAGGAGCACGGCAAGCAGGCTCGCGCCAGCCAGCCACGTCCTCCCCATGGACGGATTCAAGCACCCGCCAGCCGAGAGGGTCGCCAGGCGGTCAGCCGCTCACTCGGAAGACCTGCACGCGACACTTGAGGCTGGCACGGCTCAACCCTTCCCAGCCTTGGGTCGATATCTGGAGTCGTGGCTGGCCCTCTCGTCACCGAGAACGTCCCTCACCCCCCACTGCGCGACAGCTGCTCGCCTGCCCAGGGTCGAGTCTCGAGGCCCACCAAGAGGCGAGGGACAACCCGGCACGGTCGAAGAGCATTCACCGCCCGAAGTTGGTGCGCCGAGAGAGCGGTACCTCTGGCCGGTTCCGCCGTCTTCGCCGTGGTTGGGGCCAACTACGTGCTGTGGTGGCTACCCCTGGTCCATCACGTCGATGCATGGTGGATCACGGGCGATTTCTGGCACACCTACTTTGCCACTGCCGCCTTCGTGAGTGGCCACTGGTCCGCCATTTACGCTTCCAAGAACGCGCTCATCACCTTGCCGGGAATCCTCGTTGTGCTCTCCCCGCTGGTGTCGCTCGCCCAACACCTTCATCTCTCGATCGGCTTTCCATACACGTTGATCACCACTCCGATCGCCTGGCTCGTCGTGATGCCTGCAGACATTGCCGCCGGCTGTGTGCTCCTCTTCGCCACGGACGCCATGGCCCGCCACTTCCGCGTACCCCCCGATCGCCGGGTCGTCCTCGTGCTGGGCGAGGTCGTCGCACTATGGGGCGTCGCTGTCTGGCAATGGCATCCAGAAGATGTGTTGGCGGTTGCGCTCATGATCTGGGCTCTTCTGGCCGCCTTCAAGCAACGTTGGAGTCGGTGCGGATGGACCCTCGGCGTGGCGATCGCATTCCAGCCGTTGTCCCTGTTGGCCTTGGCTCCGTTGTTGGCCCTGACTCCCAGGACATCGAGGATCCCCAATGTGGTTCGCGCCGTTGTCCCTGCCCTCGTCCTCACCGTCGGTCCTCTGTTGGCCAATCCGGGCGCAACCCTGAGAGCCATCATCGATCAACCGAACAGCACAATCCTCAACCACGTGACACCGTGGGTGCGCCTTGCCCCCCGATTGGGCAGTGGACTCGTGGCGGCTGGACCGGCCCGACTGGTGGCGGTGATCGTCGCGTCCAGCTTCGGCTGGATCCTCTGCAGGCGTAACCCGCGACCGGAAGTCGTCGTGTGGGTGATTGCCGCTGCCTTCGCGGCAAGGTCTTTCTTCGAAGCCGTCATGGTCATGTACTACATCTGGCCGGTCCTGGCCGTGGGGCTCGTGTTGGCGGCGCGGTCCTCAAGGACGCGCTTTCTCACGGTGTGCGCGATCTCCTCATTCGCAACGATGTTCGCGTTCTCCAGTTGGAGGAGCCAGTGGGGCTGGTGGTCGGTGCTGCTGGTCTGCATCACGGCGATCCTCTATCTCACGCGACCCCAATTCCGGAACACACACCGTGATCCTTCTCGTTCAGTGGTGTGCCGCATTCCAGTGTGAGTTCGATCGGGTTGCCCAGCAGTTACCCGGCGCATCGCGGCACACCGCGGATGGATGAGGAACGACGCCGAAAAGACTGGCTCATGTCTTTCGCTTCTTGACCTCGGGGTTGTAGCAACCGCCCCTCATGCCGAGCATCTGCGCGGCCACACAGCGGTTCGAGTTGCGGCACAGTCCCGGCCCAGGACCGCCTCCCAGGATCCGCGCCGCAAGGTCGGGCTCGGCGTAAAAGGGTCGCCCGATGCCGACCATCGCCGCCTCGCCCGAGTCAAGGATGGACGACACCTCTGAAGCGCTGCGTATACCGCCCACCGCGAACACCGGGATGCCCACGGCGGCTGACGCGGCCCGGAACAACCGCCGGTTCCACACCGGCTCGAACGGCGCCCGCCGGCCGCCCCACCATGCGCCCGCCTTGATCATCCCCCGCCGCCACCGTGACGGAGCCGCCCTCTCCAGCCGCCGAGACATGCCAGGATTGCTCCAGAAGGCGTCCGGTACCCCGCCACGCGACAGGGTGGTGTCGGGCAGCACCGACACCTCGACTGGCGTCACCGCGTCGTATCCCCAGTCCTCCACCAGGCGGCAGAGCCGCAGAGCGTCCTCTACCGTCGCCCCGTGGAAGCCCGGGGGCGTCCGCTCGACGGGCACTTTGACCGTGCACGGGAAGTCGGCGCCGGCGCGCTCCGCCACTGCCTGGCGGACGAGCTGCAGCACTCGGGCCCGTCCCTCCAGGGTGCCGCCGAACTCGTCGGTACGCCGGTTGTAGAACGGTGACAGGAACTGGTCGAGCAGCTTCGCGTTGGCCGAGCCGAGCTGCACGCCGTCGTATCCCGCCTCCCGGGCCCACGCCGCCACCTCGCCGTAGCGCTCGCACATCTTCCCCACCTCCTCGGTGGTGAGCACGTGCACGGGCACGCCCCTGAACGCCGGCCGGAGAAGCCAGGGCACCGGCGACGCCGCCAACAGGGGACCGGCGCGACGGGAAGCGTACGGCTCGTGCCACGCCTCCATGGCGAACAGGCCGCCATGGCCGAGCTGGATGAAGATCGACGCTCCCGCTCGGTGGACGGCGTCGACCATGGTGGCCAGACGCAGCACCTTCTCGCGTGTGTCTACGCAAGTCATGCCGGGCGACGTGCGGCCCTCTGGAAGGATGCACGACGAGCCCTGGATGATCAGCCCTACCCCCGATGACGCGTTCTCAACGAACTGGCGGGCGTAGAGCTCGACGGCATCGTCACCGTCGCCCGCCCCCTCGAGCACGGGTGCTCGGTAGAGCCGATTACGAATGCGAGTCCTGCCGACGCGCAATGGACTGTGGAGGACATCGGCCACGTCGTGAGCGTATTGCCTCAACACTGTCTGCCCGGTGACCTGGGCAGATCGACGGGGTCACCGGCACTAGCTCCTTGACGACACCAGCCCCCTCACAACCGGGCCACCGCTCGCACCACCGTCGTCGGGCGCATCGTGGACGTCCGCCGGCTAGGCACATACTCGCCCCCGGACCTCCTCGGTCAGCTGATGGATCTGTTCGGCTAGATCGTGTACTTGCTGGGTGAGTTGTGTGTTTTGCGACAGAAGGTGGTCCATCCGCTGAGTTTCCTCGTAGTGCCGTGTTGCGAGCATCTCGTCCTTGGCGGCTGCCCGGTTCTGACTCATCATGATGATGGGCGCCTGTAGGCCGGCCAACCCCGACAGGACCAGGTTCAGAGCGATGTAGGGATAGGCGTCGAACGCCTTGTGATGAAGGACATGTTGGATGATGACCGTGTTCAGCACTATCCAGCAGGCCATCAGCCCGAGGAACAGGAATATGAATGGCCATGAGCCACCGAAGGATGCGACTTCATCGGCGACCCGCTCGCCATACGTGCGGTCGTCGTTCATGGCCTGCAGTGCAGGATGCTGATGCTCGTGCCGATGCCAAGGAAACCAGCCGCTCCGTTTGGGAACCGAGCGAGCTGGGGCCGGGGCTGTCGCAGTCGTTACGTCAGAGGACATCCTGTCTCCCTTCCGGACTATTCGTCGCCACCAGAGTGGCACTAATTCAGCTTGAGATTTGGGACCGCCCAGCAAACGACGTGGTAGCTCGGATGACGCAGCCGAATATTTCCGGCCACCCTGCCGTGTGAGCCGGGTAGCGCAGGACGGCACGTATCGGATGACCTTTGGAGGGGGAGAAAGACCGTCCCCCGACCGTTACATCTGGCCGTGACGAACCGGACCGGCTGGTTCGTAGGTGCCGATGACGACGCCGAGATCGGTAGTAGTGAGTTGGACAGGGCGCATCGTGACCGAGCGGATGCCGTTGTTGAACAAGCGGCGCCCTGAACCAAGCACGAC
>JASHUM010000077.1 GCA_030040015.1 Acidimicrobiales bacterium
GGGCGTGGAACCCCCCGTCCATCCGCTCCAGGCGATCCGGTGCGCTTCGGCCTCTTCGGGCCCGCGCCAGCTCGGGGGGGAGGTCGACCAGCACGGTGACGTCGGGACGGAGACCACCGACCACCCAGTCGAGCAACGTGCCCAGCGACTGGAGGTCGAGACCCCGGCCGTACCCCTGATAGGCGAGGGTGGAGGCCGAGAAGCGGTCGGTCACGACCCAACGGCCATCCTCCAAGGCCGGGGCGACGACCTCGGCGACGTGCTGGGCACGATCAGCGGCAACGAGGAGCGCTTCGGTGGACGGCGCGATGTCCACAGCAGCGGAGTCGAGAAGGAGCGCGCGCAATTCGAGCCCCAGGGCGGTGGCACCGGGCTCGTGGGTGAGCACGGCGTCGAGGGAGTCGGCCAGCAACCGCGCCTGCGTGCTCTTCCCGCTGCCGTCGATCCCCTCGATGGCGATCAGGCGGCCGGCGCTCACGTACCGGAGTCGTCCTCGGCGGACGCCGTCGTCGTCACGGGGGGCGACTTGGCCGCTGCCTTCTTGGCAGTTGCCTTTCGGGTCCCAGCCATCTTCTTCGTCGCCTTGGTCGTCTTCTTGCTCGCCTTGGTGGCGCGCCGCGCCCGCTTGACCGGCGGCCCGGCGGCCCGGCGCTCGGCCAGCAGCTCGGCGGCCCGCTCCATGGTGATCGATTCCGGGTCGTCGCCGCGCCGCAGCGAGGCGTTCGTGGTGCCGTCGGTGACGTAGGGGCCGAAGCGCCCCGACCGCAGCACGACCGGAGAACCGGTGTCGGGATCGGTGCCGAGCTCGCGCAGCGGCTGAGCCGACGCTCTCCCCCGGCGCTGCTTGGGTTGGGCGAACAGGGCCAGGGCATGCTCGAGCGTGACCGTGAAGAGTTGCTCCTCCGTCTCGAGGCTCCGGGTGTCGGTGCCCTTCTTCAGGTACGGACCGAACCGGCCGTTCAGCGCCTGGATCTCCTCCCCGTCGGTGGGATCGGCACCCACCACCCGGGGCAGGCGCAACAGCTCCAACCCTTGTTCGAGGGTGATGGTGTCGAGGGACATCGACTTGAACAGCGAGGCGGTGCGCGGCTTGCCGCCGTTGTCAGCCTCGCCCAGCTGGACGTAGGGGCCGAAGCGACCGGACCGGGCGATGACGGGAAGACCACTCTCAGGGTCGGTGCCCAGGGCACGGTCCCCCGAGGGCGCCGTCAACAGCTCTTCGGCGTGCTCCACGGTGAGCTCGTCTGGAGCGAGGTCCTCGGGGATGGAGGCCCGCTCCTCCCCTCGCTGGAGATAGGGACCGTAGCGGCCCACGCGCACCACGATGGACTCACCGTCGGCGTCCGTGCCGATGGGGATGGAGTTGATCTCGCGGGCGTCGATGGCCCCGAGGTGGGCGGACACGTCCTCCTTGAGCCCTCGACGCATGTCCACCTCGTCTCCGTCGGGTGGCGCGTCGCCGTCGGGCTCTCCGAAGTAGAAGCGCGTCAGCCAAGGAAGGGCTTCCTGCTCCCCTTGGGCGATCTCGTCGAGCTCGTCCTCCATGGCGGCCGTGAAGTTGTAGTCCACCAAGTCGCCGAAGTACCGCTCGAGCAGGCCCACCACGGCGAAGGCGGTGAAGGAAGGGACGAGGGCGCTCCCCTTCTTCCACACGTACCCGCGGTCCTGGATGGTCCCGATGATGCTGGCGTAGGTGGAGGGGCGCCCCACACCCCGTTCCTCGAGGGCCTTGACGAGTGACGCCTCGGTGAAGCGGGGCGGTGGCTGGGTGGTGTGCGCCTTGGGCTCAAGGGACTCGGCGTGCAGGACCTCCCCCTGGGCGAGGGGAGGGAGCTGCACGTCGCGTTCAGCCAGCTCGGCGCCGGGGTCGTCGGAGCCCTCGACGTAGGCGCGTAGGAAGCCCGGGAACGTGATGACCGTCCCGGAGGCGGAGAACTCCGCCTCTTGCGCATCCGATGCGCCTTCGGGCCGTCCCACCAGGCGCACCTGGGCGCTCGTGCCGATGGCGTCGACCATCTGCGAGGCGACCGTACGCATCCAGATGAGCTCGTAGAGCCGGAGGTTGTCACCGTGCAGGTGGCGACTGGCTTCGTCAGGCGTGCGGAACGTCTCGCCGGCGGGTCGGATGGCTTCGTGGGCCTCCTGGGCGTTCTTCACCTTGCGCTCGTAGCGGCGAGGGGCGTCGGGGACGTAGTCGGCGCCGTAGAGCTGCGTGGCCTGGGCCCGGGCCGCAGCCAGGGCCTCGTCCGACAACGTCGTGGAGTCGGTGCGCATGTAGGTGATCCAGCCCAGCTCGTAGAGGCGCTGGGCCACCTGCATGGCCCGTTGGGCGCTGAAGCGCAGCTTTCGGCTGGCCTCCTGTTGCAAGGTCGAGGTCATGAACGGCGGTGCCGGCGAGCGCCGATGAGGCTTCTCGGTCACCGACTTCACGGTGAAGGGCCTGCCTGCGAGCCCATCGGCGAGCGACGTCACCTCGGCCTCGCCCAGGAGCACGACGCCGTCTGCCTCGAGTTGGCCGGTGGCGCTGAAGTCCCGGCCGGTGGCGACAGCGCGGCCGCCGACCGCCTGGAGCGTCGCCCCGAAGCTCGGCCCCGCTCCCTCCCCGGGCGTCCCGGGAGCGCCCGGGGCGAACGTGCCCTCGACGTCCCACCATGTGCCGGCGCGAAAGCGCATGCGCTCGCGTTCGCGCTCGACCACCATGCGGGTGGCGACGCTCTGCACCCGTCCGGCCGAGAGCCGGGGCATCACCTTCTTCCACAGCACCGGCGAGACCTCGTAGCCATAGAGGCGGTCGAGGATGCGGCGCGCCTCCTGGGCGTCCACCAGCCTGCGGTCCAGCTCCCGCCACTCCTCCACCGCCCGGGCGATGGCGCTGGGGGTGATCTCGTGGAAGACCATGCGCTTGACCGGCACGGTCGGGGAGAGCACCTCGGAGAGGTGCCAGGCGATCGACTCCCCTTCCCGGTCCTCGTCCGTGGCCAGGTACACCTCGCTGGCCTCCTTGACGAGTGCCTTCAGCCGGGAGACGACGTCCTTCTTCTCCGGTGCCACCACGTACAGCGGCTTGAACCCGTTGTCCACGTCCACCCCGAGACGGGCCCACTCTTCGCCCCGGTAGGCCGACGGCACCTCCTGGGCACGGCGGGGCAGATCGCGGATGTGCCCGACCGAGGACTCCACGACGAAGTCGGGCCCGAGCATCGCCGCGATGGTGCGGGCCTTGGCCGGCGACTCCACGATGACGAGCGGCTTGCCGGCGGCGGAGCGGGCCGGGGTGTCGTCCGACGAGGATCCGGATCGGGAACGAGATGGCATGGGAGTCGGGCCGCCGATGTCAGGGAGGTTGGGGAACTCGACGGTACCGGGCGGCGGAGGCCTCCGGCCTCACGCCCCCGTGCCGAGCGTGGCCGTGGCCGGACTGACCTGGCCGTTCACGGGCGCGTCCTCGATCGGCGCCGCCAGGCCCTCTGTCTTGCGCTTGGAGAAGGCGATGGCCGAGAGCAGCACCACCAAGGCGCCGGCGGCGATGCCGTAACGGGCGCCGGTGTTGTTTCGCAGGGTGATGACCACGGGGAGGATGAGCAGCGACACCAGGTTCATGACCTTGATGAGTGGGTTCAGAGCCGGGCCGGCGGTGTCCTTGAACGGGTCGCCGATGGTGTCGCCGATGACGGCCGCCTTGTGCGCCTCGGAGCCCTTGCCTCCCTCGTGGCCGTCCTCGATGTACTTCTTGGCGTTGTCCCATGCTCCACCGGAGTTGGAGAGGAAGTTGGCCATGAGCTGGCCGGTGAGGATGGCGGCGGCCAGGAAGGCACCGAGAGCCAAGTAGCTGATGCCGAATCCCACGATCACCGGTGTGAGGATGGCGAGCAGCGCCGGCGTGACGAGCTCGCGTTGGGCGGCAGCGGTGCAGATGGCGATGACGCGCCCGTACTGCGGCTTCTCCGTGTAGTCCATGATCCCGGGATGCTCCCGGAACTGGCGACGCACCTCGTGCACGACGGTCCCGGCCGAGCGCCCCACGGCCCGGATGGCGAGCGAGGAGAACAAGAAGGCGACCGAACCCCCGATGAGCAGTCCGATGAACACGGTGGGGTTGGACACGTTGATCTCGGTCTGCTTCAGGGTGAACAGGTTGACACCGGGCTTGTTCAGGCCCAGCTGGGAGGCGATCGTCTCCACGAAGGAACCGAACAGCGACACGGCGGCGATGACGGCAGAGCCGATGGCCACACCCTTGGTGATGGCCTTCGTGGTGTTGCCCACGGCATCGAGGCTCACCATGATCCGTTCTGCCTCGCCGGTGAACTCGCCGGACATCTCGGCCACCCCTGCGGCGTTGTCGGACACCGGCCCGAAGCTGTCCTCGGAGACGACCATTCCGGCCGTCGACAACAGCCCGATTCCCGTGAGCGAAATCAGGTACAAGGTGAGCTCGATGTTCCCGTGGGACATCAGCACCGACACCCCGATGGCGACGGCGATGGCGATGATGGCCCACACCGTGGACTCGAGCCCGATGGAGATGCCGGCCAGGGTGGTCGTGGCCGGGCCGGTACGCGCGCTGTCGGCGATCTCCCTGACTGGGTTGCGCTCGGTCGAGGTGAAGTGCTCGGTGATCTGGCTGGCCACCAGGGCGAGGAGCACGCCCACCAGCACTGCGTAGAACGCCTTCATGTAGTGGAGGTAGAAAGCCGCCACCAGCCCGGCACCGACCAAGGTCAGCGCGGCCGCCAGCCAGAAACCGCGGTTGATGGGGGCCATGGCCGAACGGTCCGAGGCCCGGGCCCGTACCGCGTAGACGCCCACGGCCGAGGCGACGATGCCGATGGCCGGGATGATGAGGGGGAACACCACGGCCCGCGCCGTGTGGGCGGCGAGTGTTCCGTGGAGCGAGTTGAAGGCGGCGTAGCCCAGGATGATGGCGGCGATGATGGTGATCACGTAGGACTCGAACAGGTCGGCGGCCATGCCGGCACAATCGCCCACGTTGTCTCCCACGTTGTCGGCGATGGTGGCGGCGTTGCGGGGGTCGTCCTCGGGGATGCCCGCCTCCACCTTGCCCACCAGGTCGGCTCCGACGTCGGCCGCCTTGGTGAAGATCCCGCCCCCGACACGCATGAAGAGCGCCAGCAACGAGGCGCCGAACCCGAAGCCGACCAACACCGAGGTGGCCGAGTTCTGGAACCCGAACACGATGATGGTGGCGCCGAGCAATCCCAGGCCCACACACAGCAACCCGGTGATGGCGCCGGTACGGAAGGCCACCCGCAGGGCGCCGGGCAGGGCACCCGTTCGCGCCGCCGCCGCAGTGCGCACGTTGCCCCGAACGGCCAGGCTCATGCCGATGAAGCCGGTGAGACCGGAGCAGGTGGCGCCGAAGAGGAAGCACAGCACCCGGAACCCGCCGGCGGAGGCGAAGGTGAGGGCCACCGCTCCGCTCGGCTTCACCACCTTGGTGGCCGTGAAGAAGATCAAGACGGCCAACGGCACGATCACCATCAAGATTGCCCGGAACTGCCGTCGCAGGAAGGCCACTGCCCCTTCCTGGATGGCCGAGGCGATCGATCGCATGGTGTCGGTGCCCGTGTCGGCTCGAAGCACGCCCCGCATCAGGACCAGCCCCACCCCGATGCCGAAGACCGCCGCCACCAGGACGAGGACCAACCAGGTCTTCTCGGTGCTCGTCAGGATGAAGCTCTGGTACCCCCCCTCGGCGGCCAGGAGGTGGGTCATGGCGTGCTGCTCCCTTCGTTCGTTGCATTGCCGACGATCTGGCCCCCCTCGGGCTGCAAGGGCGTTCCCAGGGCGTCAGCCGGCCGGCGCCGGGGTTCCGAGGCCGGGAAGATCGGGCGCTGACGATACCGACTGGCCCGTTGGCCGGGCAAGGAGGCGCCCGGCCGCCCGCCTCAGCGACCCGGTTCCGACCGCTCGCTGTCGGGGGTGGAGAGCAGCTCGTAGCGAGGGTTCAAGATGGCCAGCCTTCCCCGCCAGGCGCCCACCGTGCCCTGGGCAGCCAGCCTGGTGCCTTGCTGGATCCCGGCGATCTGCCGCCGTCCTTGGAAGACGAGGAGGATGGCCCCGGTCCCGTCCACCAGGGTGCACTCGAGGTTGGGGTTGTCGATGCGGGTGGGCACCCGGACCTGACGCACCCGTCCCGCCACCCGCACCCGCGACCGCCACGTGGCCTCGGAGATGGGGGTCGAACCCGGCACCAGGCTCGTCTCCAGTCTCGGCCCGGTGTCGCGCTGGGAGGGCAGGCGGTGCGGCTCCTCACCTCGCAGGCGGTCGGTGAAGCGGCGCCCGGGCCACGGCCCGGTCAGCTGGAAGGGCACGATCGTGGCGTTGACGTGGGGGAGGCTGCCCACGGCCTCGGCGATCCGATCGGCGCTGCGGTCGTGTAACAACCGGCGCCACCCCCCCGTGAATCCGCGCCGAGGAAGGAGGATGCTCAGCTCGGTGGCACCGTCGGCGGTGGTCTCGGCGGCCAGCTCGAGGGCGGCGCGTGCCAGGCGCCGGTCCGGACATTCGATGATGTCGAGCGCCATGCGCGTCAGCCCGAGTCGCAACCACTGCATCTCGAGCTCGCCCGCTTCCTGGGGATCGATGGCGAAGTGCACGGCGCGCAGCTCGTCGGGGCTCAGCGTGCGGGCGTACTGCAGCGCCCGGGCGGTGGCGAGATCGAGCCGATCGACCAGGACGATCACGATGTGACGCCGGAGCACCGGCGCCTCGCACGCCTGGGCGGCGCCCGCTTCGAGCTCAGCGTCCTCCCTGGTGTACTGGCGGTGGAGGCGGATCAAGAGGAACACGCCCACCGGCAGCACGATCACCACCGCCCAGGCGCCCTCGGTGAACTTGGTGACGGCGAAGATGACGTCCACCACGAACGAGAGCACCGCGGCGCTGGCGTTCACCGCCAGGCGTCGTCGCCACTGGGGCTCCCTGTGGGTCAGGTGGTACTTGGCCATTCCCGCTCCCGCCATGGTGAAGCCGGTGAACACTCCGATGGCGTACAGGGGGATGAGGCTGTCCACCCGGGCGCGCGTCACCAGCAGGAGCACCACCGACGCCGCCGTGAGCACCATGATCCCGGTCGAGAACACCAGACGGTGGCCGCGCTTGGTGAGCTGGCGGGGCAGGTACGAGTCATCGGCGGCGAAGCTGGCCAGGTACGGGAACCCGGTGAAACTCGTATTGGCGGCCAGGATGAGCACCAGCATCGTGCCGATCTGGAGCGCCCACAGACCGACGTGGCCGAGCGTCCCGGCGCCGTAGACGTAGCGAGCCACCTGGGCGATCACCGTCGGCGTGCCCGTTGTCCGGGGGACGGGATGGACGATGGCCGCCAGGACGGCGACGCCGAGGACCAGCGTCCCGAGCAGCACCGCCACCAGCCCGAGCGTGATGCGGGCGTTGCGCGATTCCGGCTGCCGGAACACGCTCACGCCGTTTGAGATCGCCTCCGTGCCGGTGAGCGCCGAGCCTCCCGAAGCGAAGGAGCGCAAGACGACGAACAGCGACGCCCCGAGCAGCAAGCCACGTCCCGAGGTGCCGACGGCGAAGGCCTGGGGCTGGTGAAGCGAATGGGCATGGAGCTGTCCGAGGGCGCCGCGCACGAAGCCCACGGCGAGCATGAGGAGCATGTTGACGATGAAGAAATAGGTGGGCACGGCGAAGATGCGCCCGGCCTCCCGCACACCGCGCAGATTGCCGTAGGCGATGAGGACGACCAGGCCGATCGAGATCCACACCGTTGCGCCCGTGAGCGCGGGCACCACCGAAGTGAGGGCCGCCACCCCAGCCGCGACCGACACGGCCACGGTGAGCGTGTAGTCGATGAGCAGTGCCACGGCGGCGATCTGGGCGATGTTGGGGCCGAAGTTCTCCCTGCCCACGACGTAGGCGCCGCCCGCCTTGGTGTACACCTTGACCACCTCGAGGTAGGAAAGGGTGACCACCACCAGCACCGCCAGCACCGCCAGCGTGATGGGCACCACCAGGCTGAAGGCGGCGACCCCCACCACTGGCAGTAGCGGGACGAGGAGCTCCTCGGTGGAGTAGGCCGAGGACGAGATGACGTCCGAGGAGAGCACTGCCAGGGCGGTGGGCTTGCCCAGCCTCTCCACCGCCTGGCGCTCGGTCGCCAGCGGCGGCCCGAGCAGCACGTTCTTCACCCGATAGCGAAAGGTCTCAGGAATGGCGGCGCTCGGGACGGGCAGGGCGGCAGGCGCGACCTGGCGCTCGCCGACCGGGGAGAACGGGTCGCCGCTCACCGCCTCAGCCAAGCACAGCCCGGACCGGGTGCGAGTCCAAGGGAGAATTGTCAGAGGCGTCCGGCAACGTGTTGCATGGACCGGTGCACGTCGTCGTCGTCGGATGCGGACGAGTGGGGTCGGGGCTGGCCCTTCGCCTGGTCGACCAGGGGAATACCGTGAGCATCATCGACAAGAACCCCCGGGCTTTCCGGCGCCTCCCCGATCGGTGGACGGGCGCCACCGTGCTGGGGTCTGGGTTCGACCGCGACGACTTGGATCGAGCCGGCGCCGAGCGGGCCGGGGCTCTGGCCGCAGTCACGAGCGGCGACAACTCCAACATCCTCACCGCCCGTATCGCCCGGGAGACCTACGGCATCGCCAACGTGGTCGCCCGCATCTACGACCCGCGGCGGGCCGAGATCTACCAGCGCGTCGGCATTCCCACGGTGGCCACGGTGACGTGGACCATCGACCAGGTCATGCGCCGGCTCGATCCCACGAGCACCGTGGGCGACTGGGCCGATCCCTCCGGACGCCTGGTACTCGTCGAGCGGGCACTGCCCGCAGCGTGGGCCGGACGGCGCCTGAGCGAGTTGTCCGTCCCCGGGCGGGTGACCCTCGTCGCCGTCACGCGTGCCGGCGACCCGCGCCTGGAGGTGGCCGACATGGTGGGCCAGGAGGGCGACGTGCTCCACTTGGCCGTGGTGGTGGAGGCCGCCGCCGATCTCGAGGCGCTCCTGGGGGCCGGTCTCGGCGCCGGCGTCGTGCCGGGCAGTGAGGACCGGTGAAGGTCGCAATCGCCGGCGGTGGCAGCGTCGGAACGGCCATCGCCAGCGACCTGCGCAGCAACGGGCACGACGTGCTGCTCATCGAGAAGGACCCTGACCTCGTCGAGCGCCTGCGCCCCAGCCTGGACATCACCTGGGTAGCGGCCGATGCCTGCGAAGTGGCCTCTCTGGATGCGGCGGGTATGGGGATGGTCGACGTGGCCGTGGCCGCCACCGGTGACGACGAGGACAATCTCGTCATCTCGCTCCTGGCCAAGCAGGAGTTCGCCGTCCCCCGGGTGGTGGCCAGGGTCAACCATCCCAAGAACCAGTGGCTCTTCAACGAGTCGTGGGGTGTAGACGTGTCGGTCTCGACGCCGGCGCTCATGACCGCCCTCGTCGAGGAAGCCGTGTCGGTGGGCTCGCTGGTGCGTCTCCTCAAGTTCGAAGGGGGGAACGTCCATCTGGTCGAGGTCACGTTGGCCGAGGACTCACCGGCGCGAGACGCCTCGCTCGCCCAGCTCCAGCTCCCCCGGTCCGCAACTGTGGTGGCGGTCCTGCGCGACGAGCACCTGGTGGTCCCCCGTGGCGACACCGTGCTCTCGGCCGGCGACGAGGTGATCCTCCTGGCCACAGGGGATTGCGAGGACGACGTGCAGCGCCTCTTGGTCGGGCGCTGAAGGGCGAGCCCTAGACTGCCGTTCCCGTGGAGGCCGCCTTCTTCGACCTCGACAAGACCGTCATCGCCCGGGCCTCGATGGCGGCCTTCGGCCACCACTTCTACCGTGGCGGCCTCATCTCCAGGCGCACCGTGGTACGGGCCCTGGTCTCGCAATTCGTGTTCCTCCATCTCGGCGCCAGCGAGCAGAAGCTGGCTCGCATCCGCGAACAGGTCCTGGTGATGACCCGTGGATGGGACCAGGCCGAGGTGGCCCGGATCGTGCGCGAGACCCTCGACGAGGTGGTGGAACCCATCATCTACGCCGAGGCCCTCGAGTTGATCGAACGTCACCACGCCGAAGGGCTGCGCACCTACATCGTGTCCGCCTCGCCCGAAGAGATCGTGTCCCCGTTGGCCGATTACCTCGGAGTCGACGGGTGCATCGCCAGCCGGGCCGTGGTCGACCTCGACGGTCGCTACACCGGAGAGATGGCCTTCTACGCCTACGGGCCGTTCAAGGCCGAGGCCATTCGCGACGTCGCCTCACAGGAGGGCATCGATCTGGCCGGTTCCTACGCCTACAGCGACTCCTACACCGACGTCCCCATGCTCGAGGCGGTGGGGCACCCGGTGGCTGTCAATCCTGACCGCGTGCTCAACAGACTGGCGCGCGACCGCGGATGGGAGGTGCGCCAATTCAGCCGTCCGGTGCGCTTGCGCGACCGGGTGCCCGTCCCCAATCTGCCCACGGCAGCCGCGGTGGGCGGGGTGGCCCTGGCTGCCACGGGCGCGGCGGTACTGGCCTGGCGCCTGGGGCGCCAGCGAGGAGGTTGAAAGCCGGGGGTCCTTTCGAGCGGCGCCGAGGCGCCTGGGCTCAAGCGGCGCGCAGGCGGCGGGCGGCGACCAGACCGAGGCTGACGAGTATGGCGAGGATGATCAGCTTCTTCACGGCGCCGAATGCTATCGGCCGGCCGCCTGCCGTGCTCGGGGTGGGCCCGGGGCCGGGGCTCAGACGGTGAGCAGGTCGCGGGCGCCGGTGTCGGAGGAGGGGTGACGCAGCTTCGACATGGCCCGGGCTTCGATCTGTCGGATCCGCTCCCGGGTGAGGTTGAAGTGCTCGCCCACCTCCTCGAGCGTCCGCGGCTCGCCGCGGTCGAGGCCGAAGCGAAGCCGCAGGATCTCCCGCTCGCGCTCGTCGAGCGGCGACAGCAGCCGGTTGATCTCGTCG
>JASHUM010000008.1 GCA_030040015.1 Acidimicrobiales bacterium
CGACTACCTGCTCCTCGAGTACCGCGGCGACGACAAGCTGTATCTCCCATCCGACCAGATCGAGGCGCTCACTCCGTACAGCGGCGGCGAGTCACCGACCTTGAACCGGCTCGGCGGGAGCGAATGGAACCGTACCCGGGCTCGGGCCCGGGCCGCGGTGCACGAGCTGTCCCAGGAGTTGCTCGAGCTGTACCGCACCCGCATGCAGGTGACCGGGCGGGCCTTCGCCCCCGACACCCCGTGGCAGGCCGAGCTCGAGGAGGCGTTCCCCTACGTCGAGACCGTCGACCAGCTCCGCTCCATCGAGGACGTCAAGGGGGACATGGAGTCGTCGACACCCATGGACCGGCTGGTGTGCGGCGACGTCGGCTTCGGCAAGACCGAGGTGGCCGTGCGTGCCGCCTTCAAGGCGGTGCAGGACGGGACCCAGGTGGCCGTGCTCGTCCCCACCACGTTGCTGGCCCAGCAGCACGCCCAGACCTTCGCCGATCGCTACGCCGGCTTCCCGGTGCGCGTCGAGATGCTGTCGCGCTTCCTCACGCCCGCCCAGGCCCGGCAGGTGGTGAACGGGCTGGCTGATGGCACCGTGGACGTGGTGGTGGGGACCCATCGCCTCTTGGCCTCAGACGTGCGGTTCAAGCGCCTCGGGCTGTTGGTGGTGGACGAGGAGCAGCGCTTCGGGGTGAGCCACAAGGAGGCCATCAAGGCCCTGTCGTCGGGCGTCGACGTGCTCACGCTGACCGCCAGCCCCATCCCCCGCACCCTCGAGATGGCGCTGACCGGCATCCGCGAGATGTCGCTCATCAACACGCCCCCCGCCGAGCGACAGCCCATCCTCACCTACGTCGGGGAGTACGACGAGGCGGCGGTGACCGAGGCCCTTCGCCGCGAGCTGCTTCGCGAGGGGCAGGTCTTCTTCGTGCACAACTGGGTGCAGGACATCGAGGCGGTGGCTGAGCGCCTGCGCCGGCTGGTACCCGAGGCCCGGGTGGCGGTGGCCCACGGCCAGATGGACGAGGGCTCGCTCGAGCGGGTGGTGCTCGACTTCTGGGAGAAGCACTACGACGTGCTGGTGTGCACCACCATCATCGAGTCGGGCATCGACATGCCCACGGTGAACACGCTCGTCGTCGACCGCGCCGACCGGCTCGGGCTCGGGCAGCTGCACCAGTTGCGGGGCCGGGTGGGCCGTTCCGGCCATCGCGCCTATGCGTACCTGCTCCATCCCGCTGACCGTGTGCTCACCGAAGCCGCCTACGAGCGGCTGCGCACCATCGGCGAACAGACCGAGTTGGGCAGCGGCTTCAAGATCGCCATGCGCGACCTCGAGATCCGCGGGGCCGGGAACTTGCTCGGGCGCGACCAGTCCGGTCACATCGCCGCCGTCGGCTACGACCTCTACGTCCAGTTGGTGGCCGAGGCGGTGGCCGAGATCAAGGGCGAGCCGCTGCGGCCGCCGGTCGAGGTGACCATCGACATCCCCTCCGACGCCCATCTCCCGGCCAAGTACGTGGCCCGGGAGGACCTGCGTCTCGAGGCCTACCGGCGATTGGCGGCCGTGGACTCGGACGACCAGGTGGCCGACATCCGGGCCGAGTGGGAGGACCGCTTCGGGCCGCTGCCTTCCCCGGCCGGGGGACTCCTCGAGGTGGCTGCCCTGCGCGTGCAGTGCCTGCGCACCGGTGTCCGGGAGGTGTCCGCCACTCCGGCGCGCCCGGGCATGGGCGGCCGACGCGGGTTCGTGGCCCGGCTGTCGCCGCTCGACCTCCCGGCCTCGGCGCGGGTGCGGCTGCGGCGGCTGCATCCCGACGCCGTGTACAAGGAGGAGCCGCGCCAGCTCCAGGTACCGCTCCCGGCCGGCGACGTGGCTGGCACGCTGGCCGATCTGCTGCGGCAGCTGGTGCCGCCCAAGGAGGCCGAGGCCGAATCCTCGGCTGCGGGGTCGCGCCGATAGAGTGCGCCTGCCGTGAAACGCCTCCTCTTGGTGGCGGTGCTGGCTGCCCTCGCCGGCAGCGGCAGCGCCTGCGACCTCTCCCCGCCGGCGGCCACTGCGGGGGGAGCGACGATCACCACCGCCCAGCTCGACGCCCAGCTCTCCGCCATCTCCGAGAACTCCTACGCGCAATGCGTGCTCGACATGCAGGGCGCCGACGTGTCGTCGATCGCTGGAGCCGGGCAGTACACGGTCTCGAGCTCCTTCGCCTCCTCCGAGCTCTCGACGCTGGTGCTCGAGCACCTGATCGAGGCCGACCTGGCCCGACGCGGCCATCCCCTGACGGCAGCCAGCCTGTCCGACGCCCGGGTCGACCTGGCCGCCGAGCTGACCCCCACCACGACGGCCAGCCCGTGCCCGAACGGGGTCGAGGGCGAGGAGCTGGTGGCTCGGTTGCCGGGCGCCTTTCGCACCCAGCAGATCGAGTACCTGGCCGCAGAGGAACAGCTGGCGGCCACGCTCGGCCACGTCGACCTGAGCCAGGGCGCGCTTCGGGCCTACTACCAGTCGCATTCCTCCCAGTTCCAGGAGGTGTGCTTGAGCGACATCGCCGTGGAGTCGCAGTCCCAAGCCCAGTCCATCCTCGGCTCGATCACCTCGGGCGCATCCACGTTCGCGTCGGAGGCGGAGCAGAACTCGATCGACACCTCGTCTGCGGCCAACGGTGGGCAGATCCCGTGCGTCCCCGTCACCGAGATCACGAACCAGGTCATCACCAACGCCATCGCCGGGCTGTCGCCGGGCCAGATCAGCCAACCCGTGTACGAGTCCGACAGCCAGGTGTGGTTCCTCATCGAGCTCGACGGCCGCCAGCCCGTCCCGTTCTCGACCGCCCAAGCGCAGATCCGCGAGCAGCTTCTCTCGGCGGTGAACACCACGGTGGCGACCGAGTTCTCGAAGCTGGTCAAGGCGGCCAAGGTCAGCGTGGACCCGCGCTTCGGGACGTGGAGCCCGGCCCAGGGCATCCAGCCGCCCACCCCGCCGCCGGCCAAAGACCTCCTGTCGAGCGCGGCGGACCAGCCTGCGGCGAGTGCCGGCGGCTGACGCGTCGTTTGGGCCAGCCGGCGCGCCCCGTCCCCGGGTCGTGGTGGTGGGCCTCGGTCCCGCCGGCGCCGCGCTGACCCCTGAGGGGACGCTCGAAGTCCTGGCCCGAGCGGACAGGGCGTTCCTGCGCACCGGGCGCCACCCGGCCACCGAGGGCCTCCCGGCCCGGTACGAGACCTTCGACGCCCTCTACGAGCGGGCCGAGGACTTCGGTGCGCTCTACGGCGCCATGGTCGAGCGACTGGTGGAGGCGGCCGTCGAGGTGGGAGCGGGCGGCTTCGTGGCCTACGCCGTGCCCGGGTCGCCCCTCGTGGCCGAGCGCTCGGTGGCGCTGCTGCGGGCCGATCCCCGGGTCGAGGTCGAGATCCGTCCCGCCCCGTCGTTCCTCGACCTGGTCTGGGACCGCCTCGGCGTGGACCCGGTGGACACAGGCGTGCGCCTCGTCGACGCCTCCGCCTTCGCCACCGACGCCGCCGGGGACCCCGGCCCGCTCCTCGTGGCGCAGTGCCACAGCCGGGCCTTGCTCTCGGAGGTGAAGCTCGCCGTCGAGGAGCCCGGGGACGCCGAGGTGACGCTTCTTCACCACCTCGGGCTGCCCGACGAGGTCGTGCGTACGGTGCCGTGGGCGGAGCTCGACCGGGCCCTCGAGCCCGACCACCTCACCTCCCTGTGGGTCCCGGCTCTGGCCGACCCGGTGGCGAGGGAGATGGTGCGCTTGGAAGAACTGGTCCGGGTGCTGCGGGCGCGCTGTCCCTGGGACAAGCGCCAGACCCACGGCTCGCTGGGCCGGCACCTGCTCGAGGAGGCCTACGAGACCCTCGACGCCATCGAGGTGCTCGCCGGTGCCGAGCCCGACGTGCCGGCGCCGGTCGTGGGCCATCTCGAAGAGGAGCTCGGTGACCTTCTGTTCCAAGTGGTGTTCCACTCGGTGCTGGCGGCCGAAGAAGGTCGCTTCACGCTGGCCGACGTGGCCCGAGCCGTGCACGACAAGCTCGTGGCTCGTCATCCCCATGTCTTCGGCGACGCCGTGGCCGAGACGCCCGAGGAGGTGGCAGAGCGCTGGGAGCTGCTCAAGAAGCTGGAGAAGGGACGAGCGAGCGTCACCGAGGGCATCCCGGCCGCGCTCCCGGCCCTGGCCCTGGCGGCCAAGCTCCAGCGCAAAGCCGAGTCCGTCCACCTGGCGATGCCCGACGCCGCCGCCCGCCGCCGCGCCGTCGAGT
>JASHUM010000078.1 GCA_030040015.1 Acidimicrobiales bacterium
GCCGTCCCCCAGATGACGAGCCCAACGCAGCGCGGGTACGCCCCTTCCTCGCCCACATGGCGCTCCACGAGCGCGTCGGCCAGCCGGCGCCCCACGTCCCAGGCGAGTGGAGAGGGCACCGCCTTGGGGTCCACGGCGTAGAAGTTGCGCCCGGTGGGGAGCACGTGCGCCATGCCCCGCGTGGGTGCACCGCTCGGCCCGGCCGGCACGTAGTGGCCGTCGAGGGCGCGCAGCACGTTGGTGATCTCGTCGCCCGTGCTCGCCAGTGCGGGAACCAGCCGTCCGCAGATCCAGCCCAGCGTGGGGTCCTCGCCGGTGTAGGACCACCCCTGCCGCTGGAGCTCGGTGAGGCGTGCCCGGTTGCGCTCCTCGCAGGCGTCGACGTCGACGCGGGTGGCGTCGGCGGCCAAGTCGGCCCGCAGCGACGGCACCGACCCCTGAGGAACGCGGGTCATGGCCAGCACCATGTCGATTTCGGCGTCGGCGCCCGGGGAACAGCCCAGGACGTGCAGGCCGCCGCGGATCTGGGCGTCCTTGAGCTCGCACAGGTAGCCGTCCACGTGCAGGACCAGGTCGTCGAAGGCGTCGCCCTGGGGGACCTCGCTCACCCCGAGGTCCCGGTGGATCTCGGCGTCCACGAGCAGGTCCCACACCTGGGCGCGCACGGCGGGCAGCTTGGCCGGGTCGAGAGCGGCGATCCGGGCGTGCTCGTCGAGGAGCGTCTCCAGGCGAGCCAAGTCGTCGTACGTGTCGGCGCGCGTCATCGGAGGCAGCAGGTGGTCGACGACGACGGCGTGGGCGCGGCGTTTCGCCTGTGTTCCCTCCCCGGGGTCGTTCACGACGAAGGGGTACACGAGGGGAAGGTCCCCCAGGGCGGCGTCGGGGGCGCAGGACCCCGACAGCCCCACCGACTTGCCCGGGAGCCACTCGAGGGTGCCGTGCTTGCCCACGTGGACGACGGCGTCGGCTCCCCACGCCTGTTCCAGCCACCGGTAGAAGGCGAGGTAGTGGTGGGTCGGCGCAAGGTCGGGGGAGTGGTACACCGCCACCGGGTTCTCACCGAAGCCGCGAGGCGGTTGCACGACCACGAGCACGTTGCCCAGATCGATACCGGGGAAGACGAAGGCGCCGTCGTGCACGTGCACCGTCCCCGGCGCCGCTCCCCACGCCTGAACCACGGCGTCTCGCAAGGGCTCGGGGACCGTGGCGAACCAGCTCCCGTACTCGGCGACGTCCCATCTCCCCGCCGGTCGGGAAGACACATGGCCCGGCGACAGGGCGCCGGCGTCGTACACGAAGCCGTCGGCCAGCTCGGCCATGAGCGCGTCGCCGTCGGTGGGGAGCCGGTCGAGGCGGTAGCCGGCCTCGCCCATGGCTTCGAGCAGCGCCACCGTGCTCGCCGGGGTGTCCAGGGCCACGGCGTTCCCCAGCCGGCTGCGCTTGGTGGGGTAGGCCGAGAGAACGAGCGCCACCCGCCGGCGCTGCACCGGGACCCGTCGCAGCCGCGCCAGCCGGCTGGCCACACCGGCCACCCGGGCCAGGCGGTCGGGCACCGTGCGGTAGGCGGTCACCGGGGCGCCCAGCTCGTCCCCGTCGTCCACCACCTCCTTGAAGGACACGGGCACCGTGACGATGCGGCCGTCGAATTCCGGGATGGCCACGGTCATGGCCACGTCCAGGGGACCGAGTCCCGCCGCGCTCCGCGCCCATTCGGCCGCGGAGGTGGTGGCCGCCATGGCCTGGACCACGGGCACGTCCAGTGCGCCCAGGGCACCGGCGTCCCACTGGTCCTCGGCCGCCGACCCCATGGCCAGCACCGTCGTGACCAGGGCGTCGACCCCCGCCTCGGCCAGCACGTCGAGTGCCTCGACCCGGCCGTCTGGCCCGGGCCGCAGGGAATAGCAGTACACCGCCACCGAGTCGGACCCGGCCCGATCGAGTGCGGCGGCGAGGTCGGTCACGAACTGGGTGTTCCCCGACAGCAGGTGGGCCCGGTAGAAGACGATGCCCACCAGGGGCCGTCCCGAGCGCGCCCCGGGGGTCTCGAAGACGCCCACGGCCGGCACGGGTCGGGCCGGGTCGAAGCCGAACCCGCCCATGCACACCGTGTCGGCCACGAAGCGAAGGGCGTGCTCGACGTTGGCCAGCCCACCGTGGGCGAAGTAGCTGAAGGCGTCGTTGACGATGCCCGAGGGCACCGTCGACAGGGCGGTGAGCTCGGCGTCGGGCGTGGCCTCGCCCGACAGGGCGAGCAGCGCCACCCCTCGAGCGAGGCAACGTGCCCGCAGCTCGTCGAAGCCCGCTTCCCAGGCCCGGTGCCCCCCGAGCAGGCGCACCACCACGGCGTCCACGTCGTGGAGCGAGGGCACCTCGGCCAGGGTGGTCGGGTTGCCGGCACGTACCGACGGGAACCCTTCGGGCAACGCCTCGAGGACCGAGCGCAGCGCCAGCAGATCGGTGTCGGCGTTGGAGAGGACGAGGATCACCGGCGCGCCCCCGCTTCGATCAGCCGGGTCAGGGCCTCGAGGTCGACGTGGGCCTCCACCAGATCGGCGAGGCGCTCGAGCTGGTCGTGTCGCGCTGTGGCGAACGGCGCCCCCGCCGGCACGAAGCGCCGCCCGCGCCGCGCTGCCACCTCGACGAGGAACGAGGCGCGCAGGCCGTCCTCCTCGAACAGTCCGTGCAGGCTCGTGCCCCGCACTTCGGGGTGCCCGGGCGCCTGCGCCCCCTCGTCTTCCGTGCCGTAGACGTCGTCGAGCGTCACCCAGGCCTCGGCACCCGGGCGACGCGTCGTGCGCCCGTGGTGGATCTCGAAGCCCGATACCCGTTGCCCCTGAGCATGGCCCCGGCGCTGACGGGTGCACTTGGCCGGTGAGAACACGGTGTCGACGTCGAGCCAGCCCAGTCCGGCCACCTCGCCCCGCCCGGACTCCACCTCGTCCACGATGCGGCGCCCCATCATCTGGTACCCGCCACAGAGACCGAGCACGGTGGCGCCGTTTCGCCGACGGGCGTCCACGGCCGTGTCGAGCCCCCGGCCGCGCATCCATTCGAGATCGGCGACCGTCGCCTTGGTCCCGGGCAGCACGATGAGGTCGGGATCGCCGAGCGCCGAGGCGTGCTCGACGAGGCGCACCTGCACGCCGGGCTCGATGCACAGTGGGTCCAGGTCGGTGAAGTTGGCCAGCCGGGGAAACCGCACCACGGCGACGTCCAGGCTGTCGCCCATCGCCGGACCGGCCGGGCGCGGCCGCCGGTCCTCTAGGGCGAGGGAGTCCTCGGCGTCGAGGGCGACGTCGTGGAGGTAGGGGAGCACTCCCAGGCACGGCACCCCGCACCGGCGCTCGAGCTCGGCGGTGCCGTCGCCGAGCAGCGCCGGGTCGCCACGGAACTTGTTGACGATGAAGCCGCCCACCAAGCGCCGGTAGTGGTCGGGCAGGAGCATCACCGTGCCGTACAGGGCGGCGAACACGCCTCCGCGGTCGATGTCGCCCACCACCACGGCCCGGACGGCGGCCTCGTGCGCCACGCGGAGGTTCACGATGTCGTGGTCGAGGAGATTGATCTCCGCCGGGCTGCCCGCTCCCTCGAGGATCACCACGTCGAACCGGGCCCGGAGGCCCTCGAGCGCCTCGAGGACGTCGCCGAGCAGCTCCGGCTTGGTGGCGTGGTACTGGGCGGCGTCGAGGTGTCCCATCGGGGCGCCGTTGCGCACCACTTGGCTGGTGCGCTCGCCGGTGGGTTTGAGCAGGATGGGGTTCATGGCGACCTCGGGCTCCACGCCCGCTGCCCACGCCTGAACCGCCTGGGCCCGCCCGATCTCGTGACCCGTGGCCGTCACGAAGGAGTTGAGCGCCATGTTCTGGGCCTTGAACGGCGCCACCTTCACCCCACGGCGGGCCAGCAATCGACACAAGCCGCTCACCACATGGCTCTTGCCGGCGTTGCTGGCGGTGCCGCACACCATGAGCGCGCCCCTCACCGGGCACCTCCACGCGCCCCGTCCAGCACCGCCTCGTACACGGCGCGTGCCAGGCGCGACCCGAGGCGCGACCGGGGCCCGCCGAACTCCGCCGGCCGGCCCTCGTCTGGGCACGCCACGCACAGCGCGTCGGTGGCCGTGCCCGTGGCATCGAACCCGGCGTCGTGCAGGGCCTGCACCTTGGCCTCCGTGGCCGTGCCCACGGCGTTCACCAGCGCGGCGTCCGACAGCCGCTCCGGCACCATGGCCACGACGTTGATGGTTCCGGCCACCATCGGGGCCCGATCGGCGTCGGGCGCGGCGGCGAGGATCGGTTGGCCGAGGCCCACCGTGGCGACCACGGCGACCCCGCCGTCGTGGGCGAGCCGGTACCCGCGTACGTCGGCGGCGGTCAGCATGCCCACCCCGTGCCCGGGCAGTCCCAGCGACACCCCGAGCTTGGCCAGGTGATGGTCGGGGTCCCGCCGGGCGTAGGCCGGCGGGACCTGGGCGTTCATCACCCACCGCCTGGGGCCGATGCCGCCGCCGTGGGGGCTCGAGGCGATGCAGCGCATGGCGCGCTCCCAGCGCCACACCAGCACCGGCCAGGTTCGGGCGCCCTCGCGGCGCAACCTGATGTCGGGTTCCATGGTCGTCCTCGCGTCGTCCGAGCCCTGCTCGGGCAGGCAGGTCTCCTGGCTCCCGGATCGGCACCTCCCCCGACCTTCCCGCCCTCCGAGAAGGGCCGTGGCCATCGGTGGGATCGGCTCCCCGGTCACAGTTGCGGGACAGCCCCGGACTCGCACCGGGTTCCCTGCGCTACGCCGCTCACTCTAGGGCTGCGCCGTGCCGGTCTGCCCTTTCCCGGCGAACGGTGGCCAACACGTTCGCTAGCCTCCCGATCGGTGGCACGCGCCGAGTCGGTCGTCCTGGTGAACACGGGTCTCGGCAAGGGCAAGTCCTCTGCAGCCTTCGGGGTCATGGCCCGGGGCTGGGCCCGGGGCTGGCGGGTGGGCGTCGTGCAATTCGTCAAAGGGGGGAAGTGGAAGACCGGTGAGCGCAAGCTCGCCGACCATCTCGGCATCGAATGGCACACGCTCGGGGACGGCTTCACCTGGGAGTCGACCGACCTCGACGAGACGGCGGCGAAGGGCCGCCACGCCTGGGAAGTGGCGCGCGCCATGCTGGCCTCGGGCGACTACGAACTGCTCGTCCTCGACGAGCTCACGTACGCCGCCAAGTACGGGTGGGTCGAGGTGGCCGACATCGTGGCGGGCATCACGGCGCGGGCGCCGAAGACCAACGTCGTCGTCACCGGGCGCGATGCGCCCGAAGAGCTCGTCGAGGCAGCCGACACGGTCACCGAGATGCGCAAGGTCAAGCACGCCTACGACCGCGGCATCAAGGCCATCAAGGGCATCGAGTTTTGAGCCCCGTGCTCGGACCCCGCCTCGTGGTGGCGGGGGTGTCGTCCGGCGTGGGCAAGACCACGGTGGCCACCGGGCTCATGGCGGCGCTCGCCGCCAGGGGACTGCGGGTGGCGGGAGCCAAGGTCGGTCCCGACTACATCGACCCCGGGTACCACGCCCTGGCCACCGGCCGGCCCGGGCGCAACCTCGATGCGTGGATCTGCGGCGAGGAGTCCATCGCCCCACTGGCCGGACGAGCGGCGGCCGCTGCGGACGTGCTCGTGGTCGAGGGCGCCATGGGCCTCTTCGACGGTGCCGCTGTGGCCGGACCCGTTGCGAGCACGGCGTCGGTGGCGGCGTTGCTCGAAGCTCCTGTCGTCCTCGTCGTCGATGCCGCCGGGATGAGCAGCTCGGTCGGAGCGGTGGTGCGAGGCTTCCTCACCCACGACCCCCGGGTGCGTGTGGCCGGTGTGGTCTGCAACCGCGCCGGAAGCGCCCATCACGAGGCGACGTTGCGCGACGCGCTGGCACCGCTCGGTGTCCCGGTGCTCGGAGTGCTGCACCGCGACGACGCCCTCTTGTGGCGCTCACGGCATCTCGGGCTGGTGCCGGTCGTGGAGGACCAGGCGCGGACGCGCGCCGCTCTGGATCGAGTGGCGGCCGCCGTGGCGGGGGCGATCGACCTGGAGGCGGTCCTGGCGCTGGCGTGCGCCGCACCGGCACGCGTCGTGCCGGCTCCGCCTCTGCCCGGCCACGTGGCCCGGGTGCGGGTGGCGGTGGCAGCGGGCCGGGCGTTCAGCTTCGTCTACCGCGACAATCTCGAGGCCCTCGAAGCCGCCGGTGCCGAGGTCCTCGTCTTCGATCCGTTGACCGAGCGCCGCCTGCCCGAGGACGCCGACGCTCTGTACGTGGGGGGCGGGTTCCCCGAGGTCTACGCAGCCCCCTTGGCCGAGAACCGTCCGTTGCTCGACGACGTGCGGGCGCGCCTGGGCCGTGGCCTGCCCACGTGGGTGGAGTGCGGCGGCCTGGTGTGGTTGAGCCGCTCCCTCGACGGAGCCGCCCTCGCCGGCGTCGTCGACGCCCGGGCCACGATGACGACGTCGCTCACCCTCGGGTACCGCCGAGCCACCGCAGCGCGCCCCACGGTGTTGTGCGATGCCGGCGGCGAGCTGCGTGGTCACGAGTTCCACTACTCGAGACTCGAGCCCCACGGCGACGCCCTGGAGCTGCGCGGCCGCCAGGGCACCAGCCGGGCCGGTTACGGCACGCCGTCGCTGCTCGCCTCGTACCTGCACCTCCACCTCGGCGGTGCCCCGGCCCCGGCCGAACGCTTCGTGCACGCCGCAGCAACCCACCGTGAGAGGCTCGCTAGGGTACGGGGACTGCGGCTGGTCAAGCCGGTGCGAGTCCGGCGTGCCTAGCCCTGTGACCCGGGTGCCCGCGGGCGCCGGCGGGGAGCCAGCTCACCGGCCGCAGGCGACCTGGTTCGCCGAGCAGCGGGAAACAGTGGTGCGTCCCTCGTTGGTGGGTGTCGGGGTGGGGCCCGGCGATCCCGGACTGCTGACCCTGCGGGCGCTGTCGGTGCTGCGCCAGGCGGACCACGTGCTGGCTCCCGTCATGGCGCCCGACGCCGTGGGCAGGGCCGAGGCCGTGGTGCGCCAAGCGGCTCCTGAGGTGGCGGTGGAGCGTCTGCCGTTCGCCATCCTCGGCGACGAGGCGGCGCGCGCCGGCGCACACGAGGCTGCGGCGCGGCGCATCGTGGAGCTGCTCGACGGCGGAGCCCGGGTGGCCTTCGTCACGTTGGGCGACCCCAACGTCTACAGCACCTTCCATCACCTGGCTCGCTCGGTCCGCCAGCTGCGCCCCGACGCCGTGGTGACCTCGATTCCGGGGATCATGGCCTTCCAGGAGCTCGCCGCGGCGAGCGGCACCATGGTGCTCGACTCCGGTGAGCGCCTCTATCTCGTGAGCGCCGTCGACGGGGCCGAGGCGCTGGTGCATGCCCTCGGCGATCCCGAGGCGGCCGTCGTGGTCTACAAGGGCGGCCGCCACCTGCCCGAGCTGGCGGCGCGGCTCGAGGATGCCGGGCGTCTCGAAGGTGCGGTCTTCGGTGAGCTGCTGGGCATGCCGGGCGAACGTGTGGTGCCGCTCGAGCAGGTGCGGGCGCAGCCCGGTGCGTACCTGGCGAGCATCCTGGTCCCGCCCCGCCGGTCGCCGGCGGACCGGCCGTGATCTCCTTCGTGGGCGCCGGCCCCGGCGCCCCCGACCTCATCACGTTGCGCGGCGCGGCGCGCCTGTCGGCAGCCGACGTGGTGGTGTGGGCGTCGTCGCTCGTGCCCGAGGAGGTGCTCGTTCACGCCCGCGCCGGGGCCGCACTGTTCGACTCGAAGGCGATGACGTTGGAGGACGTCCTCACCGTGTACGACGCCCATCGGGACGCCGCCGTCGTGCGCCTGCACTCGGGAGACCCCTCGCTCTACGGAGCGCTGCAGGAGCAGGTCGACTGGTGCCTGGAGCACGAGCGCGACTTCGAGATCGTGCCCGGCGTGAGCTCGCTGGCGGCGGCGGCGGCCGCCGTCGGCCGGGAGCTGACGATCCCGTCGGTGTCGCAGAGCGTCGTCATCACCCGCCTGGCCGGTCGTACCGCCGCCAGCATGCCCCGGCGCGAGTCGGTGGCCGCCTTCGCCGCCATCGGGTCGACCATGGCCGTCTTTTTGTCGGCGGCGCGCCCGGTCGAGCTCGAGCGGCAGCTGCGGGCCGTCGGCTCGGCGTACGACAGCCTCACCCCCGCCGTCGTGGTCGTCCGGGCCAGCTGGCCGGACGAACGGGTGCTGCGCACCACCGTCGGAGAGCTGGCCCGCACCATCGGCGAGTGCGGCACCACCACCACGGCGCTCGTGCTCGTCGGACCGGCGCTCGCCGCCGCTCCGGCGCGCAGCCACCTCTACTCCCCGGGATTCGCCCACAAGTTCCGTCGGCGCTCCACGCCCGGCACGACCCGGGGACGGCCGGCGTGATCCGTACTTCGGAGCCGCCGCTCAGCGTCGAGGTGGCACGCCGTCGTCGCGGGCTGCGCACCGGCTGGACCACCGGCACGTGCGCGGCGGCGGCGGCCAAGGCGGCGGCGTCCCTTTTGGTGCACGGATCGATGCCCGCCGAGGTCGACGTGGCCCTGCCGAGCGGACGGCGCGTCGGTTTCCCGGTGGAGCTCGACGACGGGCGCTGCGTGGTGGTCAAGGACGCCGGCGACGACCCCGACTGCACCCACGGCGCTCGCCTCACCGCCGAGGTCGGAGCTGCACCGGGTGCGCTCAGTGTGCTCGAGGCCGGGCCTGGACTCGGTGTGGTCACGCTCCCGGGTCTGGGTCTCGACGTGGGTGCTCCCGCCATCAACCCGGTGCCGCGCCGCATGATCCTCGCCGCTGTGGCCGAGGTCACCGATGCGCCCCTCGTCGTCACGTTCAGCGTGCCCGGGGGCGAGGAGATGGCGGCACAGACGACGAACGAGCGCCTGGGAATCGTCGGCGGCATCTCGTTGCTGGGGACGACGGGCATCGTCCGGCCGTTCTCCACGGCGGCTTATCGCGCCTCGGTGGTGCAGCAGGTCGACGTGGCCGCCGCCCAGGGCGAGCACACGATGGTGCTCGCCACCGGGCACCGCTCGGAGGCGGCGGCGCAGCGCCTCCATCCCGAGATGTCCCCCGTGTGCTTCGTGGAAGTGGGTGATTTCACCGGTATCGCCCTCCGGCGGGTTGCGGCGGCGGGGATGAAGCGCGCCGTGTTCGTCGGCATGGCCGGGAAGATCTCCAAGCTGGCCGCGGGCGTGATGATGACGCACTTCCACCGCTCGGAGGTCGACGGGTCTCTCCTTGCCCGGACCGCCGTCGCCTGCGGCGCCCCTCCGATCGTCGTGGACGCCGCCACGGCGACCCACACGGCGCGCCACTTCTTCGAGGTGTGCCTGGCCCACGGTGCGCGGGCCCCGCTCGCCGAGCTCTGCCGCCAGGCACGTGCCGCCTGCGAAGCGCACGTTCGTGGCGCCCTCGAGGTCAGCGTGGTGCTCGTCGACTACGACGGCGTGGAGGTGGTCGCCTGTGCCTGACCGGCGCCCCGTGAGCCCGGCGCAGCGTGTCGTCGTCGTGGGCGTGGCCGGCGACGACCTCTCGGTGCTGGCGCCACCGGCCATCGCCGCGTTGGAGTCGGCCGAGGTGGTGGTGGGTTCGCCACGCCACCTGTCCCTCGTCCCTTCCGGAGCGGCGCGTCGCGTCGTGCTCGACGCCGACATCGGCGCCGCCGTGGACGCCGTCGTCCACGCCCAGGGCCTCGTGTGCGTGCTCGCCTCAGGAGACCCGGGATTCTTCGGCATCGTGCGCCCACTCGCCCGCCGGCTGGGCGCGCACGTCCTCGAGGTGCACCCGGCACCGTCGTCCGTGGCCCGCGCCTTCGCCCGTCTGGGGGTGCCCTGGGACGACGCTGTGGTGGTCTCGGCCCACGGGCGCGACCTCGAGGACGCGCTGCGCCACGTGCGCCACGCCCCCAAGGCAGCGGTGCTCGTGTCGCCGGAGAATCCGCCCGAGGCGCTGGGAAAGGCGCTGCTGTCGGGGGGCGCGGAGACTCACGACGTCTACGTGTGCAGCGCGCTCGACACCGTGGCCGAGGCCGTGCATCGCACCGATCTCGTCGGTCTGGCCGCCGGGACGTGGGACCCCCGCTCCGTGGTGGTGCTGCTCCGGGACGAGGCGGTCGCCGCCGCCCCCGGTGTGGCCTGGGGGCTCGCCGACGCGCGCTTCGCGCACCGCGCCGGCATGGTGACGACCGCCGAGGTGCGGGCCGTGGTCCTCGGGAAGCTGGGGCTCGAGCCCGAAGGCGTCCTGTGGGACGTCGGGGCCGGCAGCGCAAGCGTCGCCATCGAGGCGGCCCGCCTGGCGCCAGCCGTGCAGGTCTTCGCCGTCGAACGCGACCCGTCCGCCGCAGAGCAGGCCCGACAGAACGTCGTCACCCACGGGGTGGGGGGGTCGGTGACCGTTGTGGCCGGGGAGGCACCCGCAGCGTTGGCCGATCTTCCCGATCCCGGGCGTGTCTTCGTGGGCGGCGGGGGCACCCCGGTCCTGGACGCCGCGCTGGCGCGGCTGCGCCCCGGCGGGCGCGTGGTGGCCACCTACGCCGCGCTCGATCGGGCCGAGTCCGCCGAACGTCGCCTCGGCAACCTGGTGCAGCTGTCGCTGGCCCGCGGCGAGCGGCTGCCGGACGGCGGCCTGCGGCTAGTGGCGCACAACCCCGTGTTCGTCGTGTGGGGCCCGGCATGAACGAGCCGGCAATGCAGGTCGTGAGCCTTTCGCTGACCGAGCGAGGGCGATCACTCGCCCAAAGGCTTCCCTACGAGCACGTGCACGGCACCGTGGCCGGCACCGTGCGGTCCCGCTGGCGGCACGTCGACGGCTTCGTGCTCATGGTGGCCGTGGGAGCAGCGGTTCGGATCGTGGCGCCGCTCCTCGGTGACAAGCACCGCGACCCGGTGGTGGTCTGCGTCGACGAGTCGGGCGCCTTCGTGGTGCCGGTGTGTGGGGGCCATGGCGGAGCCAACGCGTTGGCCCGAGAGGTGGCTGCGCTCCTGGGCGCACAGGCCGTGCTCACGACGGCCACCGACGCCACTGGAGCACCGGCGCTCGACGACCTGGTGGGGTTCGTCGCCGAGGGCGACGTGGCCGGCGTGACGAAGGCCATGCTCGAGGGCCGCGCCCCGGTCCTCGAGTCGCGCCTGCCGGCATGGCCCTTGCCGCCGCTGGGCGCCGGCGCCGGGCCCCACAAGGTGGTGGTGAGCGACCGGCTCGAGGACATGGCCGAGGGAACGGTGGTGCTGCACCCGCCGTCGCTCGTCCTGGGGGTGGGCTGTGCCCGGGATGCGCGGGCCGAAGAGGTGCGCACGCTGGTGGACGAGGTGCTCGGGCGGCACGAGCTCGCTTGGGCCAGCGTGGCCGAGCTCGCCACGGTGGAGCGCCGGGCGGGTCATCCGGCATTGCTGGCGCTCGGCCTGCCCGTGCGCACGTTCTCCGCCCAACAACTGGCGCTGCAGTCGGTCCCCAACCCGAGCACCGTGGTCGCAGACGCGGTGGGGACACCCAGCGTCGCCGAGGCGGCGGCGCTCGCCTGCGCCGGGAGCAACGGCGTGCTCGTCGTGCCCAAGCAGCGGTCGGCTGCCGTGACGGTCGCCGTCGCCCGGCGCGCCCAGCCCCGAGGTCGCCTGGCACTGGTGGGATTGGGTCCGGGCGGGGCCGCACAGCGCACCGCACAGGCGGCCATCTCCGTGCGCAATGCCGAGGTGGTGGTCGGCTATGGGCCCTACGTCGACCAGGCCTCCGACTTGCTCCGTCCCTCGCAACGGATCGAGCGTTCACCGATCGGCCACGAGGAGGACCGTGCCCGCCTGGCCCTGGTCCTCGCTGCCGAAGGCCGGCGGGTGGCGCTCGTGTGCTCGGGCGACGCCGGGGTGTACGCCATGGCCGCGCTGGCCCTCGATCTGGCTCCCGAGCTCGCGCCCGACGCGGAGATCGAGGTGGTGCCGGGCGTGACCGCTGCGCTTGCCGCTGCCGCGCTGCTCGGCGCGCCGCTCGGTCACGACCATGCCATGGTGAGTCTGTCGGACCTGCTCACGCCCTGGGACGCCATCGAGCGCCGGCTGGCCGCGGTGGCGGCATCCGACCTCGTCGTCGCCCTGTACAACCCGCGCTCGAAGGACCGTTCCTGGCAGCTCGGGCGAGCCATCGACATCCTTCGCCAATGGCGGGCCGGGTCCACGCCCGTCGGGGTCGTCACCGACGCCTACCGGCCCGGGCAGCAGGTCGTGTGCACGACGCTCGAGGATCTCGACGTCGCCACGGTGGGAATGACGACGTGTGTGGTGGTTGGTGCCAGCGCGACGTGCTGGCGCCAGGGTCGCATGGTGACGCCCCGGGGGTACCGCTCGTGCCCGTGACCGTCGATCACCGCTGCACGGCGTGTGGCGCCTGCTTGGCCACCTGCCCCGAGCACGCACTGCTGCCCGGTGTGCGCGCCGTGGTCGTGGTCGAGTCACGCTGTACGACCTGCCTGGCATGCGTGGAGATCTGCCCGGCGGGGGCGCTGGCGCAGGCCGATGTCGTGCGCCGTGTTCCGAGCGTCGTGCCATGAGCAGGACCCGGGGTGCCGTGCCTTCGGTCCATCCGATCGAGGCGGAGAGCCTTCGCATCCTCGAGGGGCGTGTCGACCTCTCGCACCTCCCTCCGCTGTCACGTGCCGTCGTGGGCCGCGTCGTCCACGCCAGCGCCGACCCGCGCTACGCCACCTCGATGGTCCTCGACGAGCAGACCCTTGCCGTCGCCGCCGCCGCCCTGGCGGGCGGAGCGCCGATCGTCGTCGACGTGGCCATGGTGGCGGCGGGTGTCACCGGCGCGCCGACCCACTGCTTCCTCGACGAGGTGCCCCCGGGCGCCTCACCCACGCGCTCGGCTCA
>JASHUM010000079.1 GCA_030040015.1 Acidimicrobiales bacterium
GTCGACGCCCTGGACGATCGCGTAGTTGTTGAACATGCCGCCGGTCGACGCGCAGACGCCCATGGAGATGACCCACTTGGGCTCCATCATCTGGTCGTAGACCTGGCGGAGCACGGGAGCCATCTTCTGCGACACCCGGCCGGCCACGATCATGAGGTCGGCCTGACGGGGCGAGGCGCGGAACACCTCCATGCCGAAGCGACTCAGGTCGAAGTCAGCGGCCCCCACCGCCATCATCTCGATGGCGCAGCACGCCAAACCGAACGTTGCCGGCCACACGCTCATCCGCCGCGCCCACTTGACCAGGTCCTCGAGTCGCCCGGTCAGGAAGTTGTGCGTGAGGTCTTCCAGGCCCATGGCCGGCTCCCCTCAGGCGGCCTGCCCGGTCGGAGGCCCGGCGTCGGGCCCGACACGGGTGACGGTGGAGTCCGTGGTGCGAGACGACAGCGCCACCCGCAGCCGCTTGGCCGGTCCCCAGTCGATGGCGCCGTTGCTCACCAAGTAGAGGAAGGAGATGAAGACGATGGCGGCGAAGACGATCACCTCCACCAACCCGAAGGCGCCGAGCTGGCGATAGGTGACGGCCCAGGGATAGAGGAACACGATCTCGATGTCGAAGATGATGAAGATCATCGCCACCAAGTAGAAGCGCACCGGGAAGCGCTGGGGCGGGTCGTAGTCGGGAACGATGCCCGACTCGTAGGGCGCGACCTTGGCTGCCGTCGGCCGCTTGCGGGGAGCGAGCAACGACGAGGCGACGAAGGACAGTGCCGCGAAGACGGTGCTCAAGCCGAGCAGGAGCGCAATCGGCAGGTACTGGTCCATGACCGTGCCCGGTCTACCACGGGCTCGTTCTCGCACGCACATTGGGCCTACGATCGACCCGTGGCCCCCCAGACGAAGACCTCCTCACGCCCTCGACGGGCGGCCGCCGGCGACGACGCCGTCCACGACGTCCTGGTCGTGGGCGCCGGCCCGGCCGGCTCGGCCTGCGCGTACTGGCTGGCCGACGCCGGGTGGGACGTGGTGGTGGTGGAGAAGAAACAGTTCCCCCGGGAGAAGACGTGCGGTGACGGGCTGACCCCCCGCTCGGTGCGTCAGCTCACCGACATGGGCCTGGCCGGTGCACTGGCCGGTGCGCATCGCTACCGGGGCCTGCGCTCGTGTGCCTACGGCATGACGATGGAGCTGGCCTGGCCGCTGCACCCGTCGTTCCCGAACGTGGGGTACGTGATCACCCGCCACGACCTCGACCAGATGGTGGCGGAGCGGGCGGCCAAAGCCGGCGCCCAGCTCCTGCAGGGCACCGAGGCCGCCGAACCGCTCCTGGCCCAAGCCCCGGCCCCGGGGCGCAACGGTCCCGAGCGCCTGCCCGACTGCATGGGCGCGCTGGTCGTGGACCGTGCCACCAAGACCACCAGGCACATCCGGGCCAAGTACGTGGTGGTGGCCGACGGCGCCAACTCCCGCTTCGGCCGGGCGCTCGGCGCCGAGCGGGACCGCGACCACCCGCTCGGCATGGCGTTGCGCGGCTACTTCCGTTCGCCGCGACACGACGACGAGTTCATCGAGTCCCACCTCGACATCCGCGACGCCGAGGGGACCGTGGTCCCCGGGTACGGGTGGATCTTCCCCCTGGGCGACGGCCGGGTGAACGTCGGAGTGGGACTGCTCTCCACCGACGGCAGGCACAAAGGGGTGAACACCACCACCCTCATGCACGCCTTCTTGGACTGGGCGCCGAAGTCCTGGGGCCTCTCTCCCGCCGGCGCCCTCGCCCCGCCCACCGGGGGGAAGCTCCCCATGGGGCTCTCCGTCGCCCCCCGGGTGGGCGCCACCACCCTCGCCATCGGCGATGCCGCCGGCGCCATCAACCCCTTCAACGGGGAGGGCATCGCCTACGGGTACGAGACGGGCCGTCTCGCCGCCGCCTGTCTGGGCCGGGCCCTGTCGGGCGAGGGGACGGCCGCCCTCGACGACTACGAGCGCCAGCTCCAGGACGCCTTCGGCCTCTACTACCAGGTCGCCCGCGACTTCGTGCGCATGATCAGCCACCCCAAGGTCATGGAGGTGTGCGTGCGCACCGGCATGCACTCCGAGGGCATCATGGGTGTGTTGCTCAAGATCATGGGGAACTTGCTGCGCCCCGACGAGCAGGGGGTGGCCGAGGTGGCCTACAAGGCGCTGGCCGCCGCGGCTCGAACCGTCCCCGGCTGGTGACTCACCGGGTCGGCGCGCCGGCGGCGACCACCTCGGTGGCTGCCTCCCCGGCGAGCTCGACGACGGCCTCGAGCACTGCGTCGTCGTGGGCCATGCCCGGGAACAACACTTCGTAGGCGCCCGGCGCCAGGGCTACTCCCCGGGCCAGCATGGCGCCGAAGAAGGCGGGGTAGCACCCGGCCTCCACCGCCAGCCGGGCCGATGCGTGGTCGACCACATCGGTGTCGGAGAGGAAGAGGCCCACGAGCGGGCCTACAGCAGGCACCCGGGCCGGCAACCCGACGGCGCGCAGCGCCCCCTCGAGGGCCGGGGCGAATCGCCCCACGCGCGCCTCCAGCTCGTCGTAGGCGTCCGTCGTCATGTGCTCGAGCACGGCCCGCCCCGCCGCCGTCGACAGCGGGTTCCCCGACAAGGTGCCGGCCTGGTAGACGGGACCGGCCGGCGCCAGCACGGCCAGCACCTCGGCCGGGCCTCCGAAGGCGCCCACCGGGAGCCCGCCGCCGATGACCTTGCCGAAGCACCACAGGTCGGGCGTCACCTCGTAACGGGCGGCGGCGCCTCCGGGGCCGAGACGGAAGCCGGTGATCACCTCGTCGAAGACGAGCAGCGCCCCGTGCTCGTCGCACGCCCGGCGGAGCCCGGACAGGAAACCTGGGGCGGGTGGGACCAGGCCCATGTTGGCCGCCACCGGCTCGACCACCACGCACGCGACCGAGTCGTCCAGCTCGGGGACCACGTTGTAGGGCACCACCACGGTGTCGGCCACCGCCGAGGTCGGCACCCCGGCCGACCCGGGGAGACCGAGCGTGGCCACGCCGCTGCCGCCGCCGGCCAGAAGGGCATCGGCGTGCCCGTGGTAGCAGCCGTCGAACTTCACCACCCGGTCGCGCCCGGTGTAGCCGCGCGCCACTCGGAGCGCGCTCATCACCGCCTCGGTCCCCGAGGACACCAACCGCACCTGGTCGCATCCGACGACCCGCTCGGTGATGGCCTCGGCCAGGAGGACCTCCCCGGGCGTGGGCGCCCCGAAGCTCGTCCCGGCGCCGAGCGCCGCCGACAACGCCCCCTCCACCACCGGGTGGGCGTGGCCCAAGATGAGCGCCCCGTAGGACTGGACCATGTCGATGTAGCGGCGCCCGTCCACGTCCCAGACGTATGGCCCCACGCCCCGCACCACCGTGTAGGGAGTGCCGCCCACAGCGGTGAAGGCGCGCACCGGGGAGTCGACGCCCCCGGGGATGACGCGCCGGGCCCGGGCGAACCAGGCGGCGTTGCCCTCGCCGGGCGCGGCGCCCGTCACCCGCCGAGCAACCGGGCCAGCTCGGCGGCGCCGTAGGTGAGGACCGCCGTCGCCCCGGCTCGCTTGATGGCGGTGACGTGCTCGAGCAGCACGGCGTCCCCGTCGATCCAGCCGCGCTCTGCGGCCGCCTTCACCATGGAGTACTCCCCGCTCACGTGGTACGCGGTCACCGGGACGTCGACCGCGCGGGCCACGTCGGCCACCACGTCGAGATAGGCGAGCGCCGGCTTCACCATGACCATGTCGGCGCCTTCGGCCACGTCCAGGGCGACCTCGGCCAGTGCCTCGCGGCGGTTGCGAGGATCCTGCTGGTACCCGCGCCGGTCGCCGCCGGCGGCGATGGTCACGTCCACCGCGTCGCGGAACGGCCCGTACAGGGCCGAGGCGTACTTGGCCGCGTAGGCCAGGATGGCCACCTCCTCGTGGCCGGCCTGGTCGAGCGCGCTGCGGATGGCCCCCACCTGGCCGTCCATCATCCCGCTCGGCGCCACCACGTCGGCGCCGGCGTCGGCTTGTGCGGTGGCCACCGCGCCGTAGCGCTCCAGGGTGGCGTCGTTGTCGACCGTGCCGTCGGGGCGAAGCACGCCGCAGTGCCCGTGGTCGGTGTACTCGTCGAGGCACAGGTCGCAGATGAGGACCATGGCGTCTCCGAGCGACGACCGCAGCTCGCGCAGCGCCACCTGCACAACGCCGTCGGGGTCCCACGCCCCCGAGCCCTCGGCGTCCTTGGTGTCGGGCACACCGAAGAGGACGAGGGCGGGGATGCCCAGCGACGCCAGGTGCTTGGCTTCGTCGACGAGCGACGCCACGGTGTGCTGCACGTGGCCGGGCATGGACCCGATGGGGACGGGCTCGTCGATGCCCTGGCGCACGAAGACCGGGGCGACCAGGTCGTCGGGCGAGAGAGTGGTCTCGGCCACCAGCCGTCGCATCGTCGCCGTGCGTCGCAGCCGGCGCATGCGGCGGACCGGGAACCGAGCCGCCGCCCCTTCCGGGGGCTGGCGTTCCATGGACGAATCGTACCGGCGCCTCAGCAACTGCCCGGCGGGCCCACCTCGAGCGTGGCGCTGTTCGACGTGGGGTCGCTCAAGAGGAGCTTGTCGGTCCCCTGCCCGCTCACGTGCACGCCGGTCGACGCCACGCAGTACCCGTCGGGGTACACGTCGTAGAAGGCGTTGATGGGGACGAAGACGATGGTGGGCGCGGCGATGGAGGGGTTGGGCGTGAAGGAGAAGCTGAACAGGCGGGTGGTGGGGTCGTAGGAGATGGACGTGGGTGTGCCGGCGACGGCCTGGGCATAGGGCTGGACCAACACCGACGCCTTGGTCGGGTCGATCACGTCCTGGCCCGCCGGGTTCGTGGTCACCAGCGCCTCGGTGGACCCGCCGGTGGGGTCCTCGTAGAGCTTCCACTGCCAGTAGGTCCACCCGAGCAGGTTGGCGTTGGCCAGGTCGGTGACCCGGGTCAGGTCGGTGACGTCCTGGCCGGCGCCGAACTCGCTCATGAACCACGCCGGGCCGCCCGGCTGCTCGCTGGTGGCCGCCGATTTGCGCGCCGCGGCTTCTTGCTCCATCACCAGCTGTTCGGGCACCGAGCACAACGGGGAGTTGTAGAAGTCGTAGTAGGCCTCGGCCGCACTGGCCAGGCAGTAGTCGTGGAAGTCGAGCACGAGGTTGGGATAGGGCATGGGGCCGATCCAGTTGACCGCCCCGTAGTCGTTGGCCACGTCGGGCTCGTAGAAGACGAGATGGTTGGGATCGCCGCTCTCGATGGCGCCTATGGCGCCCACTCCCGGGTCGGTGGGAGGGCAGAGAACGGGGAGGTGGGTCTCGGACTGCTCGCCGGGTGACCGGGTGCCGGTGTAGAAGCACTCGAGCTGCGAGTCGAACAGGGCGTTGCCCACCAGGGTGGCGATGTCGGTCGAGAACGGCTCGTTGAACACGTCGTAGCCGATGACGCCGGGGTCGTCGGACAGGTACGAGGCGACCTGGTGCCACACCAGGTCGAAGTTCTGCTGCAGCCCGCCCACGACGTCGTTGGCCCAGAAGTGGTCGTAGGCCACACCGACGGCCGGTGTGAAGTAGTTGGCCGACCAGTCCCCGGTGTTGGTGGCGGGGATGCCGTCGGTGCACACCGCCCAGTCGGGCGCGCCTTCACCGGCGAACTCCTCGTTGTAGACGTCCTGGTGCATGTCGACCAGCGAGTAGATCCCGTAGCTGGCCAACAGGTCGACGGTGGCCTTCACTCCGGCCAGGTACTGGTCCAGCGTCGACGGGCTGTACTGGCCGTCGCTGCCACCAGGGCCCGCCGTGCCGTCGCCTTGGACCAGGCCTTCGGTGCAGATGCCGGGGTCGTTCACGTCCCCGGCCACCGGACCGGGCTCGAGCCCCTTCCAGATGATGCCGAGGCGCACGATGTCGAAGCCGAGGCTGGCCATCTCCGAGGCGTCGGCAGCGGTCAGGCAGTTCGGTGCGGGTGTTCCTCCGTCGAGAGCCGGGTCGCACAACGACGGGTCGGCGGTGAACTCGAAGGGTGCCACTTTGAACACGGCGTTCACGCCGTGGAGGATGAGGTCACGCCCGTAGCTGTCGCGCAGGAACCCTCCGGCGTCGCCGGGGGCGGTGACGCATCCCGACACGGTGTCGAGCGAGGAAGGGTGGGCGGCGCACCACGACACCGGCGTGGACGCCGCGCTGGTGGCGGAGCCCGAGGTGACGACGACCAGAGCCGGGGCCACGAAGGCCAGCACCACGATCGTCATCCGCCCAGCCATCGCGCTCATCTTCCGCCGCCCTGTGGTACTCGCCGTGCCGGAAGAACCCCGCGCATTCTACGGGGCGCCTCGCTCTGCGATCAGGGCCCGGACCAGCCCCTCGACGCTTTGGTCGGCGGACACCACCGTCACCTCCAGGCCGGCACGTCGGGCTGCCTCGGCGGTGACCGGGCCGATGCACGCCACCACCGGGGGCACCGGTCGCTCCCCGGCCGCCGCCAGGTAGGCGCGCACGGTGGACGGAGAGGTGAAGGTGACCACGTCCGCCCCCGACGCCTCGTCCAGCGCGTCCGCCGGCAACCGGGCACCGGTGTCCACGGTCCGGTAGGCGACCACCTCCTCCACCGTCCATCCCCTCTCCTCGAGTCCCTCGACCAGGGTGGGGCGCGCCTCTTCGGCCCTCGGGTAGAGCACGGCGCGTCCTCTGCGGCCTGGCGCTGCAGCGGGCATCGAGCGCACCAGGCCGTCTGCGGTGGCCGGCTCGGCCACCACGTCGACGACGAGACGGCGCTCTCTCAGCGCTGCCGCCGTCGCCGGTCCCACCGCGGCCAGGCGCACCCCGGCCAGGGCCCGCACGTCGGGGAGCGAGTCGAGGGCGCGGCCGACACCGGTCGCCGACGTGAACACGAGCCAGTCGAACTCCCCCACCCGGGCCATGGCACGCCGCAGGGCCGCACCGCTGTCGGCAGGGGCGTCGGTCTCGACGACCGGGAGCAGCTGCACGGTGGCGCCGGCTGCTTCGAGGGCCGCGGCCAGTCCGCCGGCGCGCCCCGGCTCCCGGGTCACCACCACCGACGTGCCCACGAGCGGGCCGGGCGTGAACCACGCCAGGTCGAGGCCGGCCACGGCGCCCACCACGACGGTGGCGGGTGACCCGAGCCCGACGCCCTCGAGCTCGCAGAGCACGGTGCGGGCCACGCGCTGTCCGGCGGTCGTTCCTCGCTGGACGACGACGACGGGCGTGTCGGGCGCCCGCCCACCCGCCATCAGCCGCGCTGCGATCTCGCCGCGGTGCTCCATGCCCATGAGGATCACGAGGGTGCCGCCCACGGCGGCCAGGGCCTTCCAGTCCACGCCCTCGGTGGCGTCGTCACCGACGTGCCCGGTGACGACCGTGACCGACGTGGACAGTCCCCGGTGGGTGACGGGAACGCCGGCGTAGGCGGGGACGGCGGCGGCGGCGCTGACGCCGGGCACGACCTCGAACGGCACGCCGGCCTCGGCGAGGGCCTTGGCCTCCTCCCCGCCGCGTCCGAACACGAAGGGATCGCCACCCTTGAGGCGCACCACCGTCCGCCCGGCCCTGCCGTGCTCGACGAGCAACGCGTTCACCTCGTCCTGACGGCGAGGACGGCCCGGGCGCTTGCCGGCGTCGATGACGAGGGCACCGCCGGGCACAAGGGCCAGGAGCGACATCGGCACGAGACGGTCGTGGACGACCACGTCCGCCCGGCCGAGCAACTCGGCGCCCCGGCGGGTGAGCAACCCGGGGTCGCCGGGCCCGGCACCGACCAGGTACACGGTCACGGGACGAGCTCCACCAGCGCACGCCCACCGAGGTCGTCGAGCAGCCGGGCGGCGAGCGACGCGCCGAGCGCCCCGGCGTCACGGCCTTGCGCGCTGTCGCGCAGCAGGACATGTCCGTCCGCCGAGGCCAGGATGGCGTCGAGGCGCAACGTCCCGTCGTCGTCGTCGAAGCGAGCCAGCGCGCCGAGCGGCAGCGTGCACCCTCCGCCCAGCGCGGCCAGGAAGGACCGCTCGGCGTCGAGGGCCCGGTGGGCGCCGGGGTCGTCGACGGCATCGAGCCACGCCAGCAGCTCGTCGTCGTCGGCCCGGCACTCGACCGCCAATGCGCCCTGGCCCACCTGGGGAAGCATGTCGCGGGGATCGAGCACGTCGTCGGCCTCGCCCTGCAGCCCCAGGCGCTCGAGGGCGGCAAAGGACACCACCCCGGCCCCGACGGAGCGCGACTTGTCGATGCGGGTGCGCATGTTGCCGCGCAGCTCGGTGAACGTGAGGTCGGGTCGCAGCCAGGCCAGCTGGGCCCGGCGCCGAGCCGAGCCGGTGGCCACGCACGCCCCGCTCGGCAAGCCGGCCAGCGAGCTCCCCACCAACGCGTCCCGGGGATCGGCACGCTCGGGGACGCTGGCGAGCACCAGTCCCGGGGGCGTCTGTGCGGGCAGGTCCTTCGCCGAGTGCACGGCCAGATCGGCCCGGCCCTCGAGCACGGACCGCTGAACCTCCTTGACGAAGGCCCCCTGGCCGCCGATCCGGTCGATGGGGACGTCGCGGGCTTCGTCCCCGGCGGTGCGCACGATCACCAGCTCAGGGGTCGACCCGGCCACCTCCGCCAGGCGGCGGGCGACACCGTCGGCTTGTGTGCGGGCCAACGGTGAGCCACGAGTGGCCAGGCGCACGTGACGGGCGCCCACGGCGCTCAGAGATCGAAGAGCGTGCGCAGCGCCTCGACCAACCGCTCGCCCCGAGGCGTGCCGGCCGCCTCCTTGAGGACCACCGTGGGCTGGTGGACCAGCTTGGCCAGCACGTCGCGCACGACCGCCTCCACCTCGTCCCACTGGGTGTCGTCGAGACGACGGTTGCGAGCGCGGGCACGCTCGAGCTCGGCCTGGCGCAGCCCGTCGACGCGTGCCCGCAGCGCTGCCACCAGCGGTGCCGCTCCCCGTGCTCGGTCGTCGGCCCGGAAGCGCTCGATCTCGCGCGCCACGATGGCCCGGGCCTCGGCCATCTCTCCTCTGCGCTCCTCCAACGCCCGCTCGGCGTGGCGGTTCAGGTCGTCGATGTCGAACAGGGCGACGCCGGTCAGGCCCTTCACCGTGGGTTCCACGTTGCGGGGAACGGCGAGGTCGACCACCACCAAGGCCTGTGCCCCGGCACGGGCTGCACCCACCGGAGCGAGAAGCTCGGCGTCGAGGACGGGGACGGCGGAGCCGGTCGAGACGATCACCACGTCGGCGCTGCCGAGGACGGCGGGCAGCTCCTCGAGGCCGGCGGCGCGTCCTCCCGCCGCGTCGGACAGGGATCGGGCGCGGGCCCGGGTGCGGTTCACCACCACCAACTCGGCGGGCTGATGGCGCGTGGACAGCGCGCCCACCAGGCTCTCGCCCATGTCGCCGGCGCCGACCACGACCACGCGCCGTCCGGCCAGGCTCCCGCCCAGCTGCTCGGCGGCGAGCGACAACGCCACGTGCGACAGCGAGGTGGCGCCTCTGGCGATGGCCGTCTCGGTGCGCACCCGCCGGCCCACCTGCACGGCCCGGCGGAACAGCCCCGACAGCATGGGCCCCGCCGCTCGCTCCGCCTCGGCCACTTCCCATGCCCGGCGCACCTGCCCGAGCACCTCGGTCTCGCCCACCACCGAAGAGCGGAGGCCGGCGGCCACCTCGAAGAGGTGCACGGTCACGGCGTCGTCGAAGAGCACGTGCAGATGCTCGGACAGCTCGCTCACGGACCCCCCGGCCAGATCGGCGAGGTACTCGTGGATGCGCTCCACGCCTTCGTGGAAGCGGTCGGCCACGGCGTACACCTCGGTGCGCAGGCACGTGGACAGGACGACCACCTCGGACAGCGGGGCCCGATCGCGCACCTCGGCCAAGGTCTTGGCCAACGACTCCTCGCCGACCGCCACCCGTTCGAGCACGCCCAGAGGCGCACGTTCCCGATCGAGCCCGACGACGACGACTGACACCGACAAAAAGGCTACAAGGCGCCGCCAGGGCCTCCGTCTAGGCCAGGTCCACAGCCCCCAGACCGACGGGGTGGGGAAGCGGCGACGACGCGGCGACGGAGCCGGGGTGATCGCCGTGGGAGAGGTAGAAGCTCATGACCTGCAGCTCGATGGACAGGTCCACGTGCCTCAGGAGCACGTGCCCGGGCACCCGCAGGACCCGGGGGGCGAAGTTGAGCACCGAGCCCACTCCGGCGCCCACCAGCCGGTCAGCGACGTCCTGGGCAACCGAAGGAGGGGTGGAGATCACCCCGATGGAGGGCGGATCCAGCCCGGCCGCTTCCTCGAGGTGGTCGAGATGGCGCACCGCGAGCCCGCCCACTTCGGTTCCCACCAACTCCGAGGAGACGTCGAAGAGCCCCGACACCCGGAATCCCCGGGAGCTGAACCCCTGGGAGCGGGCCAGGGCACGGCCCAGATTGCCGATGCCCACGATGACCACGGGCCAGTCGGTGTCGAGGCCGAGCTCGCGATCGATGTGGGCGAGGAGAAAGCGCGTGTCGTACCCGGATCCCCGCGTGCCGAAGGAGCCCAGGAACGACAGGTCCTTGCGCACCTTCGAGGCGTTCACATGGGCGAGCTCGGCGAGCTGTTCCGAGGAGACCGTCGCCGTTCCGGCGCGCACCAGCTCGAGGAGGATGCGCTGGTACACGGGCAGACGGGCAACCGAGGCCTCGGGGATGCGGCCGGCACGAGGAGGGCTCACGGCGGCGGATCGTACCGATGGTGGCGTGCTCGACACCAAGCCGGGCTGGCGCCCGGCACCGGAGTCAGTCGCCGACCTGCTGGCGAAGCGCCCGGCGCAGCGCCTTGCCGGCGAGCCCGTGCGGCAGCTCGTCGACGAAGCGCACCGACGAGGGGCACTTGTATCGCGCCAGCGCGGTGGCGCACGCCCGTTGCACGTCGTCGGCGGAGACCTCCGGTCCCCCCGCCCTGGGGACGACGAACACCTCCACCGTTTCACCCGTGTCCGGATGGGGACGGCCCACGGCCACGGCGTCGGCGACACCGGGCACGGCCCGCACGACGTCCTCCACCTCGCCGGGATAGACGTTGAACCCCGACACGATGACGAGGTCCTTGCGGCGGTCCACCACGAACACGTCACCGTCGTCGCCGAGCACGGCCACGTCGCCGGTGCGCAACCATCCGTCGCCGGTGAGCACCCCGGCGGTGGAGCTCGGGTCGCGGAAGTAGCCGTCGAAGACGTTGGGACCGCGCACCCAGATCTCGCCGGGGTCACCTTCGAGGACGTCGGAGCCTCCCTCGTCGACGAGGCGCAGCTCGATCCCGGGAAGGGGCCGCCCGACCGAGCCGGGACGGTTTCGCCCCGTGCCGAGCGACGTGGTCACCACCGGCGAAGCCTCGGTCAGGCCGTAGCCCTGCCACAACGGCACGCCCGTGCGCGACTCGAAGCGCTCGGCGACCTCGGCCGGCAGGGCGGCGGCGCCTGACACCGCCAGGCGGACACCGGCCATGGCGCCGTCGGCCAGCTCGGCCCACGCCGCGTACATGGGTGGCACCCCCACCAGGGCGGTGACGCCCAGCGCCCCCACCGTCGCCAACGACGCCGAGGGGTCGAAGCGCTCCTCGAGCACGAGTGCGCTCCCGGTGGCCAGCGTGAGGCCGAGCGCCACGTTGAGGCCGAAGACGTGGAACAGGGGGACGGCGGTGAGCATGACGTCGTCGGGCCGGGTGATCTCACCCGGGAGCGAGAGCATCTGGTCGAGATTCGACCGCAGGTTGCCGTGGCTGAGCACGGCGGCGCGCGGCGCGCCGGCGGTTCCCGAGGTGAACAACAGGGCGGCCGGGTCGCGGTCGTCGCGCTCGGCCACGGTGAGCTCACCCGCAGCACCTGAGGTCGGAACCTCCACCACCGGGGGCGCAGCGGACCCGCCCCGGCCGAGACCGGCTGCCACCGACTCGTCGCACAGGAGCGCCACAGGATCGATCAGGGACACCTCGGCGGCGAGCTCGGGGATCGGGCTCTGGGGGTTGAGCGGGGCGGCCACCGCGCCGCTGGCGAGCACGCCGAGATAGTCGGCCACGAAGGCGAGCGAGCTCGGCCTGACGAGCGCCACCCGGTCCCCTGGTGCGACCCGGGCGCGGCGAAGGGCTTCGGCCACGGAGCCGGCGCGGGCCCGCAACTCGCCCCAGGTGGTCCAGCGCTGGCCGTCGTGGACGGCCCGCGCCTCGGCGCCGTGGGCGAGCACCAACCGGGCCAGGTTCACGACGCCGGACGCTCCACCCGAACCAGGTCCCCCGGTCGCACGCCGAGCACGGTAGCGGCCGACCGACGCGCACACACCACGGCCAGACGTCCGTTGGCGTCGACGAGCACACCGAGGTCGGCTGGTTGCCCGTCGCTCTCGAGATCGCCGAAGGCGCGTACGAAGCGCGCCGGGTGATCGGCGCCGGCCGCCCCGACGGTCAGCGCCGCGCCCGTCTCGAACCCGGCGTCACGCCCGGCGCCGGCACCGGCCGCCAGCTGCACGTTGCCGAACCGGTCGATCCACAGCACCTCGGCCTCGATCCCACCGGCGACGTGGCGCAGCTGCGGGGCCGGGAGCCGTACGAGGTCCTCCGGGGACACCGGCTCCCCGAGCGACCGAATCGGCTCGCCTCGCCACAGCGCAGCTGCAGCCGGGGCGAAGACGTCGCGGCCGTCGAAGGTGACGTGTCCCTCGCCAGGGACAGGGGCCAGGGCGACGGCGCCGCGCACGGGGCTCAACGCGTCCGCGGCACGCATGAGCAAGCCGTTGTCAGGGCCCACCAGGGCGCGGGGACCGGGCCCGTCGCTCAGCTCGAGCGCCACCGCCCGCCGGGTGGTGCCCACTCCCGGGTCGACGACCCCGAGCACCACACCGGGCCCGAGATGGGGTGCGGCCCGTTCCAACGCCAGTGCCCCGGCCCGCACGTCGAAGGCGGGGATCTCATGGGTGAGGTCCACCACGGGCGCCCCCGGCGCCAGCCGTGAGAGCACGGCGCGCACCACTCCGGCCAGCTCGTCCTCCTGCCCGTAGTCGGTCAGGAAGAAGATGGCCCCGAGCGCGTCGTGTCCGGGTCCTTCACCCACCCGGCGAGACGGCCGAGGACCCGCCCTCAGCCGGCCTGGGTGTAGCGATCTGCCAGGTACCGGTTGACGTCGTCCTCGCGCAGGCGGAACGACTTCCCAACCCGCACGGCGGGCAACTCACCGCCGTTGATGAGGCGGTACACCGTCATGTTGGACACCCGTAAGGTGGCCGCGACCTCGCGCACAGTCAGGTACCGGGCGCTCGTCCCCTCGTTCGCACTCAGTGGAATCACCCCTCTCCGCCCTGAGGCGACTGTACGCCAGTGTGGCCAAAGTGGGAAAGGGGGCGACCGGAATTCCTGGCTAGGGGGCTGAACGGCCCATCTCCCGGGAGCGCTCGGCCGCCGCTTCCACCGCCCGGGCCAGGAGCCGACGAAGGCCCCCTTCCTCGAGCACGGCCAGGGCGGCTTCGGTGGTCCCGCCCGGGGACGTGACCTGGGCACGAAGGACCTCGGGCGGGGTGCCCGTGACGTCGAGGAGCCGGGCGGCGCCCGCCACGGTCCGGACGGCCAGCTCGAGGCTGACCGCCGGGGCCAGGCCGAGGGCCGACCCGGCCTGGCCCAGGGCCTCGGCCAAGAGGAAGACGTATGCCGGGCCTGATCCCGACACGGCCGTGACCGCGTCGAGGTCGGCCTCCTCCACCCGCACCACCCGCCCCACGGCGCCCAGCACCTCCTCGGCCCACGCCAGGTCGGACTCGGCGACTCCCGGCCCGGCGCTCACCGCCGCCACGCCCGCCCCCACCAGCGCCGGGGTGTTGGGCATGGCCCGGACCACAGCGACGCCGGCCCCGGCCCACGACTCGAGCCGGGCCAGGGGCACGCCGGCCATGATCGACAGCCAACGCCCGGTCCCCGTGGCGGCCAGGGCGCGACACGCCTCTCGGGCCACAGCGGGCTTCACCGCCACCACGGCGCCGTCGGCCTCGACGGGCTCGGAGCCGACCACGACACCGGGGACCTCGTCGGCCAGTTGCGCCCGGCGCCCGGCCTCGATCTCGGCCACGACGATCGATGCGGGATCCCATCCCGCCGCACACAGGCCGCGCACGAGCGCGCTGCCCATGCGTCCCCCGCCCACGATGCACAGGCGCGCCTGCATGGCTCGGCGAGGTTACCCGGCGGAGCGGGCGGTCAGCCGGTGCGTCGACGGCGGCGGTAGCGGCCGGCGAACCCGATGGTCATGGCCGTGGGGAACAGCTCGTCGACGTAGGCGAGCGACGAGCCGAGGATGCGGTCGAGCTCGTCCTCGGTCACGTCCACGACCGCCACCTCACCGACCAGATAGACGGCATCCTCGGTGCCCAGAACGAGGCGGGCCCGGTGCAGCTCGGCGTTGCGGCGCAGCAGGTACTCGTAGGTCTGCTGGACGTTGGTCTCGGGGGCGGGCATGACCTGCGCCTCGTGATGGAGCGTGCGCTGGCGCAACGTCAGCCACACGGCGACGAAGTCCTTCTCGTCGCCGGCCAGCCGCAGGTACCAGCGCGCCGCGTCGGGCTGGCGGTCGACGGCCACGAGCGCCCCGTCCTCGGCCAGGCGCGCCGCCGCCCAGGCGTCGATCAGCTCTCCGCAACGTCGATGCTCCTCGACGGTGGCGACGGGGGCGGGGTCCACAGGTGCCGTGGCGAGAGCCACCGTCACCGGCACTCGACGAGGTCGTCGACGGCGAGCTCCTCGTACGTGGAGCGGAGCACGGCTGCGGAGCGGGCCCAGGTGTAGCGCCTGGCCCGCACCACGGCGGCGCTGCCCATGCGCTCGGCGAGCAGCGAGTCGTCGAGGATGCGCCGCACCGCCCCGGCGAAGGCCTCCGGGGCGTCGTCGTCGACGAGGAAACCGGTTCGGCCGTCGTCGACAAGCGTGCTCAGCCCGCCCACGTCGGCCGCCACCACGGGGGTGCCGCAGGCGGCCGCCTCCAGGGCGACGAGCCCGAAGGACTCCGAGCGGCTCGGCACCAGGCAGACATCGGCGGCGCGGTAGTAGATGGACAGGAGCTCATGGGGCTGGGGCTCGACGAACCGGACGCGATGGCGAAGGCGGCGACGGTCCACCTCCTCCTCCAGGCGGGCCCGATACGTCTCGGCGCGCGGCCCGCTGGGCCCGCCCACCACGACCAGCTTGGCCTTGTCGACGGCGTCCACCACCGCCAAGGCGATCTCGACCCGCTTCAAGGGCTGGAGCCGGCCCACGAACAAGACGAGCGGGGCGTCCTCGTCGAGACCGAGGGCGCGGCGTGCCTGGGGGCGGTACCCGGGAGCGAAGAAGGCATGGTCGACGCCGGGCGCCACCACCCGTACCCGTTCGGTGTCGGCGCGGTACAAGGCGGCGAGCTGATCGGCCTCCACCGAGCACGATGCGAGCACGATGTCGGAACAGCGCATGATGTCGGCCTCAGCCTCGGCCCGCCGGTGGGGCTCGTCGCTCGACACCTCCTCGGGGCTGGCTTCGGCCTTGACCCGGGCCAAGGTGTGGAAGGTGGAGACCAGGGGCAGCTCGAGCTCGTGCTTGAGGCGGTGCCCGGCCAGTCCCGACAGCCAGTAGTTGGCGTGCAGGGCGTCGACTCCGTCCCCGGCGACCAGAGAGGCGGCGACATGGTCGGCGAACTCGTCGACGACGGCGGGCAGCTCCTCTTTGGCCACGGCGTCGAGCGGGCCGGCGGGGACGTGATGGAGGCGGAACCCGGGCTCGACGGTGACGATGGCAGGGAGGTCGGGTGACCAGGCCCGGGTGTAGACGTCGCACTCCACGCCGGCGCGGGCCAGGGCGGTGGTGAGCTCGCGGACGTAGACGTTCATCCCCCCGCCGTCGCCCGTGCCCGGCTGCGCCAGTGGCGAGGTGTGCAGCGAGAGGACAGCCAGCCGTTGCACGTCCGGGCAGCCTACCGGGCGCCCTCCGCGCCGGGGCCGGCCGTCGCGTCTGCGTCTTCGTGCTCGTGACGGAAGGAGAGGTAGATCCGCACGAGCGCCTGCTTCTGGTCCTCGGTGAGGTGGGAGTCGGAGAGGATGTGGCGGGCGAGGTCGGTCTCGCCGTCGCCGGGCTCGAGGATCCCGGCCTGGACGTACAGCGTCTCGGCCGAGATGCGCAGGGCCTTGGCGATCTGCTGGAGGATCTCGGCCGACGGACGGCGAAGTCCCCGCTCGATCTGGCTCAGATAGGGATTGGAGATGCCGGCCAGCTCGGACAACCGGCGCAGCGACAGCCGGGCCGTGTTGCGCTGCTCGCGGATGAAGGCGCCGAGATCGTGCCAGCGGTCAGGAAGCTGCCTGGCCAGTGCCCTCTCCCACCCTCAGCCGAGCAGGCCGTCGGGGGAGGCGTCGCCCGACTTGTAGCGCCTCACGATCTCCGCCTGCACGGCGTCGATGCGCTCGTGCAACGCCCGGCGCTGAGCGGAGATGTGCGCCTCGACCTCCATGAGCCGCTCCGACAACGCCACCAGCTCCTGGTGGTCCATCGTGGGCAGTGAACCGATGGTCCCCGGGTCGAGCACGGCGTCGATCTCGTCGGTGAGGCCGACGTCCTCGACCACCTCGATGTCGGGCGCGAGCCGGCTGGGCAGGCGTCCGGGCCCGGGGGGGCGAGGGGGGCCACCTCCGATGATGGACGGAAGCTGCTCGACGACCCCGGACAGGTCGTCGCCCTTACCGTGCAGGATGCCCTGCACCACGTCCAAGCGGCCCTGGGCGACACGGCGGAGGTAGGACACCGCCGTCTCGGCGCGGTCGCACTCGTCGCGCATGGCGCGCAACTGCTCCAACGTGCGGTCCCCCAGGCCCTCGAGGTAGTCGGGGGCGAAGAGGCGGTCGAGCTCGTCCCGCAACCAGGCCACCGACGAATGGTACTCCGAGGCCCCTCAACCAACAGGGCCGCGATGACCGGCCGGCGCGTAGCGGCGCACGACACGGCCGCGCACCGATCGGATGGGCACGGGGCCGAAGCTGGCGCTGTCGGTGCTCCAGGCGGCGTTGTCCCCGCGCACGTCGACGGTGTCGTGGCCGACCGAGACCACCCGCTTCACGAGCAGACGGCGGGGGTGGCGAGGGTCGGACAGCGCCACCACGTCGCCCACCGCCGGACGCCGGACGCGCACCACGAGAAGCCTGTCTCCGGGCGCCAGGGTGGGGAGCATGCTCGGGCCCTCGACCACCACCCGGCGCACCAGACCCAGGCGCAGGGCGCCGGCCACGACGACGCCGGCCAGCACCACCGCCCGCAGCACCCGGATCGCCACGGCGGAGAACCGGCGGTTCAGCATCGCCCAGGCCTGGATAAGGTGGTCACGGACGGACAATTTCTCCTGATCGAAGGGAGCCTCGCCCCATGCGTATCGCGGACCGCCTCCTCGCCACCCTCGACCGGTTCTCCCCCCCCGACACCGTGCACGCCCACTGCGACCTCCCGTGCGGCGTCTACGACCCGGCGCAGGCCCGCATCGAGGCGCAATCGGTCAAGGCCATCCAGGAGCGCTACCAGAGCGCCGAGAAGACCAAGTCGGCCGCCGAGAGCGTCGAGGACTACCGGACCCGGTGCCTGGCCATCAAGGAGGAGCGAGCCAACCTGGTGAAGGAGCACCTGTGGGTCCTGTGGACGGATTACTTCAAGCCCGAGCACAAGGAGAAGTACCCCCAGCTCCACGACCTCTTCTGGACCGCCACCAAGGAGGCCGGCCTGTCCAAGAAGTCCCAGGACCCGGCCCAGGGTCAGAAGCTCCTCGACCTCATCGGCGAGATCGACACGATCTTCTGGGAGACCAAGAAGTAGGTCTCTCGCCCCGGGTCGGCTCAGCCCAGGGCGATGGGCAGGTGGGCCGAGCAGTGGCGAGCGGCGGGCCGCTCGGCCAGCACCGAGGCGTCGAGTGCGGTCCCGCACACCTCGCACGTCCCGTAGCTGCCCTCGGCCAAGCGGTCGAGGGCTCGGGCCACGTCCTCGACCTCGGCCTCGAGGGTGTCGACGGTGTGGAGATCGAAGCCTTGCGCCGGCCGCCCGTCCATCGCCGCCACACTACCGGCGACCCGTCGAGCACCTGGGGGACCGCGATCGGCGGGCCCGGAGCCCGATGCGACGCCGGGCCCGCCGAGCGGAACGCTCCTCACCCACTTCCGCTTCGAAGGAGCTATCGGAGCCGATCGGCCCGGCATTGACCGTGGCGGGCCGGGCGGCACGGGCTTTGTGCGGGAGTTGTCGCGGCCGGCGTTGGGGCAGGCGGGGAGGTGGGCCAGTACTGTCAGCAGCCGATGAGCTTCGACCGACTGAGCCCCCTGGACGCGTCGTTCCTCCACGCCGAGGACGCCGTGAGCCACATGCACATCGGCTCGGTGGCCACCTTCGAGGGCCCGGCGCCGGGGTTCAGCGACATCCAGGCCATGGTGCGAGGCAAGCTCTCCCTCGTCCCCCGCTACCGGCAGGTGGTGCGCTTCGTCCCCTTCGACCTCGGACGTCCGGTGTGGGTGGACGACCCCCACTTCGCCCTGGACTACCACCTCCGCCACACGGCGCTGCCCTCCCCGGGCGACGACACCCAGCTGCGGGCCCTGGTGGGACGGGTGATGGGCCAACAGCTCGACCGGGCCAAGCCCCTGTGGGAGATCTGGGTGGCCGAGGGCCTGGCCGGAGGACGGTGGGCGATGGTGGCCAAGACGCACCACTCCCTGGTGGACGGCGTGTCGGGCACGGACCTGCTCGCCGTGATCATGGACCTGAGCCCCGACGCCTCTCCCATCCCGGCCGACGACTGGGCGCCGGGCCCGGTGCCGAGCGGGGTGCGGTTGGCGGTGGACGCCGTGAGCGGCCTGGTGCGCAGCCCCTACGAGCAGCTGCGCGCCGTGCGGGCGACGACGAGGGTGCCGCGCCTTGCACTGCACGAGGCGGCCGACGTGGCCCGCGGGCTCGTTACCTTCGCCGGCGTCATCAGGCCCACGCCGAAGTCGTCCTTGAACGGCCCGCTCGGGCCGCATCGCCGTTACGCATGGGCGTCGACGTCGGTCGACGACATCAAACGGGTGCGCAAGGTGCAGGGCGGGACGTTCAACGACGTGGTCCTGGCCGCCATCACCCGTGGCTTTCGCGACTTGCTCACCGGGCGCGGCGAGTCGGTGGACCGGGTGCTGCGCACCCTGGTCCCGGTGTCGGTGCGCCCCCGGGCCTCGAGCGGCCTGGCCGTCGGTGACGGCACTCTGGCCAACCGGGTCTCGGCCATGTTCGCCGAGCTCCCGGTGCGCATCGCCGATCCCGTCGAGCGCCTGCACGCCATCACGGCCCAGATGGAGGGGCTCAAGGAGTCCAAGGAAGCGCTCGCCGGAGAGGCGCTCACCTCGCTGAGCGGCTTCGCCCCGCCCATGCTCCTGGCCCTCGGGATGCGGGTGGCCACCCGGGTGGCCCAGCGCAACGTGAACACGGTGACCACCAACGTGCCGGGACCGCAGTTCCCTCTCTACGTCCGGGGCCGGCGCATGCTCGAGGCGTACCCGTACGTCCCCCTGGCCGGACAGGTGCGCGTCGGGGTGGCCATCTTCTCCTACGACGGCCGGGTCAGCTTCGGCGTGACCGGCGACAGGGACACGACGCCGGACATCGACGTCCTGTGCGGGGGCATCGAGCTCGGCATGGAGGAGCTGTTGGCCCGGTGTCGGTGACCGAAACGGTGGCGCAGAGCGAGGAAAGCTTGGGCCGGGGCCCGCGCATCGGCCTCGTGCTCGGCGCCGGGGGCGTGGCCGGGATCGCCTACCACGCCGGCATCCTCGCCGCCTTGTCCGAGGCGCTGGGCTGGGACCCGCGCACCGCCGACGTGGTGGTGGGGACGTCGGCAGGATCGGTCACGGCGGCGGGGCTGCGCGCCGGGCTGAGCGCCGGCGACGTGTTCGCCCGTTGCGTGGGGACACCGCTCACCCCCGAGGGCGCCGCCGTGCTGGCGACCGCGGACGCCGCCGTCGACGGCCGTGACTTCCTCTCGGACCAAGCCCGCTTCACCCTGGTGCCGGCCGCACTGCGGGTGGTGTGGGCCGCCGGGCGGCGCCCGGGTCGGGTCCGGCCCGGGGCGGTGCTGGCCGGGTTGCTCCCGCCCGGCCGGGTGTCGACCTCGGTGATCGCCGACAGCGTGGCGGCCATGTTCCCCGACGGGTGGCCGTCGCGTCCCACGTGGATCTGCGCCGTGCACCTCGACGACGGTGTGCTCACCGAGTTCGGGCGCCACGGCGCGCCGCCGGCGGGCATGGGCCAGGCGGTCGCCGCCTCGTGCGCCATTCCCGGCTACTTCACCCCGGTGCCCATCGGCGGGGTTCGCTACGTGGACGGCGGCGCCCATTCGACCAGCAACCTGGCCACCGTGGCCGACGAGGACCTGGACCTGGTGGTGGTGAGCGCGCCCATGGCCCGAGCCGGGGCTCGCCCGTCGTTCCCCGACGGCATTCCCGCCGCGCTGGGGGCCGCGGGCAGGGAGCTCAACCGCCTGCAGCTGCAGCTGGAGGCCCGGAGGCTCCGGGCACGGGGAACCGAGGTCGTGGCCTTCTCGCCCACGCTCCAGGACCGTTCGGTCATGGGGCTGAACCCGATGGACCCGGCCCGGCGCGAGCCCATCGCCCGTCAAGCCCGCCGATCGGCGCTCACCCGACTGGCCCGCCCGGACGTGGCGGAACGCCTGGCTCCGCTCGGCGCCGGGGCCCGGCGCCAGCCCGCCTAGCCGTCCCCTCAGCTCGAGGCGGCCTCGGCGGTGGCCCGCACGTGGGCCATGCGCTGTGCGTCGAGGGCCTCGGCTTGTGCCTCGTCGTTGGCGATCTCGGCGTCGAGGTCGGTGTCGGCGAAGCCCAGCACCCCCATGTCGTCGAAGGCCTTGGTGATGCGTGGCCCCCACAGCCCGATGTCCTTCAGCACGGGCACGATGCGCATGAAGAGGAAGCCCCGGAACCGGGTGGTGAGCTCGCTGGTGGCCACGTACTCGGTGAGCTCCTTGGGCAACTCGAGACGCTCGAAGATCTCTTCGCCCAGGAACCGGTCGCGCATGCGATAACAGGCGTCCACGCAGAACTCCTCGCGTTCGTCGCGCTCGGCTTGGGTGAGCTCGGGGTAGTAGTCGCGCAACGCCAGGCGGCCGAAGGTCACGTGCCGGGCCTCGTCCTGCATGACATAGGCATTGATGGCCTTGCCCAGCGGCTCGGTGGCCGTGTTCCGGATGAACCCGAACGCAGCCAGGGCCAGGCCCTCGATGAGCACCTGCATGCCGAGGTAGGTGAAGTCCCACCGGCTGTCGTTGAGCACGTCGTTCAACAGGCTCTTCAAGTTGGGGTTGAGCGGGTACACGAGCTGCAGCTTCTCGTACAGGTACCGGCTGTAGACCTCCACGTGGCGCGCCTCGTCGATGACCTGGGTGGCGGCGTAGAATTTGGAGTCGATGTCGGGGACGGTCTGCACGATCTTCGCCGTGCAGATGAGCGCCCCCTGCTCCCCGTGCATGAACTGGCTGAATCTCCACGCCTCGGTGTGGTGGCGCAACACGGCCTTCTGGCGGGCGTCCATCTTGTCCCACCACGGGGTCCCGGCGATGGGGTTGAGCTCCTCGGGAAGCCCGAGGGGATTGTCCAAGTCGATGTCGATGGACCAGTCGAGGCGGTCCTTGGCGATCCACTGCCGGCGCGTACCCTTGTCGTAGAGACGGAGCAACTGGTCTCGCCCATCGGTGTAGTCGAAGTCGAACACCGTGGTGCCCGGTGAGTCCACCAGCCACTGCTGGCTGTCGGAGCCGTTCGCTGTCGGCGCCCTGCCCTCGTCCCCCATGGCCCTCCCTTCGGCCCATCCACCGCCGCCCCCCGGGACCCCCACCCTACGACCCAGGCCGAACCAGCACCACGGGCCCCCCGGCTCGCCATCATCCTGGCCGCTGGCCCCAGAAGAGGACGCGCTTGAAGGGGTAGAAGTACGGCTCTCTGTCACCGAGAGCGTGCTCGAGACGCCGGCGGTACTCGGCCACGAACCGGTCGAACTCGTCGGGCCCGAGGACGCCCTTGAAGCGAGTGAGCGACGAGCCCTTCACCCACTCGACCACCTCGGTGCGGCTCGAGAGGAGATGCCCGTACACCTGGAGGCGCACCTGCTGCGAGGCGAAGCCGAGCTCGTGGAGGAGCTCCGCATAGGCCGCCGGGGCGAGCACGTTGGTCGCCACCGGATCGGCCGGCGCCCTGGAACCGAGCCACTCCTCGGCCAGGGTCTGGAGCACGATGTGGGAGGGATGGTCGGCATTGGCCGGCACCTGGACGGCCAGCTGGCCGCCGGGGCCCAGCGCCTCCGACCACTGCCGCAGGACTCGCCGGTGGTCGGCCACCCAGTGCAAGGCGGCGTTGGAGAGCACGACGTCGTACCCCTCACCGGTCCACGTGGCGATGTCGGCTTGGACGAACCGGATGCCGGGGCCCTGGTGCCCCCCAGCCTGGGCCAGCATCGACGGAGACGAGTCGACCCCGAGCGTGGAGGTGGCACCGCTCCGGTCGTGCAGGGCAGCGGTCAGCCGGCCGTCGCCGCAGCCGAGGTCCACGACCACGGGGGCGTCCGCCGGGGCCAACAGGGCCACGAGGTCCCAGAAGGGTTGCTCGCGCTCCGCCGCGAAGCGGTTGTACTGGTCGGGGTTCCAGGCGGAGGGAACGGAGGACAACGACCGGTCGTGTGAGGACGACGCGCCTCCGCTCAGCGAAGGCGCGGCTCCCAGGCGTCGGGATCGGCGGTGAGCCGGGCCACCGGGGCGGGGAGCCTTCCCCGGACCACGTCCTCGAGCGTGACCCGCTCGAGGACCGAGCGCAGGCTGGCCCGGACGGCCACCCACACGTCCTGGAGGTGCTCGGCCGCACCCTGGTAGCTCGCCGCCTCGGGACGAAGCCCGCGCACCTCGGCCAGGGGGCCGTCGAGTGAGCGCATGACGTCGGCCACGGTGATCTTGGACGCGGGCCGGGCCAGACGGTATCCCCGGTCCCCACCCCGCTGGCTCGAGACCAACCCGGCTCGACGCAGGTCGTTCAGGATCGCCCCGACGAACTTGGTGGGCATGCCCTGGGCCTGCGCCAGGGCCTCAGCGGTGCAGGCGTCGTCGCGATCGGCGAGCGTGAGCAGGGCGCGCATCCCGTAGTCGACCTTGGCGGAGATGTGCACCGGGACATTGTGGCCCATGGGTCCGGCCGAGGGGCTCAACCGACGTGGCCGGTCACGTACTGCTTGGTGCGCTCGTCGCTGGGGGAGCCGAACACCTCGGCGGTGGGACCGAACTCGACGAGCTCGCCCACGCGGTCGTCGTCGAGGAGGAACACGGCCGCGTAGTGCGACACACGGGCGGCCTGGAACATGTTGTGGGTGACGAGGACGACGGTGACCTCGCGGGCCAGGTCGTCGAGCAACGCCTCGACCTTCCCGGTGGCGACCGGGTCGAGGGCCGAGGTGGGCTCGTCCATGAGCAACACCTCGGGTTCGACGGCGAGGGCGCGGGCGATGCACAGCCGCTGCTGCTGGCCGCCCGACAGACGGATGGCCGGCTGATGGAGGCGGTCCTTGACCAGATCCCACAGTGCGGCGTGCCGGAGGGCCGACTCCGCCGCGAGGGAGAGCACCTTCTTGTTGCGGATGCCGTTGAAGCGAAGCCCGGACACCACGTTGTCGAAGATGCTCATGGTGGGGAACGGATTCGGTCGCTGGAACACCATCCCCACCCGACTGCGCACCACCTCGGGAAGCGTGTCCTTGGCGTACACGTCGAGATCGCCGAGGCGGACGGTGCCCCGCACCTCGCCCCCGGCGTGGTCGTGCAGCCGGTTGATGGCGCGCAGGACGGTGGTCTTGCCGCACCCCGAGGGACCCACCATGGTCGTGATGCGGCGAGCAGGAATGTCGAAAGTCACGTTGCGCACGCCCACGTGCGAACCGAAGCGGACGCTCACGTCCTCGAGGGTGACGGCGGCCTGCAGCACGGGAGCGTCCTCACCGCCGTGACGGCGGGCGGCCTCGAGGGCCAGGGCGGCAGGAGAGGAGGCGGTCATCGGCGTCGGTGTCGATGCTCAGTGCGAGAAGAGCGGTGTCCCGGCCGGGGTCTCGAGCTGGTCGAGCGTCGAGACGGCCAGGGCCACGGCGTTGGAGGGCAGGGGCGCGTAGCCGAGGGACTCGGCGGCCTTCTGGCCCGTGGTCACCACGTAGTCGACCAGCTTGCCCAACGCGATCCCGGTGTCCTGGTTCGACTGGCGCTCATAGAGGAGCGTCCAGGAGAAGTTGGCCAGGGGATACGTGCCCGCTCCGGGTGAGTCGACGATGGAGAAGTTGGTGGCGCTCAGCGCGCTGGCCTCGGCACCGGCGGCGGCGATGGAGGTCACGGACGGGGCCACGAACTTGCCGGCGCTGTTCTCCAGGGCGGCGTCGACGAACCCGGCCTCCAGGGCGTAGCCGTACTCGACGAAGCCGATGGCCCCGGCCGTCTGGTGCACGTAGTTGGCCACGCCGGTGTTGAGCTGCTCGCCGATCCCCACGCCGGCGAGGGGCCAGGTCTTCGAGGGCTTGGTGGTGCCGATCTTGGTCACCCAGGCCGGGGCGGTCTTGATGAGGTAGGCGTCGAGGTCCCAGCCCGGCCCCGAGGAGTCAGCCCGGTGCACCGGCACGATGGGGAGGTCGGGCAGGCTGCTCACCCCGGTCACCTGGGCGATCCGGGGGTCGTCCCAGTTGGTGATGGTCCCGTCGAAGATGCCGGCCAACGTCGGGCCGTCGAGCTTCAGGTCCTTCGGGGCGCCGGGGACGTTGTAGCTGATGGCCACCCCGCCCAGGTCGACCGGGACCTGGAGCACCGTCCCCTGGGTGGCGGCGGCGAGGTCGGTGGCGCTCATGGGGATCTCCGTGTCGCCGAAGTCCACCGTGGCCTGCTGGATGTCTGTGATGCCCACGCTGCTGCCGGCGGGCGAATAGTTGACGGTGGTGTGCTTGTCGGCCTTGGAATAGTCGTAGAAGACCTTCTCGAAGAAGGGCTCGATGGAGTTGGCCCCCGCCCCGGTGAGGGTCACGGGCGTCGAGGTGGAGGTGTCGGTGGTGGCACCGAGGACGCCCCCGGGACCCGAGACGGTCGTGGACGCGGTGGAAGTGGGGGTCGTCGTGGCGGTGCTCGACGAGCCCGAGCTGCAGGCGGCCGCTGCGGTGGCGAGGGCGACGAGCACGAGGGGGACGACGAAGCGGCGGGGCATGCGGAGCTCCTCTCGGGGTGGCCCTCCCACGGGCCGGGGCTTCGATCTGCGCTTGATCGATTATCTTAAGTGATCAAATCAGATTTATAGGCGAGGAAGCTGAGAGGGGCGGGCGGGCGCCCGGGCCGTGGCTGGCTCAGATGTCGAGCTCGACCACCGGCTGGCTGCCGCCCAGGGCCGACCGGGCGTACCGCATGACCGCCTCGGGAAGGTCGAGGGAGTCGGCCTCCTCGATGGTGTCGAAGTCGTAGAACGAACCCGGCTCGCCTCGGGGTCCCCACCACACGGCGATGCGTCCCCGGGCGGTGAGGGCGACCCCGATCACCTGGCCCCGGTCGAGGGCGGGGTCGTCACGAGGCTCGACCAGCCACTGGCCCTGGAAGGCGAGGGTGCGCACCTGGCCGGTGCGGTGGTCCTCGACGTCGACCTCGATCCGCTCGGACTTCACGGCCTCGAGATCGGGCTCGGGCTCGGCTTCGGGCTCGGTCTGGTACTCGGGCTCGGCCACGGAGAGCGGCACGGACGCCACCGGAGCGTCTCCCTCCGGCACGAAAAGGCCGGGCTGCAGGTCGGAGAGCCAGGGGATGTCGGAGAGCCTCCGGCCGTAGCCCACCTCCCGGGAGCTCGCCGCGTCGATGTCCTCGGGGCTCACCAACTGGACCGTCTGGACCGTCGCCTCTCCGCCCGCCGTCACGGCCAGGGCCAACGCGGCCGCAACCGTGACGTCGGGCAGGTCGGCAACGGCGTAGGCGTCGGTCTCCCCCAGGGCGAAGTAGAACGCCTCGAGGCTCCCGCCCACGCTCTTGATCGCCCCCTCGGTCGTTTCCCGCCGGGCTGAGCCCCCCTTGGCCCTGACCCCCTTCACCCCGTCGAGGGTGTAGGTCAGCTTCAGCATGTATTTGGGCATTGGAGCGAGCCCCTTCCCTCTGGGATCCCTCCCTTAGGTCGTGAAGGCGATCCCCGGCGGGGCGAAGGTCGACCCCACCCCGCCGGGTCCGAGCGGTCCGTACCACTGGGCGTTGGCCGCCTCCCAGAACAGGTACAGCGTGTTCCCCGGGCCTTCCACGGCGATGGTGGGAAGCCCGCCGGTGCCTGCCGCCATGGCCGGAGCCCCGAACGTCGTCCCCCACGTCCCGGCCCCGAGCGGCCCGTGCCACTGGGCGTCGGGCGTCTGCCAGTACACGAAGAGGGCGTTGTCGGATCCCTGGGCGGCCACGTCGGGCAACCCGTTGGGCCCCTCGATGATCGACGGCGCCGAGTACGTCGATCCGGCGGCGCCGATCCCGAGCGGCCCGTGCCACTGGGCGTCGGGCGTCTGCCAGTACAGGTAGAGGGTGTTGCCCGGGCCCTCGGCCACCACGTTGGGCAGCCCGCCGTTGCCACCTGGGGCGATCGAAGGCGCTGAGTACGTGGAGCCGTAGGCGCCGATCCCGAGCGGCCCGTGCCACTGGGCGTTGGTCGTCTCCCAGTACAGGTACGTGCTGTGGTTGGGGCCCTCGACCACCACGTTGGGCAGCCCGTTCGGTCCCATGATCATCGCCGGGGCGCTGTAGGTGGACCCGTAGTTGCCGACACCGAGGGGCCCGTGCCACTGGGCGTCGGGCGTCTGCCAGTACAGGTAGAGGGAGTCGCTCGGTCCCTCAGCGGCCACGTACGGCAACCCACCCGGTCCGGCCGCGATCGTCGGGGCCGAGTACGTCGAGCCATAGGCGCCGATCCCGAGCGGCCCGTGCCACTGGGCGTCGGGGGTCTCCCAGTACAGGTACGTGGAGTTGTCCGGGCCCTCGGCCACGATGTCGGGGAGCCCGCTCGGCCCCTCCGCCACCGCCGGTGTCGAGTACGTCGACCCCGGGCCACCGACCTGGTAGGGCCCGTGCCACTGGGCGTCGGAGGTCTCCCAGTAGATCCACAGGGTGTGATCGGGCCCTTCGGTGGCCACCGTCGGCAGGTTGGAGTTCACCGTTTCGTCCGTGGTCCCCGACGCCGAGGCGTAGGCGGGCGAGTTGGTGCTCGTGTAGCTCGCCGTCACCGTGTAGGTCCCGGGTCGCTCGGTGATCGAGCAGCTGCCGGTCGACTGGTAGACGCCAGGGCCGGGGATGGCCCCACCGACGGTGTTGGGGGTGAGCGACGAGATCGTGCAGCTCCCGCCCTGGCCGTCGGACACCGCCACCGAGCCGGTGGGCACGCTGGGACCGGACGCGGTGGGTGAGTCGACGGTCACGTCGTACGTCACTGCCCCAGGCGGAGCCGGGTTCTGAGCGCCCGAGACCACGACCGGGCTCGACCCGTCGTTGACCAGGCTGAAGTCCGAAACCGACTCAGTCCCCGCTCCGTCCGCGTCGAGGGCGATGCTGAGGCCGTTCACCGCCTCGGGAGTCTCGTTGAGCGTCTCGGTCACGTCGCCGAGCACGGGGGTGACGAACGTGGCCTTGGTCCAATTCGACTCAGCGGGGTACGTCTGGCTGTTGGTCCAGGTGTCCCAGTACTCGTCGTTGGAGGATCGGCCGAAGAGGTTGAAGTACACCGGGACGGTGGACTTGTAATAGGCGGTGACGGTGTACACGTCACCCGGAGTGGCGACGGGCGTGCACTGGCCCATGTCGGGGGTCGTGCGCAGGCCGTCTCCAGCGTCCACAGCCGTGATGGTGTCCTCGCCCCCGGTGTAGCCACCCGTCGTGCTCCAGCTGGCGGTGGCGTCTCCGGACACCTGGTCGATCTCCCAGCAGTTGGGGCTGGGAGCCACCGTGTCGCCCGGCAAGGGCGCCGGGTAGTTCTGGGCGCAGTCGGTGTCGGGCTCGGACGGCTCGGGGCACTCGGGGAGGAACTGCGCCGCCGTCAACGTGGGGTTGACCAGGGAGTCGGCGCCCACTGCGGCCGCCGTGTCCACCGGCTGGTAACAGGTGGGAGGACTGTCCCCGGACTGGGAGGTGGTGCACTGGGGTACCTGGGCGGACCCCGTCGTCGACTCACCGAGCGCGGTCTGCATGGTGTCGACGGTGATGTCGGGGTCGGCGGTCTTCTCCGCCTCCAGCCAGCCGGCGAAGTCGGAGAAGGCGGTGGGGTCGAGCGAGTAGAGCGAGGAGCACCCCGTGCTGCTCGTCTCGCAGATCTGGTGGAAGGAGAACGCCAGCAGCCCGCCGTCGTTGTTCTCGGCGTTGATGACGTCTTCCTCCAGCAAGCAGGCGGCGTTCGTGTCGCCCGTGCCGCCCATGGCGCTGCTGCTCGGGGAGAAGGCCACCGCCGGCGTGTAGGCGTCGGTCGGGCAGACCACGTACGACGTGCTCGTGGTGTCCTCGTCGTTGGTCGTGGAGTCCTCGGGGGTGGCGAGGCCGTACTTGTCCTCGCCGGTGAGAGTCTGGGCGTAAGGGCAGTTGCTGGGGCTGCAGCCTCCGGGCTGGACGTCGGCGATGTTCCCGACGCCCCGGGCCGAGTCGAAACCGCAGTTCTCGACGATCGCCTCGTCGTTGCTGGAGGTACCCGGCGCCTGGTCACCGGAGGCGAAGGTGTCGCCACTCCCCCCGATGTTGCCGTTGGCCCCCGTGTAGTCGGCGAACGGATAGGCGAAGTCGACGATGTCGTTGCCGAACCCGCCGATCAGGTGGTCCATCTCCGTGATGAGCGAGTCGCGGCCCTGGCACACCTCGGCCTCGGCCTCGTTGGAGGGGACGAGCGTGAGGTCCTGGTTGTCGACGGTCTTGCCACCGATCTCGTCTCCGTCGCCGTGGAGCGTGGTGATGTCGTCCGCCGTCATCGTGCAGGAATCGTCGGTGGTCCCGTCCGGGCAGTTGCTCTGGGTGGTGATGAAGTTGAAGGGCACGTAGAAGGTGCCGACCAGGCCGTCGGCCTCCATGTCGGTGACCGCCGTCATCTGGTCGGCCCAGGCGTTGTCGAAGGTGAGCGCCACGACGGTCGGCGACGTGGCGGCGTGCGCGGCGGGCACGGCGATGCCGGCGGTGGCGCCCATGGCGCCGAGTGTCAACACCAGCGGGGCTGCGGCTCTCCGGATGAAACGTCCTCTGCGCGACATGCGGTCTCCTCCCCCAGCGATCGCTTGCTCGTGCCTTCGGTTACGCATCAAAGACCCTCCGCGGGTAATGGTTCGTTACGAGTGGGGTTCGTCGCTTTTCTGATCGCCGCCGCCGTCGGGACCCGGGGACGGTGCGGGTGCAACCTTCCCGAGTTGTGGTCGGCGGAATCGGTGGTGGCGTTCGCCCCCTCGGACTTCTGATCGTCCCGCTGTTTCTTAGCCGATCCACCAGGCCTGAGGGGAGTTCGATTTTGGGATTTTTCAATATTCTTGGGGGCCCGGTCCTCAGCCACGTGCCTGCGTCTGGGATTGCTGACGATGACGACGCCGCTGAACGCGTCGTCGTGCACGGCCAGTGCACCGGCCACTTGTTGCAGTTGCCCACGACCGACGGCTCGAGGGTCGACGGCGACCACGAGCTGGTCTGCCGAGGAGACCAAGGCGAGCGACTCGGGGGCGTCGAGGAGCGACAGCCCGTCGACCACCACCACTTCACACCCAGCGCGGTGCAGTCGGCTGAAGACGTGAGCCAATCGGGTGTGGTCGAAGAGGTCCTCGGCACTGAGCGTGTCGGCCCCCTCGGCCACGACGTGCAGGTTGGGCAGGGGGGTCTCGAGGAGCGCCGCACCGGCGTCGACCTCGTCGCGGAGCAGCTCGGCCAGTCCCGGTGAACGCTCGGCGCCGAACAGCCTGCGGATGGGCCGGCTCTGGAGGTCGGCGCCCACCAGAGCCACGCGCCGGCCCGAGGAGGCGATCGAGATGGCCAGCCCGAGAGCCACCGGTGGCGTCGACGCCGGCCGCTTGAGCGGCGAGGTGACCAGGATGACCCGGCGCGCCGCCCGGCTCTCGTGCCTGAGACTCGGGATCGACCCGTTGGGGTCGGCCACGTGGAGCTCTTCGCTGACCGGGTACGGCGCCAACTCCTGGAGCCGGACCCGCAACGACCGGTAGGCAGCCGACACGGCCGAGTCGCTGCGAAGGGACCCGATCGGGTCCTCCTTGCCGAGCAGCCGGGCGCTCTCGGGGATCTCGGCCAGGACCGGGCGCCCGGTCTTGGTCTCGACGTCCGCCGGCCCCTGGACGCGGTCACCGAAGCGGTCCATGAGGAGCACGGCCCCGAAACCGAGGCCAAGGCCGGCGACCAGGGCGACAATGAGGTCGAGGACCAGGCTGTGCCCCGCCGGCTTGGTGGGCAGGTTCGCCGAGCTGACCAACGTGGCCGGCTCCACACTCAGCGTCGACGTCTGGGCCTGGGAACCACCCTGTTGCTCCTTGGCCACCGCAGGCAGCTCGGCGTTCTGGTAGGCGCAGAAGGCACTGGCCACCGCCTGGGCCCGCTGCTGGGCGACCCTCGGGCTGCTGGAGGTGTCGGCGAACACCAGGATGTTCGTGTTGGCCGGGTTGGTCACGCTCAGGCCCTTCTGGAGTGCGGTCGTGCTCAGGCCGAGCGGCCCGGCCACCCGCCCGAGCACGGCGGTCGACGTGGCGACGGACTTGGCCGTGCCGATGTCGGGAGCCAGAGGCTCGGCGCTGTTGGCGAAGATCTCCGGTCCGAGGACCACGCTGGCCGTCGAGGTGTAGGACTTCGCTTCGACCTTCATGGCAACCGCCGTTCCCGCCACGACCAGCACGGCGATGGCGGCGATCCACCTCCATCGTGTCCGCACGATGGAAGGCGCCGAACTGTTGGCGACTTGGCCGACGGGGGAGGTGTTCCTGCTCATACTCTCTCCAAAGACGTGGGGAGGGTCTCCCCTTCTTCCTTGCCGATGAGGGTCCGGTACAGCCCGACGTACCGCTCCGCCTGGAGCTCCCAGGCGCAAACGGTACGCACCTGTTCCTTCCCTTCTCGACCCAATTTTTCCCTCGTGGCCGGATCGTCGGCCAAAAGTTCGATGCAGTCTGCAAACGCCTCGACGTCCCCGGGGGGGGCGAAGAGCCCGCCGCCACCCACCGTGATGCGGGTCTCGTGGAGGTCGAAGGCCACCACCGGCAGTCCGTAGGCCATGTACTCCATGGCCTTCACCGGTGACACGAAGTCCTCGAGGTTGGGCTCGAGCCCCAGGTCCGACTCCCGGAGCAAGGCCACCACCTGCTCCGGGTCGAGCCAGCCGGGGAACTCCACGGCGCCCTGCAGTCCCAACTCGGTGGCGAGGGCTTCGAGGCCGGGGAGGATGTCACCGGTGCCGGCGAACACGAAGCGGATGTCGCTCCGGCCGTGCTCACGCACGATGCGATGGGCGGCACGCAGGGCGAGCTCGACGCCGTCCTGCGGCCCCATGAGGCCGATCCAGCAACACTGGTGGACGGCGCGGCCGGGCGATTTCGCCGTCCCCGGCTGCACGTTCCCCTGCACCGGGCCGTTGCCGACCCGGGTCACTCGTGCCGCTGGGACGTGGCCGCGCTCCATCGCCACCTGCGCCACCGAGTCGTTGACCACGAGGACGTGGTCGGCCGAGCGATAGCTCGCCCTCTCGAGGGCACGCAGCATGGTGACAGCGGCCCCGTCGCTGCGGTGGTAGCGGCGCTCGTAGATCTCCGGAGACAGGTCGCGGGCGTCGAACACGACCCGCTTGCCGAGGAGCCGCAGCGGGAGGGTGAGCACGAAGTAGATGTCCGGCGTGCTGGCCACCTGGACGGCGTCGAACCCTTCCGACGCCAACGACCGCACGATCTGCCAGGCGGCCATGAGGACGGACCAGCCGTACTCCCGGAGGTAGCCGAGCTTGCTCTCGGCGTCGGGGGGCGCCGGGTAGTCACGAAGCGTGATGCCCTGGACCTTGGCGTTGGCCGGGTCGCGCCGGCACACCACGGTCACGGCGAAGCCGGCGGCCACCAAGGCCGACACCTGCTTGCGCAGCCGGTGGTCACGGGCGATGGGCAGGTTCTCCACCACCAGGAGCACCCGGCGGCCCTTCACGGCCGGACCTCGGCGAACTCCGGCTGCGCCTTGCGCGCCCCGAGCAGCTGGGGACGGGCCAGGGCCAGCATGGCGAACAGGGCATCGGCCGACCCTCGGTAGGTCAGGTGGGGGTCGAACAGCATGACGACCACTTGGCTGGCCAGGAGGGCGAACACGGCCACGGCGGCCACGGCGACGGGACCGGACTGGGTGGCGAGGCGCCAGGCCCGTCGCATGGCCACCCAGATGAAGGCGAAGTAGCTGGCCAGGAGGGGGATCCCGCCCCCCCACAGCAACCACGTGTAGCCGCTCTCGATCCACACATAGCCGAAGGCCTGAGAGGCCACCGGGACCCGAGCGGCGGGGCGGACGCCGAGCACCCAGTTCCAGCCGCTGGACAGCGTGGGCCAGAAGTACGTGCGCAGGTTGTTGAGCCGGCCCACCCAGCTCACGGGCAGACCGGTCGAGGAGCTGAAGCCGAGCAGCCGGGTGCCGACGACCGATTTCAAGGCGTAGCCGCCGATGACGAGGCTCGGCACGCCGAATTTGATGACCCGTCCCGCCCCGACGATGAAGCTGAGGGCGACGGCAGCGACCAACAGGGCGAGGACCGAGGAGAACTCGGCGGCCGAGATCACGCCGAGGAGGAAGAGCAGCCCCAGGCCGGCCAGCACCAAGCGGTTGCCCATGCCCAAGAGCAGCATGCCCACCACGACGGCCAGGTTGAGGATGGCCAGGTCGGCCACGGCGGCCGGGAGCGAGAGCAGCGAGCTCCCCCGCTCGATGGTGAGCGCGCCGTCCACGCCGTAGGGGGCGAAGTAGGCGGACAGCAGGTGGGGCACGCCGAACAGGTTGAGGGCCTGGAGGATGGCCACTCCACACACGATGGCGCACGAGGCCATCCCGAGCCAGAGGGCGACCAGGACCTGCTCCGACGTGCGGATGCTGAAGCGCACCAGCAGGTACAGGCCGAAGAACTTCCACAGGACGAGCGAGTACTGCAGGTCGTCGCTCGTCGGGTGCACGCTGCGGACGTACATCCACAGGAGCGGCACGATCGAGCTGGCCACAGCCATGGCCACGAGCGTCCACTCCAGGGTGTCGAGCTTGAGGCGGGGCATCTGGCCGGTGCGAACCCCGAACACCCCCCGGGCGAAGAGCACCCCGCCCACCACCAGGTCGATCGCCTCGTTGGGACGCAGCAGGGGGATGACGCTGCCCCGGTTGATCCCGGCCACGAGCGGGGTGCAGAAGATCACCACGTAGGCGGCGACCTGGGGCCGGACCCACACCCAGGCGACGAGCCCCACCACCGCCAGCGCCACCAGGGCCAGGATCGGCGACAGGGTGAGGAGCCCGCCGGCGACGAGCGCCCCCAGCACGGCCAGGCCCACGAAGATGCGTCCCCGGGCGCGTGGGTCGAGGCGGGGCGTCCGTCCCCCGCCCCACCAGGGACGGCCGAGGACGGGAGCCGGCTGCGCCGGGCGCTCGAACAGCGCTGCGCCGGCGCTCATTCGAAGCCCGCCCCTCGCAACCCGAAGCTGGCCGTCACCCAGTGCAGCTCCCGCGCCTTGCACAGCGCCTGCCACCCGAGGAACACGGCTGCGCCCACCAGGACGGCGACGAGGGCGGCGACCTCCACCCCGGTGCGACCGCCCAGCCAGTGGCTCATCGCCAGGCCGGTCGCCCACGCCGGGATCGCCATCAGGGCAGCGCCCAAGGCGATCCTGCGCAGAGGCTGGCCGAGGCGCTCCTGGCCCGTCTGGTGGCGGGTGAGCAAGACGAAGAGGACCACCGTGCTCGTGAGTGTCCCCGCCGACAAGGCGGCACCCAGCACGGCCAGTGAGGCGGTTCCGTGCACGGCCAGTGAGGTGCAGGCCACGCTCACGCACACGGCTGCTTGCACGCACATGGCCCGCAGCGGCGTACGGGTGTCCCGGCGGGCATAGGCCGAGTAGGTGAGGATCAGGAAGGCGGACTCCCCGATGAGCCCGGGGGCCAGCGTGCGAAGCGACGCGCTCACCAGTCCGACGGCGAACGGGGAGCTCATCCGGCCCAGGGCGATGGCCTTGCCCAGCACGCCACCGAGAACGGCGTATCCCGTTGCCGACGGCAGGACCAAGAAGGCGGCGAAGGCGAGTCCCCGGATCAGCGTGTCGTGGAAGTCGCTGCTGTGCCCCTCGATCCTCGACAGGCGGGGGATGAGGGAGAGCGCCACAGGCGTCGCGGCGATGGCCACGGGCAGGAAGTAGAAGTTGAGGGCGATCTGGAAGGCCACTACCCCGCCCGCCACCCGGTCGGCCAGCACCAGCAGGAAGATCAGCTCGGAGGCGGCCGCGCCCGCTTGGACGAGCGAAGGGACCGCTCGCCGGATCACCACTCTGACCTCCTCGTCGCGCCACCCGGCGCGCGGAGCGAGGCTGATGCCGCAGCGACGGGCGCCGACCCACTGTGCGGCTGCCTGCAGGGCGACGGCGCCGGTGCTGCCCAGCCCCAGGATGAGCAACTCGGCGAGCGGGACCCCGTTGACCGTGGAGGCGGCGGGGAACAGGGCCCACACGACGAACAGCACCACGATGGTGCCGACGTTCTGGATGGTGGGGGCGGCGGCAGCGAGGGCGAACCGGCGATGGGCGTTCTGGACGGCCGTGGCCGTGCCGATCACCCCGTACAGGAAGATCTGGGGCATGACCATGGCCACGAGCAATCGGGCCTGGCCTACGTCGCTCGACCCGGCGGCCTTGGTGCCGGTCGCCGCCACGTGGAGCAGCTCGGGGGCGACCAGCACGGCGAGTGGGAAGGCCACCAACATGCACACCGTCACCACCCCGAATAGCCCCCGAGCCACCCGCTCAGCCGAGCGGACCTCGCCCCGATCGATGTGCTTCACGAGCGCCGGGACCAAGAGCGAGCTGAACAGCGAACCGGCCAGGAAGCCGTAGTAGATGAGGCTGGGGAGGGTGTTGGTGAACTGATAGCTGTTGCCGAAGAACGTGGCTCCGAGCACGGCGGCAACGGCGGCCACCCGAAGAAAGCCCGACACCCGGCTCACCACGGTCCAGACGGCGACCGTCACCGAGTCGCCCACCGCCCCGACCGGAGCCGTGAGCTCCGCCGCCATCTCCCCCATCACGCTGTCTTGCGTGTCGGCGACCCCAGCCGCCGCCGAGAGAGCCGTCGTACCGGCGTCGGGGACGGGCTCGACCGCCTCGGGGAGGACCTGAGCGCTCATCGGGTCTCCCGGGACAGCACGGCCGGGATGGTGCGAAGGAGGATGCGCAGGTCCAGCCACAGGCTGCGCTCCGTGACGTAGCGGACGTCGAGCACGAGCTGGTCGAGGAAGGTGAGCGTGTTGCGGCCGCTCACCTGCCAGAGGCCGGTCATGCCCGGGCGCGTGCCGAACCGGAGTCGCTGGTCGTCGTCGAGCAGCTCGGCCTCGTAGGCGATCACCGGCCGTGGGCCGACGAGCGCCATCTGCCCCATGAGCACGTTGAACAGCTGCGGGAGCTCGTCCAGGCTGGTGCGGCGCAGGAACCGCCCGAACCGGGTGACGCGGGGGTCGTCCACCAGCTTGTACAGCTTGGCGTCGACCGGCACCTTGCCGGTGAGCAGGTCGCGCACGTAGCGCTGGTGGGGATCGGTGCTGCAGTCGGCGTACATGGTGCGGAACTTGACCACCCGGAACCGGGACTCGTCTCTACCCACCCGCTCCTGGATGAACAACGCCGGTCCGGGGCTCGTGACCCGAACCACGATGGCGATCACGAGCAGCAACGGGGAGAGCACCAGGAGCAGCGCCAGGGAGCCGACGACGTCGAGGGTCCGGGAGACGGCGCGCTCCACCGGCCCCGGGCGGCGGACCTGTCCGGAGACGATCGTCGGCACGTCGCCCACCAGGGCCTGGCCTCTTTCGGCCGGGTACACGTGCAGTGCCACGACTAGCGCGCGGTCCGGATGCTCATGGCCGCGTCGTCGTCCGGGACGCGAAGCGCTTCGAGCCGAGTCACGACGTCTCGGATCTCGGACCGGGACCGGACCGGCCGGGCCGGGTTCCCGTAGGCGACGGCGCCCTCCGGGACGTCGCGGGTGACCACCGACCCCGAGCCGATCAGGGCGCCGGCCCCGATGGCGACGTAGGGGAGGATGGTCACGTTCACCCCGATCTGGGCGCTGGAGCCGATGCGAGGACCCTGCATACGAGCCGCCGAGTCGTCATCCCCCGGGTACAGGTCGTTGGCGATGGTCACGCCGGGAGCCAGAAAGGCCTCGTCGCCGATCTCGGTGAACTGGGCCACGTAGCCGTTGCAGTGGATCTTCACCCGGTCGCCGATGCGGCACCCGTAGTCGACGACGGTGTTGCTCCAGATGGCGACGTCGTCGCCGATCCGGTTCTCCTCCCTGATCACCACGTGGTGCCCCGTCTCGAAGCGTGCCCCGATGACCGAGCCGGCGTAGACGATGGTGCCGACCCGGAGGTGGTAGCCGGGCCCGATCACGAGCTCCGCCCCCTCGACGCGCCCCGACGCGTACCCGAGGACTACTCCCGGGTCGGCGTCTCCACGGACACGGTCCTCAGGCGATGACTGCACTGGAACCGACCCTCTCGCCGAGGACCGTCGTCGTCGCCTTAATCACGCGGTCCACCTGGGTGGGGGTGATGTGGGGGTACATCGGCAACGACAGGACCTCGGCCGCCGCCGCCTCGGCGTTGGGGAGCGGACCATCGGTGTACTGGGCGAACGCCGGCTGCAGGTGGCAAGGAAGGGCGTAGTGGATGCCCGTCTCCACGCCCTGACGGGACAGCTCCGCCCTGACCCTGTCCCGGTCGGCCACTCGGATCACGAAGAGGTGATAGGCGTGCTCGGCCAGGGGGTGTTGCGCCACCAGGCGAAGCTCGGGGATCTCGGCCAGCGCCAGGCAGTAGCGTGCCGCCACCTGTTGGCGGGCCCGGGTCCAGTGCGCCAGGCGGGGCAGCTTCGCCCGTAGGACCAGGGCCTGAATGGCGTCGAGGCGGCTGGTGGTCCCCACGTACTCGTGACGGTGGTGAGAGCCGACCGGTCGCCCGTGGTTCGACAGCGACCGGACCCGGCCGGCCAAGGCCGCATCGTCGGTGACCACGGCGCCGGCGTCGCCGAAGGCACCCAGGTTCTTCCCCGGGTAGAAGCTGAAGCAGGCGGCGTCGCCGAGCGCCCCGGTCGGGCACTCCCGCCACCGTGCCCCGTGCGCCTGGGCGGCGTCCTCGAGGAGGAAAAGACCGTGACGGTGGGCGACCTCGATGAGCTCGTCCATGTTGGCGGGCTGGCCGTAGAGGTCGACGGCGATGACGCACTTGGTGCGCGGGGTGATGGCCGCCTCCAACGTCTCCGCCGTGAGGAGCAGGGTGTCGGAGTCGACGTCGGCGAACCGGGGGGTGGCCCCGGCCAGCACGACGGCCTCGGCCGTGGCCACGAAGGTCAGCGAGGGAACCACGACCTCGTCTCCGGGGCCGATGCCCAGGGCGCGGAGGGTCAGATGGATGGCGTCGGTGCCGTTGGCCACTCCGACGGCGTGCTCGACCCGGCAGAACCGGGCCCACTCCATCTCGAAGCTCTCCACGGCGGGGCCGCCGATGAACTCTGCGCCGAGCACGGCCGCCCGCAACGGGCGGGCCAGCTCGCTCCACACATCGTTCGCCATGGCCCCCAAGTCGGCGAAGGGAACGGTTCGCGTGCTCACTGGGCACCTGCCGGCATGGTGAGGGAAAGGGCGGAGGCGTCGGCCACGTCGCTCATGTCGACGGGACGCCGCTCGTACAACGAACGCTCAGCCGCCTCGAGCACCCGGACCACGGCCAAGCCGTTCTGACCGTCGGTCAGGGGCGTGGCGCCGGTGCGGATGCACTCGAGGAAGTGGCTGTCCTCCAGGAGAAGTGGCTCCCGGAACTCGAGGTGCGGGGAGACGATGTCCCCGTAGCGATAGGTCATGGGCGGCTGGGTCAGCTCGTTCGGGGGGGTGACGACCACCCCCTTGTCGTAGAGCCTGATCCGCTCCTCGACGGCCATGTCGTTGTACACGGCCATCTTCTGGGAACCCACGGCTGTCACCCGGCGGACCTTGTGGGGGTCGAGCCAGCTGACGTGGACGTTGGCCTCCACGCCCATGGTCCCGTACTGCAGGCGGAGGTAGGCGACGTCCTCGAGCTCGCTGTGAGCGTGCCGTGACGCCCAGGCGTCGACGGCGGTGGGCTCGGCGCCGAGGAGGTAGTTGATGATGGAGATGTCGTGAGGCGCCAGGTCGAAGACGACGTTCACGTCGCCCTGGTACAGACCGAGGTTCAGCCGGGCGCTGTCGATGTAGTAGAGCTGCCCGAGCGCCCCCGACTCGACCAGCTCGCGCATCTTCCACACCGCCGAGTTGAACTCGAAGGTGTGGCCCACCATCAGGACGGTGCCGGCGTCCTCGGCGGCCTGGATCATCTGCAGGGCGCTCACCACGCTGGTGGCGAGCGGCTTCTCCACCAGCACGTGCTTTCCGGCACGAATGGCCCTCAGAGCAAGCGGTGCGTGGGTGGCAGGCGGGGTGGCGATGACCAAGGCATCCACGTGCGGGAGCGCTTCCTCGACGGAAGCGAAGCACGCGCCGTCCGGCAGCGACCGCGCCAGGCTGTCGAGACGCGAGAGTTCGGAGTCGATGACCTTGACGGAGGCCACGCTCTCGAGCGTCTGCAGCACGCGAAGGTGCTTCGAGCCCCAGTAGCCGCATCCGACCACACCTACGCGCACACCCGACTCCGCATCGCGCGAATGGCCGTTGTGGCTTTCGTGGGCCACCTTCCCGTTCCCTGCGTGGCCGTTTGCTGACTTCCCGTTGCCGTTGGCGCCGTTCACCGGGAACGCAACCATCTTGCCGTTGGAGCCGTTGTGTCGCTCCGTCGGCCCACTGTCTCCGTTCGCAGTGAAGCCATTACCGAGCCGAGTCATCCTCCGTCCCTTCCGCCTCATACCCCACGTCGCACGACGCCTACGGCCAGTCCACGGCCGAACACAAAAGACTCGGCGAAGCCACGCGTGGTGAGTGTTGTGACACTGTTGACCGTGACCATAACGAGGGGGAGCCTCCCAACGACACCCCTCAACTTTCCGGCGATCCCGCGTTTTTCGAGGGTCGGACCCCGCGGCAATTGCCTCGCAAACCCGCGAAGACACAACACGTTTCACAACAAACCGCGGACGATCGCCACTTCGGAACGAACGGCGAGCGTGGGTGTACCCGCCCACCAGGGAATTGACGGGGGAGGAGCGGGGGGTGATGAATGGCTCGGGACGGGCGAAGCTTTGGCAGCCTCGCTCCGCTCAGCGTTCGAGCAACGACCCCTGGGGGCCCTCGCCGGCAGCGGGGAGGCGTTCCTTGAGCTCACGCCGTGAACGCACGCCCAGCTTGCGATAGGCACGGACGAGATGTCCCTCGATCGTCTTCTCGGACACGAACAGCTCGTCGGCGATCTCGGCGTTGGTCAGCCCGGCGGTTGCGAGCTCGACGATGCGGCGCTCACTGGAGGTGAGGGCCCCGGGACCCCACAGCGCCAGGCGGCGAGGTCGGGCACCACTGAGACGCAACTCGGTGGCGCTGCGCGTGGCCAGGGGGCTGGCCCCCTGGCGGAAGGCGATATCAGCCGCCCGGCGAAGCACCGTCCGGGCTCGGGTCGAGGACGCCTCAGCCGCCCGAAGCGCACACCCGAGATCGGCGAGGGCCACGGCCAACTGGAGCTGGGCCGGGCTGTGGTCGAGGTACTCGACGGCCTCCTCGAGACGTTCGATGCGCTGGGTCGTGGGCCCGACGAGGGCCTCGATGCGCAACGCCGAACCGACCGTCCACGGCGCTCCGTGGGCACGGGCAAGCTCGGCGTTCTCGCTGGCCACACGAACCGCCTCCGCGGTGCGGTCCTCTCGATGGAGAAGCAGCGCCGCCTCGCTCCGCCAGACGGTGACGGCCGGGCTGCACACCCCGAGCGATTCGGCCCGCTGTCCGGCGAGAAGGAAGTCTGACAGCGCCTCCGCCGCCCGCCCCTCTTGGGAGCGCAACCGGCCGCGCTGCTCGAGCAGGCTCAGTGCCTCGAACGCCGAAGGCTGGATCTCGGCCCCGGCGAAGCGGCGGACGACGTCGTCCGCCTCGTCGGCCCGGCCCTGGTCGAGGAGCACGCTGACCAAGCAGGCGGCGGCCTCGGGCCGACGCGGCCACGGCTCCCCTTCGGCCAGGGACAACGCGGTTCGGACCTCGGCCTCGGCGTCGCGCAGGGCCCCCTGCATCGACAGCGAGATGGCGAGGGTCAGGAGGAATTCGGCCTCGGCCGTCCGAAAGCGCCGGGGCCGGCTCTCGCTCTGCGCATGCCTGGCCAGCTTGTCGGCCTGCTCGAACTCGCCGCTGCGGGCCAGAGCGAGCACCGCCCGGGCCCACAGCTCACAGTCCACGCGGTCCCCACTGGCGAGGTGGTCCTCGTCGATGACCCGCAACAGGCTGTCGGCCACGTCCGAAGCCGGCCGGGTCCGCGGGTCGACGGTGTCGGCGATGGCGAAGAGGGCGACCGCCTTGCGCTCGGTCTGCGTCCCCGGGTGCCAATCGTCGAGCTGGGACCGGAGCTTCTCGGCCACCTGCAACGCCGCAGGCGGCCCAGCCAGCAAGGCGCTGGCGATGCACAGCTCGGTACGGGAGGTCAGGTCGGAGCTCGCCAGCCCTCCGGCGATCTCGTCGAGGGTGGCGGCCAGCTTGGCCTTGACATCGGCGTCGGTTGCGATCCGCGTCAAGCTCACGGCCACGCCGGCGGCGAGCTCGGGCCGGGCCCCGCCGCGCACGGCGTCGCCGAGGTGCTCCACGGCGGCGCGCTGGTCCACGGCCGCCTCGGCCCGGACCAAGTCGAGGCGGACGTCGTCGGGACCGAACTTGCCGGGGGTCTCGGCGAGGCACCGGCGCAGGTACCGCACCGCCTCGGAGACCGAGCCGGCCTGCAGCGCCGCTTGTCCGGCCGAGGCGAGTGCCTGGGCTACCCACTGCCGATGCCCGGGCTCGGTGTGGAGCAGGTGCTCGACGACTTCGGCCGGATCCGTGCCGCGGTTGTGGAGATAGGTCGCGGCCCGCATGTGCAGCTTCTCCCGGGTGGCGGGATCGATCTCGTCGTACACCGTGTGGCGCACGAGAGGGATGAAGGTCAACCGGGACTCCTCCCGGACGAGAAGGTCGGACGCGGTGAGCATGTGCGTCACGGCCCGCACCCGCGCCACGGTGAGCTTGGTGGTCTTGGCCAGGATGTCGGTGTCTCCCGGCATGTCGACGACGGCGGCAGCTTCGAGGACGCGACCGACGTCCTCTGGAAGCTGGGACAGCCGGCTCAGAACCCAGCGCGCCACTGTCGGCGAGGTGGCTTGTTCCACACGCCGCACGCCGGCAGCCGTCGGCTCGACGTGAGCCGATCGCATCTCGCGCAGCAAGGCGATGACGAACAACGGGACGCCCCGCGTGGCGTCACAGCAGGCGTCGGTGAACCCCTGGTCGATGGGGAGTGTCCAGTACCCGCGCAAGCAGTCTGCGACGAGTGCGGCAACACCGTCTGCAGATAGCGCCGTGAGGGACATCACGCGCGCGTTTTGTGCTGACAGCAGCGTGTCCACCGGCCGCAAGGGTGACTGCGGCGACCTCTCGGCCACACTCAGTAGCACACGGATCCGTCGATGTGACGGCCCTCGTTCGAGACCCTGGAGCCACTCGACGCACTCCTCGTCGAGGACATGGGCATCGTCCAAGGCGACGAGAACACCACGCTCCGCGGCAAGGCTCCGGATCAACTGGTCCAGCTGCTTGACCGCCAGACGCGGTTGAGCCGACGCCGGTTGCACTTGGGAGGCGTCGGCGACATGCGAGTAGAGCAGCCGCTCGACGATGCCCCCGAGCATCTGCTCACCGAGGTTGTCGGCGCGCGCCTGGAGCACAGCCACCCCTGCCTCCCGGGCGATCTGGCTGGCAGCGCCGACGAAGGCGGTCTTGCCCATCCCGCTTCGACCTTCGACGATGATCGGTCCCGAGGGACGATCCCAGTCGCTCGAAAGCAGGACGCGCAGCTCGGAGAAAAAGTCGCCTCGGTCGAACAGGCGAGGGCGGGAATTCGCTTCGTATCCGCGAGGCGGGGTCTCTCGCCTCTGGTGCCCTGTTCGGCGGTCCAGATAGGTCCGCATCGTTCTGCCCTGCCCGCCCCCCGCCCAGTCTCCGATCCCAACGTCGGGCCTTCGCGTCCCCTATGCGCCAACGCCCAACGAACCGACAACGAGGCTACGGGTGGGGTTCCGGACTGTCAATCGGGTTGGAGACGGTCCGGCGCCGCTGCAGCCTGGGAATACACCCAACCTGCAGGTCAGTGCGGTCGGTCCGAGGACGACGGTGCGTTTCTCAAATCTTCGCGGGCCGGGATCCAACGTTGTGCGGGGATAGGCTCCGCGGCCGTGCGGGGCTCCAAGCGAGAACTTCGAGAAGGGGTGTGGGAGCTGAGGGTCTCGCTGGGCCGGGATCCCGCCACCGGCAAATACCGGCAGTTGTCCAAGACCTTCCACGGGGATGTCGACGGTGCCGACGAGGCCCTGCGGCGGCTGGTCGAGCACGAAGTCCCTCGCCGGTCCGCAGCTGCTTCGAGCCTTGACGCCCGGGCATCGACCGGGGGGCAAGACGGAACCTCGGGCCCTTCGGAGAATCCCGCCCCGGTGGCCCGGCCGGAGCCCGGCTCGGGCATGACCCCCACTCCCACCGCCTCGGTGACCGGGAACGGGTGGGGAGCGTCGCGCCACATCGGTGCCGTGCTCCCGCTCGAGGTCGGCGAGTTCGTCGTCGGCTGGTCCGCCGAGCGTGATCCCGCGCCGGAGACGCAGGCCGAGGCCGCCTACGGCGATGCCCGGAGGACGACGTACCAGCTGGTCCAACTCCACCGCGTGAGACGGCGATCTGAAAACGGTTCGTCGCCGGAGGCCACGGCGCTCCGTTCGGTGTGGGTCCCCCGCGAGCTCATCGAGCTCGCCAGTCCGACGACCAGCGAGGACTCCGCCATCCATGTCTGGACGGTGTGATTCGCTTCGCGCACCGAGCAGATGTCAGCGCGGTGTCGCGTCCGGTACCGGGCCTGTGCAGTAGTCGGAAGGCGAGAACAACGGGTTGGACTGCGGAGCCGCTCCCAGGTCGAGGAGCTCGCAGTACTCTGCCTCCCCCGCCTGTGACGGGGCCCCGGTGGAGTAGCTCGTGATCAGATTCGGGTCGCAGTTGTACGTGCTCCACGACCATCCCGCGTACCCGATGTCCACGCTGCCCGACGCATCGGCTGCGTCGACCGACTGAAGGAATGGGAACACCGACGAATTCGAGCATCCCATGTCCCCGACCTCGTCAACGACAACCGGGACGCTCGTGGCGACACTGAACACGTTTCCTCCGCACACGGTCCGTACATTCGTCGTGTCGGAACACGGGCTGTTGCCCGCCGGATAGTAAATGTGGACGGAAGCCGCCAGCTGATGGCTGGGATCGAGCGAGGCACCGTCCGGCTCGTAGCTGGCCAGCCACTGGTCCATGTCACCGGCGAAGTCGGGTCCCCCGGCAAGAAGAGGGGCAGCCGCGTTGTACTCCCTGATGTCGTCGATCATCTGGCGCATGCCCTCGCCTTGATACGTCGATGAAGGGACCTGAGAGGAGTACTGGTTGGCATCTTCGTCGGTGTAGTCCGGGACAGTGCAGCCGTTGATGACGCATGCCCAACCAGTCGCTGTGTCACCACTCCCTTGGGCATTGGGCGGGAACGGTTCGTTGAAGATCCCGAAGATGACAGCGTGGTCGTTGTGAAAATACGCCGCCACCGACTTCCAGAAGGGGTCGGAATTCGACTCCGGAAGCGGATTCTGGGCATCCATAGAGCCGGAATCGGAGATGAGCTCGGACCCGGGGGCGTTCAGGTGGAGGTCGATCTCCGTGTAGATCCCGCTGGCATTCAGGGCAGCCACGTACTGGCCCATCTCGTGCATATAGGCGTTGACGCTGCGGTCGTACGTGTCACCAGCGGGGACGGGATAGCCCGTCTGAGAGGTGGAGGCGGGAACGCCATTGATGCCGAGCCAGCACTCCTCGTTGAGGTTCACCCTCACCAGGTTGATCCCCCAAGCCTTCATGGCCTCGATCTCCGTGGAGTAGTCACCCGGAGAGACGGTCGTGTCGTCGTAGAACCCCGCCCCGGACTGGGCACAGTCGTACTGCGTCCCTTCGGTGTTGACCCCTCGGAGGACGACGGTCTGGCCGTGTTGGTTGACGAAGCGATTACCGGTGATCGCGATCGAGAGACCACCGCCGACCGGTGCGGCCTGCTTGGTGGTCGTCGGGACAGCCGCCCGAGCCGCTGTGGTCGTCGTTGGATCTGCAGCCGTCGTCGTGGTCGACGGCAGCGTAGCGGTCGTGGTCGTCGTCACCTTGCGGGGGTGGTCGATCGCCCGGCGGGAGGGGCTGTTCGCCGACAACTGGACGGCGGACGCCGACGCGACGAAGCCAAGCAGGGAGACTCCGACCAGGATCGAGAGGGCGCGACCCAGCCTCACTATCGGCACATCGGCACTGTCCCACGCTCTCTTGAGGACGAGACGTTCGACTCATCAGATTGTGAACACGCTCAGTGTTCGTTGGTGGAACGTTGCCCTATCAATAGTGCAAGGACGGTTGCGTACGCGATAACGGCGCCCATTCCCAGCACCACCATCAGCAATGCGTCTGCTCTCTGGCCGAAGTCGAGGAAGCTGGCGCCGTTGAACCCGGCTGCCAAAACGAGGAGGGCGGCAACGACGAGCCCGCTGGCTACGGATCGCCGGCGGACCCTGTACGAGAGCAACGCCAAGGCCAGTGTGGCGACGATGAGCGCCACACCCAGGGATGCGTGAACGGCGAGAGCCACAGCCCCATGGGAGATCGTCCACACCACGCTCTGGAACGATCCTCCCAAGTAATTGGTGGGATCGGCTCCTGGATGCCGACGTGGAATCCGGACATACAAGGCGCTCGCGACGCCGAGGGCGGACTCGGCGAGGACGAGGACCAGCGCTCCCAGAACGAAGCTGGGCAGCATGGCCACGAAACTCGAGGTGCTTTCCTCGGCGGAACGGCTTGCCCAAGTCGCCGAAGCGGCCGAAGGCACCGAAGTCAGCACTTCCTTCACTTCGCTGAGCACCTGGGCGCGCTCAGCGCGGTACGGGCTCCCCTCCCACCGATCCAGGTCGGCTCCGCTGTCGATCGCTTCCAAGGCCCTCTGGCGCACCGATGGGAGCACTTGCCCGGTCTGGCTCTGCGCCATTGCCAAGGCGAGCCAGACGATCGTTCGCCTGTGCGGATCGTTCAGCGCCCCGGCGAAGAACGAAAGGATCTCGTCGGTGGCCGACTCGGGAGACGGGTGACGGGCGACCAGATGACGCCATTGCAAGCGGACGTGGGAGGCAAGGTCGTCGGCAAAGATCTCGGGGCCCCACGCAACTCCCCTCGCTCCACGCCCATCCTGCATGCCGACCTCAACTCCCGATCGCGCGCATCCAATCGTACTGACGCCACGAGGGCGACGATGAGGCCACGTAGCCCAGACGGTGATCAGGTGACCGGCTTCCTTGTGGACGACGGAGATGTTGCTGGTCACCCCCGTGGAGCTGGAGTCCCGCCTGGCTCACCGCCGCAGACGGTTCGAAACTCGTCGGTGCCAGGGCAAGCGAATTCCGGAGGTCGTGTTGTCGTGACAGACCTCGATGGCGGTGCACGTCCCCAAGTGTGGTCCCCACCAACGACGAGGGCGGCCACCCGCCGATACGCGCCGACGCTCCAGGGCGGGATGTCCCGGGAGAGGTTTGATGCCTACGCCATGGCAATGGGGTGGGTGACCGTCAGGACTTCGTCGTTCCCGGTCCTCCCGGACGACAGCCTGGCGGCACCGGCTGAGGGAGTCGGGGTGTCGTCGGAGAAGCGACCCGAGGGGGGGAAGGCGGGTGCCGCCAGGAGCGCAAGACCTCGACCCGACTCGGCCCGCCGGAGAAAGGGTGATCATCCCCAGGACCGGGAGCATCGCCCGTTACCGGCCGTCGGCAGACCGGGCCGCCGGGCTCGGCGGAGTCCGGCTGTGAACGGTCACTGGCCCAAGGGGCTCGACATGGGACCGGGGCCGAGGCCCCGTGGCGGGGATCGGAGACAGGGGCGTACCACCCGCTGGCCTTTTCTCCGCGCCATATATATAGAGGCGCGCTGAGGATACGAGGCCGCGAAAAACGAATGCGGAAGGGGGAACTCCTCCTCCCGTCGCATTGGGAGGATCCCTCCAGAGCGCCACCACGGGTCGTGGCCGCTCGAGTGCGAAGTGACCCGCCACCGGGCATTTTTCAGACGAGGTTGGGGTCAGCGGCGCTTTGGGATGCGAGCGGCGAGGAGGAGACGAATTCGGGCCTTCGATCTCAAATCCCCAAGGGCGGAGAGGGTCGGTTGCCCAAAATCCCAGGAGGACGGCCCTCCCTGGTCCCCAGGACTCCCCAATTGGTCCGATCCGCTGGTTTCCCCAAAATGGTCGACGGAGCCGATCCACTCCCCCCACGACCGGCACCAAGCGGCTTGTTGTCAGGCCCAGGCGGACCGTCCAGAACCAGGGCTGAGAACGCTGGGAGGGGGAAGCCCTGGGCTCCCACTTCAAGGTGTGGGGTCGTCCTGGCGGTTAGGGATGATGAGAGGCCTTGGTGACCTCTGGGCGCGGGTCGAACCCGACGCCTTCGGGCGCGTCCCCCCTCGCCGGCGACGCCTCAAATGCTCTTTGGATTGGGTCCTAAACGGTTTGGGTTTCAGGGGTGGTCCCACCAAAAGACACGTCGGGTCTGTGCCTGTCCCAGAGAAAACCAGACTGAAAGAGTTAGGTGACTGTCTGTTGGAGGGGCGCGAAAGTTACCCGCGTAATCCAATTCGCGTCCCGCGTTGTACGCAAACGACGATTGACACCCTCACATCCGTTGGATGAAATGACGCTGGGTGGGAGGGTCGACGCGTTCTCCCGACGCGACGCGCCCAGTCGCATGAGGAGCGCAACCAAATGAGGGTGGGAGTGCAAAACGTCATCCGGTCGATTCTCGACCACAGAGGCACGCTGGCACGGCGTCTCGGAGTGGCCTTGGTCACATTTCTGGCCATGGTCTTCACCCTCCCGGCTTTCGTAGCGCCGGCGGTGGCGGGCGGCACCAGCGGGGGCGGTGGGAACGGCCAAGGCCAACACCAAGGGTGGGGTGGCGGCCAGGGCGGGGGCGGTGGGAACGGCCAAGGCCAACACCATGGGTGGGGCGGTGGCCAAGGTGGCGGTGGCCAAGGTGGCGGCGGCGGCCAAGGCGGTTGCTGGGGTTCGGACCGCGGCAACGGTGGAGCCAGCAGCTGGGGTGAAGGCGGCGGCGAAGGTGGTGGCGGCCAAGGTGCCTGCTGCCCGAGTGGCGGCAACGGTGGAGCCAGCAGCTGGGGTGAAGGCGGCGGCGGCGGCCAAGGTGCCTGCTGCCCGAGTGGCGGCAACGGTGGAGCCAGCAGCTGGGGTGAAGGCGGCGGCCAAGGTGGCGGCGGCCAAGGTGCCTGCTGCCCGAGTGGCGGCAACGGTGGAGCCAGCAGCTGGGGTGAAGGCGGAGGGGGTGAAGGCTCCTACCAGTGCGTGCCGTTCGTCACGAACGCGTCTCCGAGCTCGGTCGTCTACGGGCAATCGGAGACGGACGTTGCCAGCTTCCAGGTTGACCCACTCGGTTCAGCGGTCTTCTACATCTGTGGGCCCGACGCCGGCAGCTGTTCGGCCACGAAGGGCGCGTTGCTCGGGACAGAACCCCTCACCTCGGGTGCCAACGGGAGCAGCGCCCAGGTCACCTACACACCGACCGCCGTCGGTTCCTATTGCTTCTTCGCTGTTTTCGAGAACGGCACCCTGAAGATCCCTGAGTCCCGATCGGACAGTTCCGAGTGCTTCACCGTCACCCCGGCGCCGCTTACCATCACGGCGTCGAGCGGATCGATGACCTACGAAGGCACCGTGCCGACCATCACCCCGAGCTACTCGGGCTTGGTGAACGGCGACACGACCGCCACGGCAATCACCACTCCTCCCACATGTGGGACAACCGCGAACATCGAGAGCCCACTCGGCACATATCCGTCGACCTGCACAGGAGCGGTGGCACCGAACTACACCATCACCTACGTGCCGGGCACGGTGACGGTGTCGCCGGCACCACTGACGATCACGGCATCGAATGGAACAATGGCGACCGGAGGCAGCGTACCGACCATCACGCCGAGTTACTCGGGCTTCGTGAGCGGTGGGACACCGGCGACGGCGGTGACGACCCCGCCCACCTGCGGCACCACAGCCACCAGCTCCAGCTCCGTGGGTACCTACCCATCGACCTGCATGGGTGCGGTCGCGCCCAACTACACCATCACCTACGTGCCGGGCACTGTGACGGTTACCGCTGCTCCGCCCACGGCTGCCGCCTCCGGAACAGCGAAAACCACGTCGGCCACAGCGACGACCAGCGCGCCAACACCAGTGTCGAAGGCAACAACAGTCGCTACAGGTGAACCATGGGCCGGTGCAGAACCACTCGAGCTCGATGCCGCCGGATTCGGGGTGTTGTTCCTCGGGCTGGGCATACGCCGCCGACGTCACTACAAGATGGCGATGAGGAGTCGCTCCGGCTGATCCCGGCTGCGCCAGTCGCGTCCATCGGATCGGTCTGTGGGCCGCCCGGGGCTCGAACCCGGCACCTTGGGATTAAAAGTCCCCTGCTCTACCCGATGAGCTAGCGGCCCGATCGCGTCACTGAGGCGGGCGCGGACGACACAACCCTATACGCGCCCTCCCAGTTCCTTGCCGAACCGTGGCGATCAGGTGGCGATGTCCGGCGCCCACCCCGGGTCTCGGCCGAGAAGTGCCACCAGCTCGGCTGTGTCGTCGACGCCCTCTGGCAGCGCTACCGGCGGAGAGAACATGCCAGTCGACTCGAAGCGTGACGGGTTTTGACGCGCCGATTCGAGAGCCTTTCGGCACAACTCAGAGTCGAGCTCGACATCGATGCGCAGGGCCCGCGCCAGGTCCCACGAATGCACGAGCACCTCGGTGGTGAGGGCAGGGAGGAGGCGCGCCACACCTTCCATCTCGATCTCTCCGTTGGCCAGCATCGGCAAGACCTCCGACAGGGCCCGCTCCGTGACGCTCCACCGGGTGACAGGATCGTCCTTGGGTCGCTCAGGCTTGGCGCCGAGGGGTCTGAGGACAAGGACGTCGTGGAAGCCGATCACGTGCTCGACCACGCCACGGGCATCCCACTCCGGGCACGGCGAGGGGTGGTCCCAGGACCCCTGCCCCTGCTCGACGACCGCAGTGAACCCCGAACAGGCACGCAGGTGCCGCTCCACCATCGATCCAAGGTCGGGCACGTCCAGATGTTAGGGAGCAACGGGTCACCGGGAGATGCCACAGTGGTGCCGAAATGCGCCTCCCGGTCATGCCGCCCATCGCTCCGATGCTCGCCAAGGCGTCCAAGACCCTGCCCCGGGCCGGCGAACTCCTCTACGAGCCGAAATGGGACGGCTTTCGCTGCGTCGTATTCCGAGATGGGCCAGAGATAGAGCTCGGGAGTCGCAACGAGCGCCCGCTCACCCGCTACTTTCCCGAGCTCCTCGACCCCCTTCGCCAGTCACTCCCGGGCCGGGCAGTCGTCGACGGCGAGATCGTTATCGCCACCGAGACCGGGCTCGACTTCGACGCGCTGTTGCAGCGGATCCATCCAGCCGCCTCACGAGTGGCCATGCTGGCGGAGACGACACCGGCCTCATTCGTGGCCTTCGACATGTTGGCGGTCGGCGAGACCGATCTTCGTCCTATGCCGCTGCGTGACAGGCGAAAAGCTCTCGAAGAGGCGCTGAGCGGTGCTGCACCTCCCGTCCACCTCACCCCCACCACCACCGACGCGGGCGTCGCAGAGGATTGGTTCTCCCGCTTCGAAGGGGCCGGTCTCGACGGCGTGGTGGCCAAGTCCCTGGAACTGCCATACCGCGAGAACGAGCGCGTCATGACCAAGGTGAAGCACGAGCGAACGGCCGACTGCGTGGTGGCAGGGTTTCGATGGCACAAGAGCGGAGGGATCGTGGGCTCGCTCCTCCTCGGCCTCTTCGACGACAAACACGTGCTCCACCACGTGGGGGTTACCGCCTCGTTCACCATGGGCCGCCGCCGCGAGCTGGTCGACGAGATCGCGCCCTACCGCATGGCCGACCTCACCGGCCATCCCTGGCAGCACTGGGCTGTCCCCACCGAAACCGGTGGCCGGGTGCCCGGGGCCCCGTCGCGCTGGAACGCCGGCAAGGACCTCGGCTGGGAGCCACTCCGTCCGGAGGTGGCGTGCGAAGTTGCCTACGACCACCTCCAAGGTGACCGGTTCCGGCACGGCACCACCTTCCGCCGGTGGCGTCCCGACCGCCGGCCACAGTCGTGCACCTACGACCAGCTCGAAGTCGTGGTGCCCGCCGAGCTCTCCGTCGTCTTCGGCGCCTGACCTCGGTCAGGTCATGGCGAGTCCGGGCGCGCCCGGCTGGGCGCCACACGGCGAGGCTCGCCGCGCTGCTTGGCGAAATGCGGCGGCCAGGGAGCGTCGCCCAAGCCTTCGGCCTCGTCCCGGGCGGCCAACTCGAGAAGGGCGTCGAGCCGATACCGGCGCTCGTCCAGCCCGGCTCCCGCGTCCCCGCGCTCGGCGAACCGGGCCGGTACGGTGGCGATGGTGAGGTCGGACGGCTCGACGTCCGCCACCTCTTCCCAGTCCACGGGGCACGACACGCGCCCCTCGGGATTGGCTCGCACCGAGTAGGCAGAGGCCACGGTACGGTCCCGGGCATTCTGGTTGTAGTCGATGAACACCCGATTGCCCCGTTGCTCCTTCCACCACGCCGACGTCGCCATGGTCGGCATCCGTCGCTCCACCTCCCGGGCCAGTGCCAGGGCGGCCCGTCGCACCCCGAGGAAGTCCCACTCGGGTTCGATGGGCACGTTCACGTGGATGCCGCGCGAGCCGGAGGTCTTGGGGAACCCGGCCAAACCGTGCTCGTCGAGCACGGCCCGGACCTCGAGCGCCACCAGACGGACGTGCTCGAACGGCACGTCGGGCTGAGGGTCCAAGTCGACCCGAAGCTCGTCGGGGTGGTCGACGTCATGTCGTCGGACTGGCCACGGGTTCAGGTCCAGGCACCCGAGGTTCACCGCCCAGATGATGTGCGCCACGTCGACGGGACACAGCTCCTCGGCATGCCGGCCGCTCGGGAAGGAGACCCTCACCGTCTGTAGCCACGGAGGACGCTGCGCCGGGACGCGCTTCTGGTAGAAGAACTCACCCTCGGCGCCGTTGGGATAGCGCTTCAGGACCGTCGGTCTGTCGTACACCCCCTTGAGCGCGCCGGGACCCACAGCCAGGTAGTAGCGGACTAGATCGAGCTTGGTCTCACCGCGAGCAGAGAAGAACACCTTGGTCGGGTTGGACACCGTGACCGTCTGCCCGTCCACTTCGACGGCCACAGGCGGGACCCGAGGCGCCATGCACGGATGCTTCCACAGCTCGGGGCCCAAGGTACGGTCTTGGTGGTGGACCCCGTCGAGGCCCTGCAACGCATCGCCTTCCTCCTCGAACGCGGTCGAGCGCCCACCTACAAGGTGCGCGCCTTCCGGCGGGCCGCCGAGGGGGTCTCGGCTGCCGGTCCCGACAGGCTCGTGTCTCTCGCCGCTGCCGGCCGGCTCTCGGACATCGCCGGAGTCGGAGATACGACCGCTCAGGTCGTCGCAGAGGCGCTGGCCGGCGAGGTGCCGGCGTACCTCCGCCATCTCGAACAGGAGAGCGACGCAGCGCTCAGTCCGGAGGTGGCCGCCCTACGTGCCCTGCTCAAGGGCGACTGTCACAGCCACTCGGACTGGTCCGACGGGGGCAGCCCCATCAAGGACATGGCCGAAGCGGCCATCGGGCTCGGCCATCGCTACCTCGCGCTCACCGACCACAGCCCCCGGCTCACTGTTGCCCACGGCCTCAACCCAGAACGGCTCCGCCGGCAGCTCGATGTGCTCGATGCCCTCAACGAGGAGCTGGCGCCGTTTCGCATCCTGGCCGGCATCGAAGTCGACATCCTCGAGGACGGCTCTCTCGACCAGGAAGAGGACTTGCTCGCTCGCCTCGACGTCGTGGTGGCCAGCGTGCATTCCAAGCTGCGCATGGAAGCGGAGCAGATGACCACACGCATGGTTACCGCCATCGAGAGCCCGCACACCGACATCCTGGGTCACTGCACCGGCCGGATCATCGTCGGGCGGGGACGACCACAGTCGCAGTTCGACGCCGAGACCGTGTTCGCCGCCTGTGCCCGCACCGGCACTGGCGTCGAGATCAACTCCCGTCCCGAACGGCGCGACCCACCCGGTGACGTGCTCCGGGTGGCCGTCGACAGTGGCTGCTTCGTGAGCATCGACACCGACGCTCACGCGCCGGGCCAACTCGAATGGTTGGTCCTCGGCTGTGAGCAGGCCGTGGCGGCCGAGGTCCCGGTCGACCGCGTCGTCAACTCGTGGGAGACGAGCCGGCTCCTGGAATGGACGGCCAGCCACGCCTCCTGACAGACGACAGAGAGGTCAGTCCGCCCCGAGCAGCGCCAACGTCCGCTCGGCCAGCTCGACGGGCGTCACCTCAGCGTGGCGCGCCGCCCGGCCGACGAGGTCGTAGAGATAGGAACCCAGGCTCCACAGGGCAACACGTGGATCTCCCACCCGCAGGGGAACGGGCTCGCTCGCCATGTCGAGACCGGAAGCGAACAGGACCTGACGGCGAAGGCGCATGAGCGCCTCGTAGGCGTGGGGAAGGTCGAGCGCGGCGCGCACGATCCAAGCGCTGAGCCCCAGCGGGATGGCGAGGTCACCGGCTTGCTCCGCCTCCTCGGGCTCCCCTTCGCCACGGAGCGTCGCCATGCCACGAACGACCTCGGCCACGAAGCTGAGCTCCGCCACCACCGGATCGACGGCTGCATCAGGCACGTTGGCCAGTGTGACGGCCGGGTGTGACGCTCACGTGGATGGACTTTGGCCTGGGAAAACGCCAATTCCACCGCTAGGATTTCTCCTCCGGCGTCGTCCAGGGTATGGGCAATCGACGAGACCCGGAGGCGAATCATGGCTCGTGCCATCTGGAATGGATCACTCAGCTTCGGCCTGGTCAGCGTCCCGGTGGAGCTCTTCTCCGCCACGGAGGACAAGACGATCCACTTCAACCAGTTCGAGGCCGGGACCTCGGACCGGATCCGCAACCGCAGAGTCAATGAGCGCAGCGGTGAGGAGGTGGCGTTCGAGGACATCGTCAAGGGATACGACCTGGGGGGAGGCGAGTACGTCATCGTGTCGCCCGACGAGCTCGAGGCACTCGAGCCCGGCCGGACCCGGAACATCGAGATCACCGACTTCGTCGACCTCGACACCGTCGATCCCGTCTACTACCAGAAGAGCTACTACTTGTCGCCCAAGGGCGAGCAGGCAGTGCGGGCCTACGGCTTGCTCCGCAAGGCCATGGAGCAGTCGAACAAGGCGGCCGTGGCCACGCTCGTCATGCGGGGCAAGCAGTACCTGGTGGCCGTGCGCCCCGAACCCCGGGCCCTCGTGCTGCAGACCATGTACTTCGCCGACGAGGTTCGCGACCCCACCGTGGAGGTTCCCGGGCTCCCCGCCCCCGACGAGTTCAGCGCCCGGGAGCTGCAGACGGCCAAGATGCTCGTCGAGTCGATGGCCAGCGCCTGGGAACCCGAGCGATACCACGACACCTACCGAGAGCGGGTCGAGGAGCTGGTCGAGCGCAAGCGTGCCGGCGAGGAGGTCGTGCTCGAGGCCCACCGAGCCGAGCCCACACGGGTGGTCGACCTCATGGCCGCACTGGAGGCGAGTGTGGAAGCCGCCCGGGGGCGAGGGGCCGAGAAGCGCACGGCGCCACCCGAAACCGGCGGGGCCCGAGGCAACCGGGTGAAGGCGTCGCCCCTGTCGGAGCTCAGTAAGGCCGAGCTCTACGACCGGGCCACAGCGCTCGACGTCCCGGGTCGCTCCAAGATGTCTCGCGATCAGCTGGAGAAGGCCGTGGCGGCAGCGGGCAACGGGGGCCGACGCCGCAAGGCGTCCTGATCAGTCAGTCAGCGACTGGAAGCGGCGTCGACGCAGCAACCCGAGGCCGAGGATGCCGAGGCCAGCGGCTCCGGCACCGACCACGAGAGGCCGCGATCCGGCCCATGGCTCGCCGGTGTGGACGGTGGTCGCACCCGTGACCGGCCCCGAGCTCGACGACGTCGTCGTCGCGGCGGCAACCACCGTGACCGTGCCCGGCACGTAGACGATGGCGCTGTAGTTGGGGTCCACGGCACCCGAGCAGGTGGACGGGTAGGTGCCCGGCGGGCTGGCACTGGTGGCCGTGGTTCCGCACGTCGGCTGCGTGGTGGCCGATGCCAACGACGTGGCGGTGTCACCGTCCTTGACGTTCGAGAACGTGGGCGTGATGGCGGGCACGGCGCTGCCGGCCGTGATGGTGGTGCTCGAGGCAGTGACGGTGAGGGCGCCGGCCGGTACCACAGTCACCGTCCCGCTCTGGTAGCTGATGGTGTAGTTCGGGTCGACCGCCCCCGAGCACGTTGCCGGGTAGGTCCCGACCGGGCTCGAGGCGGTGGCGGTCGTGGTGCAGGTCGCCGGGGTGGTCAGGCTCGCCGCCGAGTCCCCGTTCACGAAGCCGGAATACTTCGGTGTCGGAGCTGCAGGCGCCTGGCCGAAGGGGATCGTGGCGTCGGTGGGGGCGACGGTGAGCGGGGCCGGGGTGACGGTGACGCACTCGGAGTTCCCTGGGTACCCGGGCTCGTCGGCCGTCAAATAGTTGGTGCCGGTGTAGAGGGTGTAGAAGCAGTACGTCCCCACACTGCTCGGAGTGAAGGCCTGCTGGGCGCTCGACGTGCCCGCCGACCCCACGAGCGCCACCGCCGAGCCCACCGGGTCGGCCATCGAGCTGCAGCTCCAGGCGCTTGGTCCGCACTCGTAGAAGCTCATGGTTCCGGCCGGCGTGGCGTGGGACCAGTGGCTTCCGACCGCGGTCGCTGTATCGGTCACAGAGCCGCCGTAGACGATCGAGCTCTGCGAGACGCTGCTCGTGAGGCTGTCAAGGGTGGGAACCGTGAAGTTGGCGCTGTCGAGCCGGTTCTCCATGCTCCAGAACAAGCTGGCACCGTTGGACAGGCCGCCGCCGAAGTCGACGTCGCCGCTCTTGTTGTCAGGCGCGATGCTGGAGAACGACACGTCCGGTCCCTCGTAGCCGGTCGAACCGTAAGGGCAGGCGTTGGTGACCGGCGCCCCGTTGACCTCCCACTGCGACGCGAAGTCGTGCCCGATGCCCGTGGCGCATACCCCGGTGTTGCCGAAGTCGAAGATGGGCAGCCACGACGTGAGCCGCAGGCTCGGGATGGTGAGCCCGCTCTCGTTCAGCACACCCACCAATGTGTCGGTGCCGTCGTAGGGTAGTTGGCTGTGGTCGGTCTTGATGGTCACACCACCGTTGGCCTGCAAGACGATGAGCACTGCGCACCCGGTGTCGAGGCCCACCGACGGACATTCGTTGAACGGCGCCGACGTGGAAGGCGAGGCGGGGGGCGCCCAGGGCGTCAGTGCAGAAGCGAGACCCGCCAAGGAAGGGAGCGTGAAGGCCGCCGTGCCGACCAGCCCCAGGGCCGTAGCCAGGCGCACGATGCGACCTCGCACCGTGGAACCCACGACCCGTTCACGGATGGATCTCCCGCCTCGTTCCATCCTCTCCTCCTCCCGCCGTGGGAGCGCGCTACTCCCAGTCAGTGGAGGGTGACAGAAAGAGGTCAAACCAAGCCCTACCGAATCTCAACACCTGGCCAACAGCCGTTGCCAGGGCGCGCCTACTGTCCGAGCGAGGACTGCTGGCTGCTCTGGATCCGGAACCAACTCTCGAGCCCGGGCAGCCCGGACATGAACGTATGGACCTGTTTGCTCAGGGTCACGATGACGACGGGGTCGACCTCGCTGGGCTCGACGCGGACCGACACCAGGTGCACACCGGGATCGGCGACCAGCGCCTGGGCTACGGCGTCGTACGCCGCCTGGCTGTCCTCCATGTTGCCGGCCGCCGCCGAACCGGCTCTGGCGGCATCTGCCGCCTCGGCAGCCAGGTGGCTCTTGGCGACGAGCGGAGGGAGCAGCCCGACGGCGAGCACGACCACGATGGCCAGGAGGAGCCCGAGCTTGACCAGGAGCCGCATCGCCGACACCCCCATTTTCGCCGGCGACTTCCAGCATGGCGCACTCCGCGCCCTTGTGGATGACGGCGCCGGGGTGCCCCCTCCCGGGCCTTCGGGGGTGGGGGCGCCTCAACTTCCCTGATCAGGGTGCCGAGAACAATTGCAAGGGCCGTTTGATGCTGCCGGCGGTGCCCCCACCCCCGTAACGTGATGGGGTTGCGCCCTGGGCACCGCGGCCGGGAGGTCTAGATGACGTATCAAGATGTTCCCGTGCTGGCGGAGCGCACCCGCCGGGCGTCGGGCAAGGCGCTGGGCAGGCTTCTCGTCGTCGACGACGACCCTGAGGTGCGCGACATGCTGAGCCGCCTGCTCGCCTCCGAGGGCTACGACGTGGACGAGGCCGAGTCGGGCACCCAGACCTTGGCGGCGCTCGACAAGCTGCGGCCCGACCTCGTCATCCTCGACGTCATGCTGAGCGCCGAGGACGGGTTCGAAGTGCTCGCCACCATCCGCCGAAGCAGCATCGTCCCCGTCATCCTCCTGACCGGACGAGGACGGGAGGCGGACCGGGTGCTCGGGCTCAAGCTCGGGGCGGATGACTACGTGGTGAAGCCCTTCTCGGGCGCCGAGCTGGCCGCCCGGGTCGGAACGGTGCTCAGGCGCAGCGGCCAGCGTTCCGCCCCGCCCGAGTCGACGCTCGCCTTCGAGGGTCTCGAGATCGACACTGCGGCGCGCGAGCTGCGGGTGGAGGGCGCCGTGGTGGAGACCACGGCCAAGGAGTTCGACCTCCTCGCCTTCCTCGCTTCGTCGCCTCGTCGGGTCTTCACCCGCGAGCAGCTCCTCGCCCAGGTGTGGGACTCGTCCTCCCAGTGGCAGGACAACGGCACGGTGACCGAACACATCCGCCGCATCCGGCGCAAGATCGAAGTCAACCCCGAAGCCCCCCGGTGGATCCGCACCGTGCGGGGGATCGGTTACCGCTTCGAGCCCTGAGCGGCGCGCTCGAGCGCCTGGCGGACCCGCCGTCCCAACTGGTCGGACGTGAACGGCTTCACCAGAAGGTCCATCTCAGGTTGTACCAGCCCCTGGTCGACGGTGTCTTGGGCGATGTGACCCGATACGTAGAGCACAGGCAGGACGGGCCACCGTGCCGAGAGCTCGCGGGCCAGGTCCATGCCGCTCATCCCAGGCATCACCACGTCGGTCACGAGCAGATGCGGACGGCGGCGCATGCCGCGGGTGAGCGCCAGCGCCTCCGCCCCGCTGGCAGCCTGCAGCACGGTGTAGCCGCGCGACTCCAGGGCCTGAACGGCCAGGCGCCGGACCTCGTCCTCGTCCTCGACGAGCAGCAACGTCTCGTTGCCTCTCGACAAGTCGGGACGGACTCCTGTCGCCTCCGGGGCGGGGTCACCTTCGACCGCAGGAAACGCCAGGATGAAGGTGGTGCCGTGGCCCAGCGCGCTGGTCACGATCACCCTCCCCCCCGCCTGGGTCACCATGGCGTGCACCGCCGCCAACCCGAGACCGGTCCCCCGGGCACGTTCCTTGGTGGTGAAGAAGGGCTCGAAACAATGTGCCGCCACTTCGTCGCTCATCCCGACGCCGTCGTCGGCCACCGAGAGGACCACCTCGGCCCCGCTCCCCCCCGCTGACGCCTGGCGCGACGTGATCAGCGTGAAGGTCCCGCCTTCGGGCATGGCGTCGTTGGCGTTGATGGCGAGGTTGAGCACGGCCCGTTCGAGCTCCGTCGGGTCGACCGAGATGCGCTGGGGCGTCTCGGCTCCGACGTGCTCCACGGTCACGCCTGGGCCCATGACCCGAGCCAGCATGGGCATCATGGACGCCACGGCCATGTCGGGATCGGTCACGACGGGCTTGACCGGGGCACGCTGGCCGATGGCCAGGAGCTGACTGGTCAGAGCCGCTGCCCGCTTCCCCGCCCGTTGGATCGCCTCCACCTCGTCGCGCGCCGTCTCGTAGGAGACACCGCGCGCCAGGAGCTCACTGGACCCGAGGATGACGGTCAGCAGGTTGTTGAAGTCGTGCGCCACGGCACCAGCCAGCCGGGCCATGGCCCCGACCCGCTCGGCCTGGTGGAACTGCTCGACCATGGCCAAACGCTCGGTGACGTCCTCCATGACGGCCAGGATCCCCCGGACGACGCCGGCATGATCCCGAAGAGGAGCGGTGGAGGCGGAGAGGTCGCGGAGCTTTCCGTCGGCATCGAGGGCCGCCAGCTCGACGCCGACGGTGGCGTCACCCGACCGGGCCCGCTCCAGAAGTCGCTCGAGCTCGAGCTCTCCTCGGTGCCGGGTCGGGATACGGCGCGTCTTGGGCTCGGCCGTTCCCGGGGACGGCCAACCGAACAACGCGGCAGCGGCGCTGTTCCACCACCTCGCCTCGCCTTGGAGATCGAGCTCGGCGATGGCCAACGGGGACGACTCGACGACGGCCTGCAGGCGTTCTTCATTGCCCTGCACCGCTTGATAGAGGCGGGCGTTCTCCAACGCCTCCGAGCCCATCTGGGTGAGGAGGAGAAGGACCGACTCGTCCTCGGGCCCGAAGACCGAGCCTGTGACCGAGAACACGAGCAGCGCCCGGCTGGTCCCCGTGCCGTCGGCGAGGGCCATGCGCGTGCCCAGCCAGTACGGGCCGTCGTCGGAGATCCGACCCCGAAGAGGATGGCTGGCGCCGAGCACGTCTGCGCACAGGGACTCGAGCAGCGCCGGTGACACGGCGACGGCGCTCGGGGCGGCCCGCGGGGAGACGACGGTGGTCCCCGCCCCGTCACCGTGATCGGCGTACACGACCGTCCAGTCCGCGCCGAGGACGTGGCGGGCGTGCTCGGCCAGGACCCGCAGGACCTCCGGCTCCTCGAGCGGGGCGTTAACGCCGAGGGCCGCCTCCACCAGACGGCGCAACTGGGCGGCATGACGCACGGCGACGGCTTCGGCTCGACGGGTGTCCCGCCACAGCAGGACCCGCTCGACGGTCACCGCCACTCTCTGAGCCAGGTCCATGGCCGTGTCGAGGTCGGAACGCCGATACCCCCGGCGCCCCGGCTCGGTCACGAAACTCAGCGCCCCGAAGGCGAGCCCTCGCACGTGGACAGGAACGACCATCATCGACTCGACGCCCGCCGTCGGCACGGCGTCGGTGAACTCTCCCCGGACAGCCAATTGTCCCGAGTGCCTGGTGCTGATCCGAGACGAGTCGAGGACCACCTCGGGACGTCCTGTCTCCAGTGCACGCCTCACGAGGCGATCGCCTTCGGGATGGCGGTGGCGCCCGAACCGCCGGGCAGCCGCACCGGAGGGATCGGCGTGCACGGCGCGAGCCCCGCGGGCCGCTTCCCCGCGAGCCCCCTCGGCCACCCGCGCCCGCGTCCCGGTGTCGTCTACGAGGTCGACGGCGAACCAGTCGGCGAAGGCGGGGACGACGACCTCCACGAGGCGCACGAAGTGGTCCTCGTGCGACTCGAGCGCCGGGGCCAGCACGTCGCTCGCTCGCGCCAAGAGGTCCAGGTGGCGTCGGGCCTGCTCGGCACCGAGACGGCTTCGGCGCACCGAGTCGTCGAGGCGGGCTCGCTCGATGGAGGCCGCGGCGCGTTCGGCGACCAGTTCGAGAAGATGGAGGTCTCGCTCGGCGAAAGCGTGGCTCTCGCGGGCGCCGACGAGCACCACGCCGATGACCCGCCCGGCCTGGAGAAGCGGAGCCGCGAGCAGCGACGCCATGGGCTCCAACCATGCGTCCTCGACGATCCGCGCCGCCGTGGCGTCGACCACGATGCGGGCCTTGGCCTGCGAAGCGACCCCACCCACGATTCCCGATCCGAAGGGGATGGAGCCCGGCGCAAGGCCCAGTTCGTCGTCGTGCACGGCGCGCACCGACAGAGACCGACCGTCGGGATCGACCATGAAGATGGTGGCCACGTCGCCGCCCACGACCTGGGTCGTCCTGGCCAGAAGCTCGTCCAACAACTGCTCGAGCGGGAGGAAGGACAGAGAGGGATCGGTGACCAGCTCCATCGAATGCAGGGCGATGCCGGCGTCGTGAAGCCCGCCTCGCAGGCGGTGCATCTCGAAGCCGGTCACCGCCGCCAAGGTGAGCACCAGGACGGCGCTGATGACGCTGAGCGTCCACAGGCTGGCAACGCCGAAGAGCGCCCCGCCGCCGCCGCCCACGACGAAGACGGCGAGCAGCTTCGCCGTCGCCCATGCCACCAGCAGCGCCAGCTCGACCGCCACCAGATGGCGAGGGACCGGGTGCCGCCGGGCGAAGGGGTGGGGCAGCCGGACGGACGAGCCAGGACGCCTCCACCACCGTGTCTGCACCACTGACCAAGGATAGTGCCGGCCCCGGATTCATCCCCGGGTGCGACTCTCGCCCACCGGACGGCACCGCGAGAGATCACCTCTGATATAAGACGACGGCGATCGCCTCGTCGCGTGTCGAGAACCACCACTGACGGCGGCGCAGCATCGAAATGTGTCCGCCTTCCTTTACGCCGGCTGCACCCTCCTCGTACGCTGTCGCACCCGGCAACGCGTCATGCACCACCGGGCATCCGCGCCATGTCCTCGACCTTCAGCCCCAGGGGATCGTTCACTCCATCCCCCTCGATCCCATGGGTGACCGTGACCGGCATCGGCGCGGTGAGCGGATACGGCTGGGGTGAGAAGCGACTGCGCGAGGGGCTCTTTGGTGCTCGCTCGGCCGTGCGCCCCGTACGGGGATTCCTTCCCTGGGCCCAGAACCGCACCCTTTGGCTGTCGCTCGTCGACGACGAAGGGGCCGGAGAGGTGAGCAGGCGAGCCCGTGCGCTGCGCTTCGCCGCACGCGAGGCGCTGTCCGACGCCCATGACCGCGGTTGGCGTGCCACTGACGGGGTGGGCATCGTCCATGCGGCTGAATGGGCCGACAGCACCTGGACCGAGCTCGCTCACGAGCTCGAGCTGCACGGGCCTGGCATGTGCGTGAGCGCGGGAGAGCTTTCGGGGGCGATGGCCGTGCTCACGGCCAAGTCGTGGATCGACGCCGACCTCGTGGACGACGTGCTCGTGGTGTGCTCGGACCTGTCCCTCACGCCAGAACGACTGGCCAACGGCGCCGCCCGCTCGAAGGCGGTGGTGGACACGGCTCCCTCGGTCACCTGCCTGCCCTTCCAAGAGGGAAGCGTCGGGGCGAACCCCGGTGAAGCGGTGGTGGCCCTGGTCGTCGCCCGGTCGTCCTTCTCGGCGTATTCCCGGATACTCGGGGGAGCGGCGACGGCCACCGAGCCGGGAGAGTCACGGGGCGGGCACGGGAGCGGATCGGCGGTGCGCGACGCACTCGAACGCGCCGTGGGACGAGCGTTGCAGACGAGTGGGATCGGAGCCGAGACGGTGTCGTACCTGAACGCCCACGGGACGGGGCAGCCTGCCCTGGATGCGGTGGAGAGCACGGTGTTGGAACGCACGTTGCCCGCCGTGGACGGTCTGTACTCGCTCAAGCCCCTGGTCGGCGACTGCGGCGCAGCCGCCGGGGCGATCGAGCTGCTCGGCGCGCTCTACGGGTTCAGCACCGGGGTGGTGCCGGCGCCGGCACGTGTGGGGAGCGGGCACCCCCGCCTCCTCGACGGCCCCACGGCGGCCATCGAAGGCGACGTCGTGAAGGCCTCCATCGGCGCCGCCGGCGAGTGCGCAGTCGTGGTGGCGTCCTCGCCGCCGCGCTGAGGCTCGCAGCGCCCGCTCAGCCGTCCGATCCGGGCGGGATGGTCCCCATCAGGCCACGCTGGTAGTCCTCGAAGGCCTGCGCCAGCTCGGCACGGGTGTTCATCACGAAGGGCCCGTACGCAGCCACGGGCTCGCCGATGGGGCGGCCCCCGATCACCAGGACCTCCAAGGCAGGGCTCGGCCCTCGGGGTCGTGACGCGGACCGCACGACGACGGTGTCACCCGGGCCCAGCACGGCCAGGCGCCCGGTACCGAGCACGTGATCGGTGTCTCCGGCCGTGCCGTCGCCGGCCAGCCCGTACACCAATGCGTTGAAGTTCGGGTCCCAGGGCAGCTCGAGCTCGCACCCGGGCTGCACGGTCGCATGCACCATGGCCATGGGCGTATGCGTCGAACCCGGGCCCCGATGCCCCGACAGCTCACCGGCGATGACCCGTACCAGGGCGCCCCCGTCGGGCGAACGCAGCAGCTTCACGCTGCCGGCGCGGAGGTCCTGGTACCGGGGCGGCACCCACTTCTCGGCGGCGGGCAAGTTCACCCACAACTGGATCCCGTGGAACACACCCCCGCTCACCACGAGCTCCTCGGGCGGGCGCTCGATGTGGAGGATCCCGGCTCCGGCGGTCATCCACTGGGTGTCGCCGTTGGTGATCAGGCCACCTCCACCTGTCGAGTCGCGATGCTGGAAGGTCCCGTCGATCATGTAGGTGACCGTCTCGAAGCCGCGATGCGGATGCCACGGCGTCCCCTTGGGCTCCCCCGGGGCGTACTCGACCTCGCCCATCTGGTCCATGTGCACGAACGGGTCGAGCGACTCAAGGGGGACCCCGGCGAACGCCCGCCTGACGGGGAAGCCCTCCCCCTCGAGACCGGCTGGGGCGTCGGTCACCGACACCACGGGGCGCCGGCGGCTATCCGGGGCGACCGAGACGGCGGGCAGGGTGGTCAGGTCGTCTGCGGTGACTGCAGGCATGTTGCGCCTCTCTCCTCTTCTGTTTCTCTGCTCGTGCTCTACGGGGCACGGGCCGCTCAGGCCCACTGCTCCGCCTCCAGTTCAACAGTGTTTGCGGATACAACATTCCGCCCGGGCCGTCACGGCTCGGGGAGCTGCACCGTCTCGCCCGGTCCCACCCGCCGGCGCCCCCCGGCGCCGAGCACCCACACGGCCCCCTTGCCCTCCACCCGCCAGTGGTGGCCGTCGCCCACCAACACCGTGTTCTCGTCGATGCCGACGAGCGTCGTGCCGGGCGGGCGCCACGCCTCGAACCGGCTGGATGCGCCGGAGCGAGCCTGCTCGAAGAAGTCGAAATGGGGGATCACGGCGATCCCCCCGACGAGGGCAAGCCCGTTGGCGACCCCGTCGGCCACATGACGACTCGCCGTGGCAGCGCGACGGAGGGCCGGCGCACCGGCGGTGAGCGCCATGGCACCGGCCGAGCATCCGGCCACGGCGGCTCCCGATCGCCACGCTTCGACGACGGCGCGCCAGACCAGGCTGTCGCGCAAGGTCTGGGACAGATGATGAGGATCTCCTCCTGACAGATAGACGAGGCCAACTCCAGCCAGTCGCGCCGCCATGGCCGGGTCCTCGGCGTCGCCGTGGGTACGCACCGGCACCGGCACCGGCTCGATACCCATCTGGCGATAGTGCCGATCGGCGAGATCGATCCAGTACGCCACGCGTTCGGCACCCTCGAGTGCCGCCGCGGTGGGGAGGAACGCCGCTCGGGGCGGGCGCCCGTCGAGCAGGGCGCGGTCCACGGGCTCCATAACGGGAAGGAACTCGCCGCTGCCGGCCAGGGCGATGGGCCCCGGGGGGCTCGTCATCTCCGTCTCCCTCCCCGGCCGACCAAAACGGTGCCGGCCGTGCACCGGACGGTACCCCAGCAAGGACCAGTGACCGCCGGGACCAAAGGAGAGGTAGGCCAGTATTCTGAGGGTGTGGTCCCCATGCAGGTTCGGGAAATTCCGACTGCCGGTGGTGCCATCGAACTGCAGACGGCTGACGGGTTACGGCTGTGCGCCCGATGGCACGAGGCACGAGACGGCGCACTTGCCACCGTGGTCGTCGTGCATGGCTTCTCTGCAAGCCAGGACGACCCGGGGGTGTGCGAGCTGGCAAAGGACCTGTCCACCGCCGGGTACCAGGTCCTGACCTACGACGCTCGCGGCCATGGGGCGTCCGAAGGTTCGTGCGGGGTGGGCAGCACCGAGCACTTCGACGTGGCCTGTGCGGTGGAGGCGGCCCGGCATCGGGACCTGGCGATCGTCCTGGTCGGGGTGTCGATGGGGGGCGTGGCCGTGGCCGGCTATCTGGCCGACGCCTCCGCCGAGGACCGGGCCGACGTTGCCGGTGCCGTCCTGGTCAGCGCCCCGGCTCGCTGGCGGATGCGGGCATCGCCCGTCGGCCTGATCACCGCCCTCCTCACCCGGACAGGTCTCGGCCGGTGGGTGGCGTCGCGTCGGCTACGCGTGCGCATCTCCCCGAGCTGGACGGTGGGCGAACCCCTCGAGTCATTGTTGGTGCGAATCGCTGCGCCCCTTGCCGTGGTGCACGGCACCGGGGATCGTCTGCTCGGCCAGGAACACGGGCGCCGGCTCCAGGCGTCGGCAGCCGGGCCCAGCCGCTTGCAGTTGGTGGAGGGCATGGGTCACGGCATCATCCACGGGCCGAGCCGTCACGCCACGGTCGGCGCCGTGGGCTGGGTGCTCAGCTCGGCTCGGGCGTTTCCCACCACCACGCCAGGCCGATGACCCCCGGCCCGGTGTGGGCGACCATCACCGGGCCGAACGTTCCGACGAGGGCGGTGACCGGCTCCACTTCGGCGCGCACCTTGTCCAGGAGGGCAGCCGCGTCGTCGCCGCGCATGGCGTGCAAGGCGGCCACGTGGAGATCGGCCCCCTCGACGACGGACTTGCGCCACTGCCCGAGGATCTGGTCGAAGGCGCCCTCCGAGCTGAACGACGGGCGCAGAGGATGAACCCGGCCCTGGCGGAGCTCGAATGCCGGCCGAACCCCGATGTGCTCTCCGGCGCGCGCCGCGGCGGCCGAAAGCCGCCCGCCGCGCACCAGGTACTTGAGCTCCTCCACCGCCGCCACCAACCGCACGTGCTCGGCGGCGAGACGGGCGCGGTGTTCGACACCCTCGAGCGACGCACCGGCCGCCGCCGCCTGAGCAGCGGCCAGGACGACCAGACCCTCCCCACCGGCGGCCGTCCCGGTGTCGATCACGACGACGCGTCGCCCCTCGCCTGCCACGTTGGCGGCAACGGCGGCCGACTCGTAGGTGCTGGACAGGTTGGCCCCGACGGTGAGGACGACGGCCGAGTCGGCGCCTCCGGCCAGGGCCTGCTCGATGGCTTCCACGAAGGCGCCCGGAGGTGGGGCGCTCGTCTGGATCCCGTCGTCGAGATGGCGTACCAGCTCTTCGAGAGGCATGTCCGCCTCGGCGACAGGCTTGCCGCCCACCTCGAGGCCCATGGGAACGGTGACGACGCCCAACTGCGCCGCCAGCGTCGGGTCCAGGGCGGCAGCGCTGTCGGCGACCACGGCGACGATCGGGCCATCCATGGTGCCCGAGGCTATCGGGGTGGTGCCGGGCCCCGATCGGACACCCGTGTCAGGTTTTGTCGGGATCCTGATCGAAGAGCAAGCGCCACAGGAAGACCCGGCCCAGATCGGATCGATCCTCGGGTCGGCCGTTTCCGAGCACGCGCTTCATGACCATGGGCAGGGCCAGCGAGGCCCCGAGCACGACTCCGGCGAGACCTCGGCGCCGGCCGAGCACGGGGATGAGGGCCACGATGCCAAGGAGAGAGGCCAGTCCGGTCTGCCGCACCAGCCGGCCGAGCCCCATGCAGGCGCCGAGGACCAGGGTTCCTTCCGGGGCGGCGGCGAGCGTGGCCCCGAGGGCGGTCGACAACCCCCGGCCCCCGGCCCCCCCCAAGAAGGGTGACCAGTTGTGCCCGGTCACGGCGGCGCCCGCGGAAAGGCCCCCGAGGATGGGCCGGCGCCGTCCGGCCAGGAGGGGGCCCACCGCCCCCATGGCGACATCGAGGCTCCCGGCAACCGCCAGCGGCCGGAACCCGGTCACCTCGTAGAGGCCGGTCCCCGACACGGTCCCGCTCCCCTGGCTGCGCAGGTCGACGCCGGCGAGCAGGCGCGCCGCCAGGCCCGAGAAGGGCACGGCCCCGGCCAGGTAGCTGATGAACACAACGGCGGGGGACGACAGGCCCCCGCCGCCTTCAGTGCGTGGGCGCTTCGACCGCCACCGGCCCGCTGGTGACCGGGATGTGGGCGAGGTGGAGGGCACTCGAGAAGCGTACGGCGATGCCGTGCTGGCGCATGAACCGCACGAACCAGAGCACCGAGAGCACCACGCCACCGACCATGAGCACGCTGCTCACCACGGTCCGCTCGACGACGAAGGCCCGAAGGGAGGTGCGCAGCAACAGGGCGAGGACGAAGGCGGCGTTGGTGGTGAGCACCACCGCCCACAGCCACGACACCCGGAGGAAGAAGCGGCGCAGGAAGTCCCGCTGCATCAGCTCGGGGTCCATTGGGCAGAAGTCGTGCGCCAGGCGCTCGACGAGAGGCCGGCCGGCGACGGCGGTGACGAGGAACACAAGCGCCACCAGGAACGTGCCCATCGTCGGCTGGATGAAGTAGAGGAACGCGCTCCCGGTGGCGAAGGCCACGAAGCTCCGCAGCGACACCAGGGCCAGGCTGATGAGGAGCATCCCCGGCACGCGCTGGCGACGCAGGATGCGGCGGAAGGTGGCCAGGTACGACCACGCCAGGGCGGCGATGATGGCGCCCCGGAAACCCGAGGTCACCAGGACGATGTAGAAGAGCGCGGCAGGGCCGATCGTGCTCTCGATCAGCGAGGGCAGCGCGTGGCGTACGAAGGCTCGCGGGGAAGGGAGGTGCAGGACGTGACCGTGGGTCTCGGCATCCTGCTCCGTCCCAACTCCGCCGGTCTCCGCCGGGTCGCGGGGTCGGGCACAGAGAGTCATGCGGTCCATGGCATGGTATCGGCACGACAACGTTCGGGGCAGAGCACCCTGGCCGGGTTTTTCGTGAATTTCCGGTGTCGTATCTGCCCGGTCGCAGAGGCCCAGCCCCCCGTCCTGGTCACGAGCCCGGAACAGCCTCCCAACCCCGCCCGGGCCGGTAGCGCTTGACCACTCGGGCCGGCGACCCCACAGCCACAGAGTGGTCGGGGATCTCGCCGGTCACCACTGAACCCGCACCGATGACGGCGTTACGTCCCACTTTGGCCCCGGGAAGCACAACGACCCCAGTGCCCAACCAGCTCCCCGAGCCGATCGACACGGGCTCCTCCCTCGGCCACTGGCGCCCGACCGGAGTCTCAGGATCCTCATAGACATGGTTCTGGTCGGTGACGTAGACGTACGGCCCGGTCTGGATGTCGTCGCCGATCTCGATGGAGAAATGTCCGACGATGTGGCTTCCCCTTCCGATCATGGTTCGGTCGCCGATCGAGACCACCGGGTCGCTGACCATCTCCTGTCCCGGAGCCATTCCGGCGCTGAGGGTCACGTACGGCCCGATGATGGAGTGGCTGCCGATGTGGATGTAACGCTCGTTGTAGATGGCGCCCGGGGGGAAGCAGAGCAAGCTCCCCTCTCCGAACCGCCCGAAACGCCGCGCCCGGGGATCGCCCGGACCGACGCCGCCGACATCGGTGACCCACGTCCACGCGCGGGCTATGCCCGTTGCCGCCAGCCGCCGCACCCACGGGGGCAGGTGACGGGGCCCGGGCACGTCGGGACGCTACTCCACGCGGTCAGGGGTCCACGGAAAAGAGACAACCCGGCGCTATCCTCACCGGATCACTGACGCAACGCCAACGCAACCAAAAGATATGCGCCAGCGCGGTCGTCACGTCCGCCGGTCCCGTACCGGGATCCGCACCTGGCTGATCATCGGGGCTGCCGTGCTGGTCCTCGGTGCCGGAGCCGGAGTGGCACTCGCCCTCGGAACCAAGCACCAGACGCCCAACAAGGACGTCCGCGCCGTCGTCTCGGTTCCGAGCACCACCCAGGCCGACGGCCCGGTGTGTCCGCTCACGGGCACTCCGGCGCCGGGCGGTGTCGTGCCCCAGCGGCCGGCCGTGGCCGTGAAGGTCGACAACTACCCGGCGGCCCGGCCCCAGTCCGGTCTCGACCAGGCCGACATCGTGTTCGAAGAACCGGTCGAAAGCCTCATCACGCGCTTGGTGGCGGTGTTCCAGTGCCAGAGCTCGAGCTTCGTAGGCCCGGTCCGCTCGGCGCGCGCCGTCGACGTACAGATCCTGTCCCAGCTGAGCCATCCCCTCTTCGTCCACGCCGGCGGGATCAACCCGGTGATCGCGCTGCTCCAGGCGGCTCCCATCACCGACGACAACCTCTTCACCCACAGCGGGCTCACGATCAACAATCCCCAGCGAGTGGCCCCGTACGCCACCTACACCTCGACGTCCGCCGTGTGGGCGCTCAATTCGAGCGACACCACGCCACCTGCCCCCATCTTCACCTACGCCACGAGCGTCCCGGCCGGAGGTACCCCCATCAGCTCGATCAACATCCCCTTCTCGTCGACCAGCAACGTGACCTGGACCTGGAACGCGAGTTCCGGTGAGTGGATGCTCTCCTATTCCGGGGTTCCCGCCACGGTTGCTGGTGGGGGACAGATCGCCTTCCCCAACATCGTCGTCCAGCGCGTGGTGATCAGCTACGGGCCATGGCTGGAGAACGACGAGGGCGGGCTCGAGGTCCAGTCCCAGATGATCGGGAGCGGATCGCTCGAGGTGCTGCGCAACGGGCAGATGATCTCAGGAACCTGGCAGCGCGCGTCGGAGACCAGTCCCACTTCACTCGTGGCCGCCAACGGCACCACCATCCCGTTGACCCCGGGCCCGACGTGGGTGGAGATCGTCCCCACCATCACCAACGTCACCACCCAGCCGTAGCGGACTGACAGACCCCGGGCGCCCGGGCACGGCGGTCGGCAACACTTGGCGCCGATGGCTCCTGTCACGCGCCCACCGCAGACGAGGTACGTCACCGTCGGGGACGGCGACGTCGCCTACCAGGTGCTCGGCCAGGGCCCCCCGGACCTGGCCGTGTTCTTCGGCATCGGCAGTCACCTCGAGCTGCTGTGGGACTGGGCCGGGCCCTTCTTCAGGCGCCTGGCCGGTTTCAGCCGGCTCATCCTCTTCGACCGGCGGGGGACAGGGATGTCCGACCCGGTGCCTCTCAACGCCGTGCCGACGTGGGAGGAAGCCACCGAGGACCTCCGGGCCGTGCTCGACGCGGTCGGCTCCGAACGCGCCGCCGTCTACGCCGAGGGGGACGCCGGGCCCATCGCCATCCTCTTCGCCGCCATCCATCCCGAACGCGTGAGCTCGCTCGTCCTGGGCAACACCTCATCGCGACTGCTCGTCGACGGGGATTACCCAATCGGACTTCCCCAAGCTGACGTCGAGTCGATCATCGACCTGATCTCGGCGAATTGGGGTTCTCCCGACCTCGCTCGCGCCCTGGCACCGGACCTGTCCGGTGACGACGAGCTGATGGAGCTCGTCAGCCGGCAGTACCGCTCGGCCTTCACCCCGAGGGCGGCCGCAGCGTTGTGGCGAAACTTGCTGATGGGCGTCGACGTCCGACGTGCCCTTCCCCTGGTGCAGGCGCCCACCTTGATCCTCCAGGCGACCGAGAGCGCCATCGTGCCCCTCTCCCACGGGCGGTACCTGGCTGAGCACATCGCCGACGCCACCCTCGTCGAGCGGCCCGGAGCGGCGACCGGGCTCGCCCCGGTGAGCTTCGCCGAGACCCCTGATCAGATCGCTCAATTCCTCACTGGGACCGGGTCGCCGGCTCCCGTCGATCGGGTTCTCACGACGGTGCTCTTCAGCGACATCGTCGGCTCGACCACGCGCCTGTCCGACGTCGGCGACGAGGCATGGAGTCGCCTGCTCGACACCCACGACCGGCTCATGCGCGAGCAGCTACGCGCTCACCGGGGCAAGGAGATCAACACCACAGGGGACGGATTCGTGGCGTCGTTCGAGGGCCCGGCTCGAGCCATCCGCTGCGCCCAGGCCATGCACGACGCAACGACCCC